>JBILLV010000331.1:0-10217 GCA_044375895.1 Polyangiales bacterium | reverse complement strand
TGAGGTCGCACGCGAGGGCCATCGCGACGAGGTCGGACATCACCTCGTTCTTCTGCTGGATCTGCTCGCGGCCCATCACGTCGGGGTAGCCCTCGGCGGGGCGCACGGGCGTGGTGCAGAGCGCGGGCGAGGCCATGAGCCGCAGCTCGATCGAGCGGATGCTCTCCAGGTGCTGGTCGAGGCGCGTGCGGTCGGCGGCGGAGACGCGGCCGCGGAGCCCCGTGAGGTCGCCGCGGATGGCGTCGAGCACCGAGCGGCGCGCGGCCGTCACCTGCGGCGCGAGGGCGCCCCCGCCGAAGAGGCGATCGAACACCGCGCGGGGCGAGTACTCCGCGGGGTTCACATTGTTGGGGCCGTTGTGCGAGAGGTGCTGGAAGGTGGTCCCCTCGTCGGTTCCCGTGAAGCGACAGACGCCGACCTCGAGCGAGCGATAGCGGGCGCGGGTCGCCGGGTTCGACCACCAGCGCGCGGCCACCACCTGGTCGATGGAGGGCTGCGCGAAGGTCGACGCGATGGTGTCTCGCACGCGCCCGATCTCGTGGTAGCGGTGGCCCGTGAGGATGCCCGCCATCCCCGAGTGGTGCGGGTGGGTCGCCGTCTTGATCTCGAAGCCCGTGACGGGGCTCACGTACGGGCGGAGGCCCGCGGCGGCGAGGGGCTCGGTCTCGTTGCGCGGCGTCCAGGCGGCGCCCGTCCCGATGGGGGTCCAATGGGCGCGGCGCACGCCGTTGCCCCAGAACCACACCCCGAAGCGCGTGGGGATCGGGTCGCCGCCCGCCAGCGCCTCGCCGTTGACGTCGAACATCGCCTCCAGCGCCGGCAGCGCGACGGAGACCAGCGCGCCGCCCGCGAGCCCGCGCAGGAAGGTGCGTCGGGGGAGGGTGAAGCGCGCGCTCACGGCGTCCTCCCGGCGTAGCGGAAGCCGTCGCTCGACACCAGCGCGGTGAGCATCGCGCGGAAGCGGTGCCCGTCGCGGGTGAAGGTGTCGGTGATGGCCGCGAGGGCGCGCGCCTCGCCGTCGGTGTCGAGGTGCCCGGCGGCGTAGCGGTACGTCTGGCGCACGAGGCACTCGGCGACGTGCGGGTGCTCGCGCAGCAGCCGGCCGAGCTCGCGGGCGTTGCGGAAGGGTCGGCCGTCGACCTCGCCGCGCGGGTCGACCGGGAGGCCGTTGTCCGTGGTGCGGTAGAGGCCGAGGGCGTCGAAGTTCTCGAGGCCGAATCCCAGCGGGTCCATGCGGACGTGACAGCTCGCGCAGGTGGGGGTGGTGAGGTGGATCATCTCGAGGCGCTGCCGGAGGGTGCGGGCGGGGGCGCCGGGCGCTTCGAGCGGCAGCGCTGTCTGAACGCCCTCGGGGGGCGGGTTGATGTCTTCGCAGAGGAGAAACTGCCGGATGAAGCGCCCGCGCAGCGTCGGCGACGTGACCGTGGCGTGCGCGTTGAGCGTGAGGAAGCCCGCCGTCGTGAGCACACCGGCGCGCGGCCCGGCGGCCGGCAGCTCGACCCGCGCGAGCCCCGCCCCCGTCACGCCCCCGAGGTTGTACAGCCGCGCGAGCTCGGCGTTGACGAAGGTGACCCGCGTGTCGAACATCTCGCGGACGTCGGCGTCGCGACCGAACACCACGTCGTCGAGCAGGGCGAGCACCTCGGCCCGCATCGATCCCCCGAGCGTCGGCGTCAGCAGCGGGAACACCATCGGGTCGCGCGACAGCCCCTCCAGGCGATCGAGCTTGAGGTACTCGCCGAAGAAGTTGCCCACGGCCTCGCGGGCCCGCGGGTGGCCGAGGAGCCGCGTCGCCTGCGTCGCCACCCCCGCCGCGGTGTCGAGCTCACCCCGCGCCGCGGCGTCGAGCAGCGCGTCGTCGGGCGTCGTCGTCCAGAGCGTGAACGACAGCCGCGAGGCCATCTCGTAGCCCGTGTAGCGCAGCCGCGTGGCGTCGCTCGGGTCGGCGGCGCCGAGCTCGACCCGGTACAGAAAGCCCGGCGACGCGAGCATCCCCGCCACGGCGTACTCCAGGCCCGCCCACACGTCGCGGAAGAGGGGCGTCACCGCGCTCACCACCCCGCGCCACCGGGTGAGCTCCGCGTCGGTGAGCGGGCGACGCCACGCGCGGCGACCGAAGCGCTGGAGGAAGCCCGTCACGCACGCGTCGTCGGGGGCGGCGGGCGCGCAGCCGACGAAGGCCGCACGGGACGCCGGGGCGCCGAACACCTGGCGGGCCACGTCGAGGGCGGCGGCCTCGTACTGCTCGGCGGCGCGCGGCGCGATGGAGAGGCTCGCGGCCCCCAGCGTCGTGAAACCATAGAGCGGGGTGTCGACCTCGAGGTCGGTGGGGACGCGGATCGACGCGCCGAGGAGGTCGCGCAGGGCGTTCTGGTACTGGCGTCGGGTGAGGCGCTGGAGGGCCGCAGGGGCGGGCGCGAAGGGCGGCAACGGGGCCGGCGCGTCGGGGGCGACATCCGCGGCGACATCCGTGGCGCTGGCGTCCGCGCTCGCGGTGTCGAGGGCGGGCGCAGCGTCTGCCACGGCGGCCCGGTCGAACGGAACCGCGACGTCGGCGGGCGGCGCCGCGTCGGGCAGGTCTTCGAGGCGTCCATCACCCGCGCAGGCGGCAAGCGCGAGCGCGGCGAGCAAGGTGCGGCGGATCATGAGTTGAGCCCTCGTCGCGACGGGTGGAACGATGATAGGAAACTTTTGTGCGCCGCGTCTCGCCCATTCTGTTCGTGTTGGCCCTCGGGTGTTCGGCGGGTGACCCGCTGCTGTGGCCGGACGGCGCCGTGGACGTCGGCGCCGTGGACGTCGGCGCCGTGGACGCGGGCGACGCGGGGACTCCGCCGGTCGACGCGCCCGTCGCGATGGACGCCCCGGCGACCTGCGGCGAGGGCTACGTCGAGCGCCTCTTCGCCGCGCGCTGCGCCACGGGCGACTGCCACGCCCGATCGGTGCGCCGCGGCGGCATCGACCTGGAGTCCCCCGGCGTGCTCGGGCGGCTCTCCGCGACCCGCGGCAACTGCGACCGCACGCGCCTGGTGGTCGCTCCCGGTGACCCCGCGCGGAGCCTGTTGATGGCGAAGCTCGACCCGGCCATCGCGTGCGGTGAGATCATGCCGCCCGACGGGGCGCCGCTCGGCCCCGCGGAGCTCGCGTGTGTGCGCGCGTGGATCGCCGCCGCGACGCCCGCTCCGGTGGACGCCGGGGCGGACGTCGCGCTCACGGCGTGTCAGCGGAGCGACGGCGACGGCGACGGCTTCGGCACCGACCCGAGCTGTGCGATGCGCGACTGCGACGACGCCAACCTCTCGATTCACCCGGGGGCGACCGAGGCGTGCAACGCCCTCGATGACAACTGCGACGGCCGCGTCGACGACGGCTTCGCGGAGACCACCTGCGGCGTGGGCGCGTGTCAACGCACGTCGCCGCTGTGCGTGGCCGGGCGCTTCGTCGCGTGTGCGCCGGGCGCGCCGGCCGCCGAGCGCTGCAACGGGATCGATGACGACTGCGACGGGAGCGTGGACGAAGACGCGCCGGGGGTCACCTGCGGGGTCGGTCGGTGCCAACGGAGCGCTCGCTGCGTCGCCGGGGCGCTGGAGGCGTGCGTGCCGGGGGCGCCGATGGCGGAGGCGTGCAACGGGATGGACGACGACTGTGACGGGACGGTCGACGAAGGGCTGCGCGCCGCGGTGGATGGCACGTCGTACCCGACCCTCGCGACGCACCACGCGGGGTGCAACGGGACGACGCAGCGGGTGGGCCCCGAGTGCAACGCCGCGATCCATCGCTTCTGCGGCGGCCGTGCGATGGGGTGCATGACCTCGGGCTTCGGTCCGGTGGAGAACGGGCCGCCCGCTGCGACCGTCACGTGCGTTCGCGGCGAGGCCCGCCGCGCCACCTACACCCAGCTCATGGGCCAGCACCCCGGATGCACGGGCAACACCGAACGGATCGGGATGCAGTGCAACGCGGCGATCCATCGCTGGTGCATGGCCCAGGGCTTCGCGACCGGCTTCGGCCCGGTGGAGAACAGCGGCGACGACGCGCACGTCACCTGCCTCGCGAGCGCGCAGGCGGCCGTGGTGGGCACCACGTACACGGCGCTCGCGCGGCTGCACAGCGGGTGCACCGCGACGACGCGCATCGGGCCGGAGTGCAACGCGGCGATGCACCGCTTCTGCGCGTCGATGGGCTTCGCGTCGGGCTTCGGTCCGCTGGAGAACAGCGGCGACACCGCGGTGGTGGGCTGCGTGCGGCCGTAGGTTCGGGCGAGGCCTGGGGATCGCGGGGAGACCCCGCAGCGTCGGCGCGCCACGGCCGCGCGACGCGCTCCCGCGCCCAGTGGCTCGTGATGAGCGCGTTCGGGCGCTACGCCATGGCTCGGCGACGAGGGCCCGCGCGCCGAGGGGACGCGCCGAGCGCTTCCTGACAGCGCCCTCCGCTACTCGACCGGGAGGCCGGTCCGCAGCCCGCCGAGGTTCGCGGGCGCGGCGCGCACCCGCACCCGGAGGTGCCGCTGAAGGGACGGGGGGACGGCGGTCTGCGCGGGGGACGGTTCGAAGTGAAGGTCGCTCGCGCCGCGCCGCGAGGGGTGCTCCTCGAAGGTGGTCATCCAGGCGCCCGCGGGGACGAGGTCCGGGGGGATCGCGCCGCGCAAGATCGACTGGAGCGCCGGGCGATCGGCGTACCCGGTGCGGGCCGCCCACGGGACGTCGCCCACCATCCCGCGCATGCGCGTCGGGGCGACGACCGTCACGCGCAGGCGGCGGGCCGGGTGCTGGGTCTGGTCGGCGGGTTCGGCGTAGGGGTAGAAGGGCCGCGGCGTCTGGAAGCTCAGGCGCACCGCGCGTGAGCCGAACGCGGGGCGCGGGCCGCCGTCGTAGCGAAACGCGGTGACGTGCCAGGTGCCCGCGGTGTAGCGCGAGAGCCACGCGGCGAAGGCCGGGCGGGCGGCGAAGCCGTGCTGCTGCAACCACGCGGCGAGGGCCTGCGGATCGGTGGCGCGGAGCACCGTGGCGTCCATCCCCGCGACGCGGGCGACCTGGACGACCTCGACGCCCGCCTCGCCGCTCGCGCGCAGGTGGCGCTCCCGTCGGGTGTACCGGTCGGCGAGGCGCGAGAAGACGCCCTCGTCGGCCTCGGCGAGCTCTGGCCGCGTGGGCGTGGGCACCAGGAAGCCGAACGCGTCGCCCCCCTCCTTGCGGAAGTCCGCGCGTCGGATGAAATGCTCCGTGCCCCGGGCGGCGTCCCACACGATGAGGGCCTCCTCCGCGTCGACGCGCACGCGGAGCTCGGCGCCGCCGACGAAGGCGCAGGGGACCCCGCGCGTCGGGGCGGAGAGGAGCGCGAGGGCGCTGAGGGCGGCGATGGGGCGGGCGATCGGCATGGCGCGGGCGTCACGCTACACGCCCCGGCCCCACCGGCGCGAGCGGACTTCTTCCCTTCGCCGCTTCCGTGGTGCCCTCTGCGGTCGTGGCCCCGTCGTGGTCGGCGAACTTTCCGGTCGGAGGGCGCTTCCGTCGCCTCCGCGGGCGGGTGCACAATGCCGTGCATGTCGCCCGCCCGTTGGATCCCGATCCTCGCCCTGGCCGCCTCGCTCGCTGCGCCGCTCGACGCAGCGGCGTGCGGCGGCTGCTTCCACGGCCCCGCCACCGTGCAGGTGGTGACCGATCACCGCATGGTGCTCTCGCTCTCGCGCGACCAGACGGTGCTGTGGGACCAGTTCCGCTACTCGGGGCGGCCGGAGGAGTTCTCGTGGATCCTGCCGATTCGCAACGGGCCGGGCGTCGTGGTGGAGGCGGCGGAGAACGTCTTCCTCACCGCGATGGACGACGTCTCCGCCGCGCAGGTGAACCCCGCCCCCTCGCCCTTCCGCTGCAGCCGGGACTCGGGCGGCTGCGGCTTCGCGTCGGGCGCCTCGGCGCCATCGCTCAACGCCGGGTTCGGCGACCCGTCGGTCAACGTGTACAGCACCACGGTGGTGGGCCCCTACCAGGTGACGACGCTCGGCGGCGCAGACCCGATGGCGCTGCGCAACTGGCTCACCGGCAACGGCTACGTGGTGCCGCCCGCCACCGCGCCGATCATCGATTTCTACGTGCAGCAGCGGATGGACTTCGTGGCCGTGCGCCTGCGGCCCGGCGCCGAGGTGGCGCAGATGCAGCCGCTCCGCGTGGTGATGCCGGGCTACGTCCCGCTCCTCCCGCTGCGCATGATCGGCGCGGGCATCGCGGACAAGGTGGGCCTCGTCCTCACGGTCATCGCCGAGTCGCGCGTCGAGGCGATGAACTTCCCCAACGGCGAGGTGCGCGACGCCGACCTCGCGTTCGACTACGACCGCCCGTCGACCGACGCCGCCGCGGACTTCCTCGCGGCCTTCAACCGGATCAACCGGGCCAACGGCAGCCGCGTGTGGCTCACCGAGAGCGCGGCCAGGGTGTCGGCCTCGGATGTCTCCAACGCCCGCTCGATCCGGTGCTCCAGGGGCTTCGGCGCCCCGATTCCCTCGGAGTGCACCGCGATGTCCATGGGGACGCCCGACGTCGACCTCGCCTTCCGGCCCTTCGGCGCGGCCGCGACGGTGACCCGCCTCCGCGCCGACCTCAACGGGACGGCCCTCGACCGCGACCTCCAGCTCGCCGCCAGCGACCGGGCCGAGCGGGGCCGAACCTACAACTACGGGACGCTCCGCAACGACCCCTGCGCCAACCCGAGCACGGAGTTCGAGGGGTGCTCGGCCGGAGGGAGGACGCCGCCCGGGGAGGCGTACCTCGCCGGGCTCGGCGTCCTCGGGCTCGTCGCCGCCGCCCGCACGAGGCGGCGACGCGGCTCGGCCGTCGGGTGACCCGCGCGGGGACGCGAGCCAACGCCACGAGCGTCACCCGATGCACACCCCGAACACGACCTGATCGGTCGCTCCGTTGGTGGAGATCCGGAGGGTGATGGTCCACACGCCCTCCATGTAGAGATCGAGGCCGGCGATTTCGAAGCGACCGCCGCCCAGCGAACGCACCGTGGGCGCTCGCCGCGCGCCGTGTCCGTGGTCGGGCATCCGCGGGGAGGCCGCGAGGGTCGCGTCGACCGGCAACGGGCCGGCGTCGGTGCGGAGGGCCACCGTCCAGGTGTAGAGCCCACGTCCCGAGCCCGCCGGGGCCATCGACTCACGCCGCGCGACGACGGTCATCCCCCGCTGCTCGACGCCCGCCGCGGGGCCCTGCACCCGCGGGTCGCGGGCGCAGAACGCCTCCGTCGCGTCCACCGCGACGACGTCGCCAGCGGGAGCGTCCCGCGCGACGGCGTCGGCAAGGGCCAGATCGTGGGCGGCGTCCGCCGCGGTCGGGGTCGGGTCGCTGCACCCCAACAGCCACACGGGGAGCACAAACAAAACTCTCATGGCACGTCCTTCGGATCGATCCACATTTCCCACGCGACGCTCTGGGCGAGCCAGGCGTTGACGTTCGATGCGAGCCGGGCTCGCTGCGATGCGTCGCACGCGGCATCGACCCGCGCCAGGGCGTCGGCGAGAGGAGCCTCGCACAACGCGCGAAACAAGCGGGCCGCGACCGGGTCGAGCGGCGCCTCGATCGTGCCCTCGCGCATGCGTACGATGGCCCACGCGCAGGGGTCCGGGCGGGCCGGGAGAGCGCACGGGGCCTCGCTCCGATCGTCAACCAGCGCGTTGCTCAAGGGAACGATCCCGAAGCGATCGTCCACGATGCGCCACGCGGGTGACGGGCGCAGCCGCACGCGGGCCAGCTCGGAGGCCTCCTCGCGCCGCGGGCGCCACGGGCGCACCTCCGGCGCCGCGAGCACCGCGCGCCACGCCTCGTCGATGCGAACGGCGTCGTGCACGACCGGCGCGCGCGGCGGGGGCGGCGGCGCGTCGAGGAAGGCGACGAAGCCGTCGCCCACGTCGTGGAGGTCGGCGCTCCGCGGCGGATGTCCGAGCAGAAAGCGCTGGGCGAGCTGGTTGAAGCGCCACAGCCCGACGACGCGCGCGGTCCGCGGAAACTCCCCCTGCATCGCGGTGAAGAGCCGAAACCAGTACTGTCGCTGGTAGGCCGCGACCCCCTTCGCGGGAGCGACGCCCGCGGGCGCGGCGGCGCGCGCGGTGAGCACCCCGCGGGAGGCGTCGAGGGGCGTGCGGATCGCGCGGGCGAAGTCCGCCTGCAGGGCCGCGAGCCACGCGAGGATGTCGTCAGGCTCGCTCACGCTCACCCCGCGCGCGCGCCAGCTCGTCGATGAGCACCTCGATCGCGGGGATCGCGTCGTCGCGCTCGAGCATCGTGGGGAAGGGCCCGCCGCGCTGCCAGGCGTACGCGTAGAGCGACCACACCGCGTCGCAGACCGGCTGGTCGTGCGTGTCGAGGCGCAGGCCGTCGGCGAGGACGACGTGCCCCGCGAGGTGCACCTCCAGCACGCGGGCGAAGTCGATCGCGTCGAGGTAGGCGCGGGCGTCGAAGCCGTGGTTTCGGCTCGACACGTACACGTTGTTGAGGTCGAGCAGCGCGTGGCACCCGCTCCGCGCGACGACCGCCGCGTAGAACTCGTGCTCCGGCATCGTGCTGGCGTCGAAGGCGACGTAGCTCGAGAGGTTCTCGACGGCGAAGGGGCGCCCGAGGCGCGACTGCACGTACGCCGCGCGCGCCGCGGCGAGCTCGACGAGGGCCGGGGTGTAGGGCGTCGGCAGGAGGTCGTGGTGACGGTGGGCGTGGGAGGCCGACCAGCACAGGTGATCGCTCACGAAGGGCGCGTCGACGGCCTCCGCGAGGGCGCAGAGCGCGTCGAGGTAGCGCTCGTCGAGGGGCTCGTGTCCCAGGAGGTTGAGCCCCACGCCGTGCAGCACCACCGGTCGCTGCGCGCGCACGGCGTCGAGCTGCCACCGCGGCGGGGCGGCGGGGCCGAGGAAGTTCTCGCTGATCGCCTCGCAGTAGTCGACCCCCACGCACGGCGCGCGGAGCGCGGCATAGAGCGGCGGTCGCAGCCCGAGGCCCACCGCGTCGCGGGCAAGGGCGGCGCTCATCCCGGCGGAACGCTCGCGTCGATCGGCACCGGGTCGCCGCCGTCGGGGTTCACCTCGTGGGTCGTCCCGAGGATGATGATCTCGTTCGACCGCACCGGCAGCGTGTGGATGTAGTCGACGAGGCGGAGGATCTCGGCGCGGGAGTAGCGATCCCACCGGCCGGGCATGTTGGCCGACGCCGACTCGCCGCCGCCGTTGCCCTGGATCCCGAACGCGACGATCGCGCCCTGCTGCGCGCGGCGCGCGGGGCTGTTGAAGCGCGCGGTGCTGGCCGCCTCGGTGACGCCCGGCTCGCGGTAGACGGCGAAGTGACCCTCGCCGTGGCAGCCGGCGCAGTCGGATGCGTACAGCTCCGCGGCGGGTCGGTTCTCGTCCGCCGCGGTCTCGACGCAGCTCATCCCGCCGCAGGTGTTCATCGCGCGGCAGGTGTGCTCGATGAGCGTGCGATCGAAGCGGTTGTACGAGACGCCGCGGCAGCTGTTGCTGCCCGAGCAGGTGGCGTGGGTCTGCACGAAGCCCCCGCGCCGCGTGCAGTCGGCGAGGAAACCGCGGAAGGTGAGCGCGGGGTCGCGCCGCGTGCTCACCACCACGGGGGGGCCGTCCCCGGGCGCCGCGTCGGGCAGCGTGGCTTCGGCGCCTGCGTCCTGGATGTCGGCCCCCGCGGCGGCGTCCACCGATGCGCGCGCGTCGTGATCGCAGCCCGGGAGCGACCCGTCGGGAGGAGCCGCCGCCTCCCCACCGCACCCGCCGAGGAGTCCGCCGATGGCGCAGGCGAGGAGCGTCGCGAACGGTCGAGAAATCGGCTCATCCATGCGGAGGAATAGAATGCAGCGGGGCCGATCCCACCATGCGACCAATTGTCACAGGTCGAGACCTCGTCAGCCCCCGAACGGAACGGACCCCCGCGGCGCATCCTCTCCGCTCTGGCTCAACCGCGAGCCGCCGCGCGTCACGGACGCAGCGGGGCGTCGCAGGATGACTCAGCGTCGGCGTCGGCCGCGGCAGGCTACTGCGCCGGGTGGACGCAGGTGTCGGCGCCGACGCCCCCGTCGCTCGCGCTGCTCCGCGCGTCCGTCGCCGTGCCCCCCGCGTCGCTCGTCGTGGCGCCGCCCGCATCGCCCGTCGGGACGCCCGCGTCCGACCCGCTGCCCGCCGTGCCACCGTCCTCCTCGCAGACCTCGCGCTCGTCGTCGTCGCGGTCGCGGTC
>JBILLV010000057.1:0-37161 GCA_044375895.1 Polyangiales bacterium | reverse complement strand
CTGCAGCGCGTGGCGAAGGAGTTCGAATCGATGCTCGTGCGCCAGCTCCTCAACGCCGCGAAGCTGGGCGAAGGGGGAGGCGGCTACGCCGACATGGCCGTCACGTCCCTGGCCGACGGGATCAACCAGGCCGGCGGCGTGGGCCTCGCGCGACAGATCGAGCGGGCCCTCGCGCGACAGATCGACGTCGGCGAGCCCCCGGCGCCACTTTCTCACTCAAGGCCCGCGGTCGGTGGCCGTTCTTCGGAGTGAGGTGGTTCGCCCCTCGGAGGTTTCAACATGCGCATCAACGACGCGTACACGAGGGGGGTCGCCCACACCCCGCAGACCGCACCGAAGCCCCCGACCCAGCCCCGTTCGGCCGAAGCCCCCGCGGAGCCCGACGGCGGCGTCCGCGTCCAGTTCTCTGCCCAGAGCCGCGCGCTGGCGCTCCAGGCCGGCGGCGACGTCGACACCGCGCGCGTCGAGCGGCTCAAGGCCGCCATCGCGTCGGGGAGCTTCCAGGTCGACGCCGCGGCCATCGCCGACAAGATCCTGCAGGGTGGCTGAGCGGTGCCCCCCGAGCAGAGCCTCGACCGCATGGAGCGGCTCCTCGATGAGGAGCGCGACGCCCTCCGCCGCCTCGACGGCGCGCGCGTCGACGCCCTCACCGACGAGAAGGCCGCCCTCGTCCAGGGGCTCCAGGCGAGCCTGCCGGGGCGCGCCGACCTCGCGCCCCGCATGCGCGCCGTGACGGCCGGGCTGCGGCGCAACGCGGTGCTCCTGGCGCACGCGCGCGACTGCCTCCGAGACGTGCTCGCGGCCGTCCACGAGGCGCCCGGCCCCACCGCCGTCCACCTCTCGCTCCGCGGCTGAAGTGACATGAGCCTCTTCTCCCTCCTCGGGGTCGCGCGCGACGGGCTGCAAGCGCAGTCCGCCGGCGTCTCCGTCACCGGCCAGAACATCACCAACGTCAACACGCCCGGCTACGTCCGCCGCAGCGCCGTCCTGGCGACCCGGCCGGCCAGTCAGGGCGGGGTCGAGGTCGTGACCACCGCGCGGTCCTTCGACCGGATGACCTACGGGCGCGCGGTCGAGGAGCGAGGGCGGAGCGGTGCGGCGGAAGCGCGGTCCAGCGCGCTGGCCTCGGCCGAATCCGTCGTGGCGCCTGGCTCGCCCGACATCGCCGACCGGTCGAACGCCTTCTTCCAGTCGCTCAACACCTGGAGCGGCGCCCCCGCGGACACGGCCGCGCGGCTCGACGTGCTCCAGCGCGCCTCCGACCTCACGCGGCAGATCTCCGGCACGGCCAACGACCTCGAGTCCCTGCGCGGCGACCTCTACACGCGAGCGCGCGGCGCCGCGGGCGAGGTCAACGAGCGCCTGGGCCGCATCGCGACGCTCAACACGGCCATCGCCGAGGCCACGGGGCGCGGCGACGCCGGGGCCGACCTCCGCGACGAGCGCGACCGCCTCGTGCAGGAGGTCGGCGACCGCGTCGGGGCGCGCGCGGTCGAGGACGCGTCGGGTCGGGTCACGCTCTTCGCCGCCGGCGCGGCGCTCGTCGAGGGTGGCCGCGCGGCCGCGCTCGGGGTCGACCTCGACCCGGCCGGCAACCTCCGCGTGCAGGTGCAGCGCCCCGGGAGCCCCGCCGTCGACGTCACCTCCTCCGCGACGCAGGGGACGCTCGGCGGCATCCGCGAGGCGCGCGACGCGGACATCCCCCGCGCCGCCGCCGAGCTCGACCGCTTCGCCTTCGACCTGGCCGCCGCGGTCAACGCCGCCCACACCGCGGGCGCCGGGCTCGACGGCACCAGCGGCCGCGCGCTCTTCACCACGACGGCCACCGCGACCGGCGCGGCCCGCGCGCTCGCGGTCAACCCGGCGGTGGACGGCCGCCCCGAGCGCCTCGCCGCGGCCTCCACCGCGGCCGACCTCCCCGGCGGCAACGCCGTGGCCCTTCAGCTCGCGGGCCTCGCCGGACGCTCGCTCGGCGGGGGCGCGCCGCCGGCCGAGCGCTTCGGCGCGCTGGCCGCCGACCTGGGGACGCGCCGCGCCGCGGCCGACTCCGAGCGGACCCTGCGGGCCGACACCGTCGCGCAAGCCGAGAACCTCCACGCGAGCGCCGCGGGCGTCTCGCTCGACGAGGAGATGGTGAACCTCACCCGCTTCCAGCGAGCCTTCGACGCCTCGACCCGCGTGCTGCGGGTGGCCGACGAGCTGCTCGACAACCTGATCCGGTCGTTCTGATGCGCGTCACCGACAGCATGACCTTCAACGCCGTCCTCCAGGGCCAGAACCGCGCGGCCCGGCGCCTCCTCGACGCGAGCCGCGCGGCCTCGTCAGGCGAGCGCGTGGCCGCCCCCTCCGACGACCCGGTCGCCTGGTCGGCCGCGGTCGGCCACGAGGCCCGCATCAGCCGTCTGGAAGGGCGCGCCGCCACCACCACCCGCGCCGCCGGCGACCTCGACGCCGCGGAGGCCGCCCTGGCCAGCGCCGGCGACCTCGTCCAGCAGGCCCGCGAGCTCGCCCTCACCGCGGCCAACGGCTCGGTCGACCCGCAGACCCGCGCCAACCTCGGCCGGCAGGTGACCGACCTCCGCAACGCGCTCCTCGGCCTCGCCAACACCCGCGGCGCGAGCGGCTACCTCTTCGGCGGGACGCGCACCGACCAGCCCCCCTTCAGCGCGCTCGGCGCCTTCGGCGGCAACGACACGGCCGCCGCGGTCGAGGTCGCCGACGGCGTGACGGCGCGGGCCAACGCGAGCGGCGCCCGCGCCTTCACCGCGGCCGGCGGGCGCGACCTCCTCGCCGACCTCGACGCGCTCGCCACCGGGCTGAGCGCCAACAACTTGACGGTCATCCAGGGCTCCATCGCGGCGCTCGACGCGGGCCACCAGCAGCTCGTCAACGCACGCGTCGACACGGGCCTCGGCGCCGAGCGGCTCCGCTCCGCCGCCGAGGTCTCCGACAACGCCATGACGCTCGCCCGCGCCGCCCGCGCCGGGGAGGTCGAGGCCGACCTGCCCTCCACCCTCGCCGAGCTGACCAATGCCCGCGCCGCCTACGAGCGCGGCGTCGCCGTCTCCCGCGAGCTGCTCCAGATCTCCTCGGTCAACCGCTTCTGACCCACTGAGCTCTCTCCGGCATCCGGCGTGCTTTGTCCGCACCGTCGCCCCTCCACCCCCCGCCGGATGTGACCGATGCCCCTGCTGCTACACAGCCTCAAAGAGTTCGACGAGATCCTCTTCGCCCTCCTCGCGCGCGCCGCCCCCCGCTCGGTGCTGGAGATCGGCTCGGAGACGGGCGCCTTCAGCGACCGCCTGATGCGCTTCTGCGAGGAGTCGGGCGGCGAGCTGGTGACGGTGGAGCCCGCCCCCTCGCCCCACCTCGTCGACGTCGCGCTGCAGAGCGAGAGCTTCCACCTCTACCAGGGGATGAGCCTGTCGTACCTCACCGACCCGGGCTGCCGCTCGGAGTTCGTGGTCATCGACGGTGACCACAACCACTTCACCGTCTACCACGAGCTCACGCTCATCGAGCGGGCGTGGCGCGCGCGCGGCGTCGAGGGGATCGCGGTGCTGCACGACGTGGGCTGGCCCTGCGGCCGGCGCGACGCGTACTACGACCCGTCGGCGCTCCCGCCGGAGGCGCTCCACCCGCACAGCTACGAGCTCGGCGTCACCCTCGACGCGCGCTCGCTCGTGCGCGGCGGCTTCCGCGGCGAGGGGCAGTTCGCCTGGGCCGCGCACGAGGGGGGCCCGCGCAACGGGGTGCTCACGGCGGTGGAGGACTTCCTCGCCGAGCACCCGGAGTATGCGCTCCACACCGTCGACGCCGTCTTCGGGCTCGGCGCGATCGCCCGGCGCGACACCGCCGCGGAGCGCGCCGTGCGCGAGGCCTTCGCCCCTTACAACAACGAGCTCGTCCGCCGCCTCGAGCGCAACCGCCTCGAGCTCTACCTCAAGGTCCTCGAGCTCCAGGACGCCCTCCACCCGCCCGCGCCGACCCCCGCCCGCACCACACCCGCCGAGGCCCGGGCGTGAACGTCGCCCTCACGCGCCCGGCGCGCACGCAGCCCCACCGCATCCGCGCCCGCGCCGACGAGCTCGTGCCGGCGCTCGAGTCGCTCGCGGCCGGGCTCCGCGTCCTGTCGCTCGACTGCTTCGACACCCTTCTGTGGCGGCAGACCGCGTCGCCCGTCGACGTCTTCTACGACCTCCAGGGCGCGGCCCCCTTCGCGCGCCTGGGCTACAACGCGAAGCTCCGCGCGTCGTCCGAGCTCGCCGCGCGGCAGATGAAGACCCTCCACACCGGGCGCACGGAGGTGTCGCTCGGCGAGATCTACCGGGCGGCCTTCCCCGACCTCACGGACGCGCAGGTGGCCGAGCTGGCCGAGGCCGAGCTCGCCGCTGAGGTCCGCGCCTGCTACGCGTTTCCGCCCGTCGTCGAGCTGGTGCGGGCGGCGCGCCGGCGGGGGCTCAAGGTCGTCATCGTCAGCGACACGTACCTCGACGAGGCGCAGCTCCGCCGCCTCCTCGCCGCCACGCTGCCCGAGGACGTCCTCCGCGCGATCGATCGGGTCTTCTGCTCCTCCGCGCACGGCTACTCGAAGGTGCAAGGCCTCCACGCGCGGGCGCTCGAGCGGCTGAAGGTCCCCACGCGGGCGGTGCTCCACGTGGGCGACCACGAGGCGGCCGACTTCGAAGCCGCCGCGCGCGCCGGCCTCCACGCGCTCCACCTCGTCCACCACGAGCCCTGGGCCGTGGAGCTCCTCCGCCTCCAGGGGACGGCCACGAGCCTGCTCGCGCCCGCGGTCCGCCACACCGAGTCGCTCCCGCTGCCGCACCGGGGGGTGCTCGCCGCGCGCGCCCGGCCCGGCCCCGCGGCGCCCGCCGACGTCCTCGGGTACGCCGGGGTGGGGCCCATCCTGCACGCCTTCGGACGCTTCGTGCTCGACGAGGTCGCGTCGCTGCGCGCGGACGGGCGGCGCGTGAAGCCCCTCTTCCTCCTGCGCGACGGCCACCTCCCCCACCGGGTGTGCGAGGCCCTCGCCGGGGCCGAGGTCGGCCACGCCGTCGCGATCAGCCGCTTCGCCGCCTACGCCGCGTCGTTCCGCGGCGACGCGGACGTGGCGAGCTACCTCGCGAAATCCGCGGGCAGCAGGCGCATCGACGACCTGTGCCGCCAGCTCCTCCTCACCCCCGACGAGGCGGCCGCGATCGCCGCGAAGTCCGCGCGCGCCCAGCGCCCGGTGGAGGAGTTCGTCCGCCTGGTGCGCCGGCCCGAGACGCTGCGCGCCGTGGTCGAGCGCTCGCGCGCCTACCGCGAGCGGCTCTACCGCTACCTCGAGTCGGTCTGCGGCCTGGAGCGCGGCGACACGCTCCTCTTCATCGACCTGGGGTACGAGGGGACGGCGCAACGCCAGCTCCAGGACGTCTTCCGCGAAGAGCGCGGCGTGGAGCTGCGCGGGTGCTACCTGCTCGCGACGCGCGTCCCCGGCTGGGAGCGGACCCGCCGCGGGCTCCTCGACCCCTCCTGGTGCGACGACCGCGCCCTCACGACGCTCGTGATGTACGTCGCGCTCCTCGAAGACCTCTGCACCTCCGACGACGGCAGCGTGGTCGACTACGCCGACGACGGCGCCCCCGTCCGAGGCGAGCGCGTGATCGCGGCCGAGCAGTACGCCCGGGTCAAGCCCGTGCAGGCGCGGTGCGTCGACTTCGCCCGCGACGCCGAGGCCTTCTTCGCGTCGGTGGGCCGAAGCCCCACACCTGAAGCCCTGCGCCTCGGAGCCCTCGGCGCGCTCGGCCGCCTGCTCTTCCTCCCGAGCGAGCCCGAGGTGGCCTGCCTCGACGGCTTCCAGCTCGACATGAACCTCGCCACCCGCGACGCCTACGCGCTCTTCGACCGCGCCGCGGGCCTGCGCGGCCTGCGCCAGCGCGGCCTCTTCTTCATGGAACAAGGCACCCGCGCGCTCCGCATGAACTACCCCGTCGAGCTCCGCGCGGCGGGCCTCGAGCTCTCCCTCGCCCTGCTCAGCCAGCACCGGTACGCCCTGGAGTTCGCCCGCGCAGACATGACCCTCCGCCACGAACCCGTGGGCGTCCTCGTCGCCCGCGGCGCCGACGCCGCGATGCACACCGTGGAGGCCCAGGCCACCCACGACGGCTTCTTCGCGCTGGTCGTCCCCGTCGGCGCGCGCGACCTGCACCTCGGGGTGATGTTCGGCCAGCGCTACACATGGGTCCAGATCGAGAGCGTCCACCTCATCCGCCGCGACGCCCTCCTCGGCCGCGACGAGTCCGAACACACCGAGGACATCGCCGCCACCACGCGCCCCGAGGGCATGGCCGAGCGCGGCCCCGGCGTCTTCGAGTGCACCGCGGCGTCGGGCTTCCTCTTCGTCACCCCACCCCCCAAGCCCGGCGACGAGGAGCCCTACGTCTGCCGGATCGTGTTCCGCCCCCTCAGCCCGCGCCTCCACCCCACCCCCTGACCCCGAGGGCTACGGACGTCGCCACCAGGAGGCCCGCCAGGGCGTCCCGGCCGACCGGACCACCCTACCCCACCAGCGCGCCCTCTCCCGCCCCTCCCGGGCCTGCCAGGGCCGCCCGGCGCACGTTCCGTTCTTTCCTTGTTTATCTCTCTGTCCTGGTAGGCCCAAGGGACGCCTGTCCGAAGGCGGCCCGGGCCTACAGAAGTCTTCCTTCCAGGAAGACCTTCTAGGAGGACTTTTCGAAGTCAAATTTCGCAGTGATTTCGCGGGGTATCAAATACCGTGCCCCACAGGCTGCGGCGTTTTCTGTCCGGTTTGTCCACAGGCTGCGGCGTTTTCTGTCCGGTTTGTCCACAGGCTGCGGCGCTTTTTGTCCGGTCGACCCCCTCCACGGGCTGTGCCGCTTTCTGTCCGGTTGGCCCCCTCCACGGGCTGTGCCGCTTTCTGTCCGGTTGGCCGCTTCGAGAGGACACCCACCCGCTCACGGAGCGAAGCCGGCTTCGCCCGACCCGTAGGGGAGACCTCCTCAGGCTGTGCCGCTTTCTGTCCGGTCCTGTCCTCTCCCACCCGAGCGGACGAGCAGAACTGGCTGCATCCAAGGCTTTTGTCGCGGCCCCCACCCCCAGGCTGTGCCGCTTTCTGTCCGGTCGGAGCAAAAATGCCGCTCAAACGGCTGTTTCTGGGGCCGCTCCCGGCTTCTGAAAGCGATGCAACGCCTCCCGGACAGGGGCGGTGAGGGGCTGGTCCGAGAGGGCTTCGGCGCGCCGGATGGTGCGCTCGGAGAGGTGGAGGTGACGCGCCAGCTCGGCCTGCGTGAGCTCGAGCGAGCGCCGCCACTCCACGAGGTCGGTCCCGGTCAGGAGGAAGGTGTTCGGGGGCTCCTCGCGGGGCTGGAGGCGGTGGACGAGCCGGTCGCGGACCCAGTTGGGGGGCGAGATGCGGCACCGCCCGTTCAGCGAGTTCCGCTCGCCGGGCTCCCACTCCACCTCGCCGACCCCGCCGATCTCCTGGAGGACGCGGAGGTTGCGGTCGAGCGTCGTCCAGCACCGACTGGGGTTGCGCGTCGACCGCTGGATCCCGGCGGTCTTGAGCAGCTTCTCCCCCGTGAGGACGAGGTGGTCGAGCCGGTCGTCGGTCTGGTCCCAGCGCCAGCGGATCGGGAGGATGAGCCCGAGCGCCAGCGCGTAGGGGTACATCCGCTCGTCGATGTGCGCGAGCTCCGCGGGCGCCGGGGCCCAGAGCGTCCCGAGCTCGCCCGAGTCCTTCCGGACGCCCTCGTAGAGGACGGGGTGGATCACGAGCTCGAGCCCCTCCAGCGCCCACTCCGAGCCGCGCAGGGCCTCGCCGCGCTGGGTCACCGCGAGGATCGGACCCCGCAGCCGGAGCGTGCCGTCCTGGTTGTAGACCGCGATCTCCAGCCGGGTGAGGGCCTCGACCTCGAGCGCGATCTTGCTTCGAATGCGCGGCTCGCGTCGGGCGCGCGCGGACAGGCCGAGCGCGTCCATGTGGTCGTTGAGGGTCCAGCGGATGCGCCCGGTGCGCCCGGCGCGCGTGAGGAGGCGCTGCAGGGCCGCCCAGTGCCGCAGCCCGTGCCACGAGCGCCAGTGCCGGATCGCCTCGATGAGCCGCATCGGGATCTCGTGCACGTCCAGGCGGAGCGCCACGTTGCTGCCCGCGTCGGGCGAGAGGATCTCGGCGAAGCCCTCGCGCGTCGTCACGCGCATCGTGCCGCCCTTGGGCAGGTCGCGCCAGCGCGCGAGGATGGTGTGGTGGGTGCGGCCCGCGTCGAGCGCGATGAAGGGGCGCCGCAGGTCCTGGTGGAGCGTCGACCAGGCCGCGTGGACCAGCGCCAGGAAGCACACATCGAGCAGCGCGTGCACGCGCATCACCGCCTGGAGCATGGACAGCGCGTCGGTGCGCGCGTCGGGGGCGAGCAGGTGGTGTTCGAAGGCCTCCACGAGCAGCTCCTCCGCGCGGTGCCAGTCGAGGCCCCGCGCCAGACCGATCTGCCGCAACATCGCCGCCGCGGTTCGCTCGTCGGGGACGAGCCTGGGCCAGCGCTCGAGCTCGTCGAGGAGGTTCTCCGATGGTGGCACGAGTGGCAGGGCGATCGTCCCCTCGGCCGCCGCCGCGCCCCCGAAGAGGGCGTCGAGCTCATCGAGCGGGCGTCGGGCCGTGTGGAGCGCGGCGCGATCGAAGACCTCCCTCATGCCCTGCAGCACACGCGCGATCCGCGCTTCCTGCGAACCCGCGGCGCGTGGCGTCGAAGGCTCCGCGGCGCCGAGGAGGCGCTCCAAGATCGGCGCGACGAGCTCGTCCCCGACGACGGGCCGGAGCCGCTCTTCGAGCGGGCTCTGGGCGAGACGCAAAATGGGAGCGGGGAAGACCATCGGCCGAAGAATATCCTCTACCACCGCCCGCTGCGGGCAGCGCTTCCTCTCAGGACGTCAGAACGTCCAGACGTTCTAAATAGACGTTTGAGCGTTCAAGTGCCTGGGCGTTCAGACGGTCTGTCTTCCAAACGTTTGAACGTTCTGAAGCAGCGAACGTCTGGGTGTCCAGACGCTTCGAGTGATTGGGTATGAGAAGGTGTATTCTCGCAACCGATGTCCCCGTCGCCCCCCGAACTCCTGCCGCACGCTGACCCGGGGGCGCTTGCCTTCGATCCGGTTCACCGAGCCCCCGATCGCAACCCGGCCCTCGTCTACCTGGCCCGCCTCGCGCCCGGGTCGCGGCGGGCCATGGGTCAGGCGCTGCGCGTCCTCGTCGGGCTCGTGAACGGCCCCGAGGTCGAGCGCTTCCCCTGGCACCTCCTCCGCTACGCGCACACGCAGGCGATGCGCGCGAGGATCGCCGAGGGTTACGCCCCCCAGAGCGCCAACAAGATCCTCTGCGCGCTCCGGGGCGTCCTCAAGGAGTGCGCCCGGCTCGAGCTCATGAGCGCCGAGGAGGCGCTGCGCGCATCGGACCTGCCGTCGCTGCGCGGGAGCCGCCTCCCGCGGGGCAGGGCGCTCGCGGCGGGCGAGATCAAGGCGCTCTTCGACGCGTGCGATGGGTCGACGGCGCGCGGCGCGCGGGACGCCGCGCTGCTCGCGCTCCTCTACGGCGCGGGGCTACGACGCTCGGAGGCCGTGAGGGTCGAGCTCCGCGACCTCGACCTCGTCGGCGGGAGCATCCGTGTGACCGGAAAAGGCGATCGGCAACGCGCCGTGCCCTTCGCACCGGGGGTTCGCGAGGTGGTCGAGCGATGGCTGCTCGTGCGGGCTGAAGCGCCAGGCCCCCTGCTCCTCCCGGTGCGAAAGGGGGGGCGCGTCGAGCTCGACGGCCGAGGCCTCGGGGGCCAGGCCGTGCTGATGATCCTGCGCCGCCTGGCGAAGCGCTGCGGCGTCGCCCCGTTCTCGCCGCACGACGCGCGGCGCTCGTTCATCTCCGATCTGCTCGACGCGGGGGCGGACATCTCCACGGTGCAACAGCTCGCCGGACACGCGCAGGTCACCACCACCACCCGCTACGACCGGCGCGGTGAGCACACTCGACGCCGCGCCATGGGGATGCTCCACCTCCCGATCCGCGCGGCGTAGAGACGCTCAGACGGTTGAACGTCCAGACGTCAGTCTGAATCGGCATCGAGCCGACGGAGCACGGCTTCGCTGACGAAGGCGCTCAACTCCAGGTCCTCGCGCGCGCAGTGGACGGCGAGCCGTCGCGCCAGTTCATCGGGCAGGTAGACGGTCATTCGCCGCAGGGTGCGCCCGTCGTTGCGGGCCACGACGCTCTTCGGGACGTGCTTGCGAGGGGTCGCCACCGTCTCGACCGGGGCCGCCGTCGCATGAGCCTCTGAACGCTCGGACGTCGGAGCGTCTTCGACCTTCGCCGTCTGAGCCTCTGAGCGGTTGAGCGTCTGAACCTCTGGACGCTTGACCGTTTGAACGTTCTTCGGCTCCTCCGTCTTGCGCACGAAGGCCTCGGCCCGGTCGAGGTCAACGGCGGCGGGGGGCTTTCGCAGGCTTACGGGCGGGGGCTTCTTGGCCATGGCGCCTCCTCTCGGTGGTGAGCAGTTCGTCGACCAGCGCGCGCACCTCGGCGGCAGCGGCGTCCTTCGGCGCGTAGGTGGTGGCCCCCAGGCCCGCCCCCAGCGCCTCGGCGAAGGCCACCCGGTAGCCGAGCTCCGTGGCCGCGACGGGAACGCCCGACTGCGCCAGCACGTCGCGGGCCCCCTTGCTGATGGCGGTGTTCACCTGTTTGCGGGTGATCACGATGAAGGCCTCGAGCTCAGGCCGCAGCGCGCGCGCCTCGGTCACCAGCTCGACCGAACTGGCGAGCGCCCAGGCGTCGGCCGCCGACGGGCCGCACGGCAGGAGGACCACGTCGGCCACCATGAGGGCCGAGCGCTGGATCTCCCCGTGCCGCGGCGGGCAGTCGATGATGACGTGGTCGTACCCGCTGGCCACGTGGGGGAGCTGGTCGGGGCGGTGCATCGTCGCCCCCATCGCAACAATGGTCGGGAGGGGGTGAGCTCCCTCCGACGCGACCTCACCCCAGGTGCGCGAGGTCCCCTGCGGGTCGGCGTCGACCAGCAGCACCTTGCGCTTGCGGGCCACCAGCTCCGCGGCGATCGAGATCGCCACGGTGCTCTTGCCCACGCCGCCCTTCTGGCCTGCCAGTGCGAGGATCACGTCCCGACGTCTAGACGATCGAACGTCTGGGTGTCCAGACGCTTCGACGACTACAGGCCCTTGCGCTTGATCATCTCCACGAGGGTGGTTCGGTTGAGGCCGAGGAGCTGCGCGGCGCGGTTCTTGTTGCCGCTGGTGCGGCCGAGGGCGTGGCGGATGAGGTTGTTCTCGTAGGTCTCAACGGCGGAGCGTAGGTCGATGCCCGCGTTGGGTAGCGTGCGCTTGGACCCGGCCAAGGGGCGGCTCGAGGGTCGGACGTGCGCGGGAAGATCGGCAACCTCGATCGCTGGCCCCTCGGCGAGGAGCACGGCGTGCTCGACGGCGTTCTCCAATGCCCGGATGTTGCCCGGCCAATCGTAGGACTTGAGCGCCGCCATGGCCTTGTCCGAGAACCCGTCAAGATCAGCCCGACCGCAGCGCTCGACATACGCCCGCAAGAACGCCCGCGCGAGCACCTCAATGTCCCCGGCGCGCTCGCGCAGGGGGGGCAGGTGCACGTGCACGACGTTGAGCCGGTAGTAGAGGTCCTCGCGGAAGCGCTTCTCCGCCATCTCCTTCTCCAGGTCGCGGTTGGTGGCCGCGACCACCCGGATGTCGCACCGGACCGTGCGCGTGTCGCCGACGGGGGAGTACTCCTTCTGCTGGAGCAGCCGCAGGATCTTCACCTGCACCGCGGGCGGGAGCTCGCCGACCTCGTCGAGGAACAGCGTGCCGCCCTCGGCCCGCGCGACCCAGCCCTGGTGCGCGGCGTGGGCGCCGGTGAAGGCCCCCCGGGCGTGGCCGAAGAGCTCGCTCTCGACAAGGTTCTCGGGGATGGCGCCGCAGTTGACCGACACGAGCGGCTTGTGGCTCCGCGGGGAGGCGTCGTGCAGCGCGGCCACCGCGAGCTCCTTGCCCGTCCCGCTCTCCCCCGTCACGAGCACCGTGCAGTTTGAGCGCGCCACGCGCTCGAGCGTCGTGAGCGCGCAGCGGATGCTCGCGTCCTGGCCGATGATCGTGCCGCGGCTGGTGGTCAGGAGCGTCGCGCGCTCCCGACACGTGGGCTCACCCACGGCGGGGAGGGATCTGGCCTTCGATAGATTGTTCACGGGTTCGCTCCTCTTCGCCCGGACGCGGTTGCGCCTGGCTGGTTTCAGAAGCTGAACCTGCATGAGCCTGAATGGTTCGTCTAGCGAGGGATCGCGCGGTGGCGCGGCGTTGACTGATCCGTAGACACGGGGGCGATCGAGCGCCGCGCTGGGGTGGTGTCATCCGGTCTTCGCGAGCGCGTCGCGGGGCGCGGCACCGCGGGCGACGGCCTCCCGCCACGCCTCGCGCAGCGGCGCGAGCACACGCAGCACCTCGTCGACGGCCGCGGCGTCCTGCTTGACGTTCGCGGTCACGAGCCGCGACATGCAGAACAGGTAGAGGCCCTGGAGGTTGTCGCAGAGCTCGGGCGCGTGGGCCGGGTCGAGCGTCGAGGCGAGCAGCTCGAGGATGGCGTGGGAGCGGCTGATGCGCTCGCCGGCGCGCGTGCGGTCGCGCGCCTGGATCGCCGTCCGCGCCTCGCCGAGGAAGCGGAAGAGCCCGTCGTAGAGCATCACCAGGATCTGCCCCGGCGAGCTCGTCGTCACCTGCACCGTCCCGTAGCGGGAGAGAATCGTCGCCGCGTTCATCACGCCTCCTTACAGCGTCCCGTTGTTTCCGCCGATCAGCCCGCCGACGGTGTTGAGGAGCGCGTTGTAGCGCCCCACCACGCCCTCCATCGAGGCGAACTGGGTCCGCAGCGACTCGCTGTAGTTGTCGAGCCGCCGCTGCATGCTGGTGACCTCCGTCCCGAGCCGGCGGGACTTCGCCGCGAGCGCCTCGGACCGCGCGCGCACCGGCGCGTTGACGCTCGTCGTCAGGTCGTTGACGGTCGTGTTGAAGGCGCCCATCACGCCCGTCGCGCCGCTCGCCGCGTCGGTGACGAAGAGGCGCGCGACCGACACCGGGTCGGCGGCCAGGGCAGCGCTGAAGGTCGCGTCGTTGAGCCGCAGGGTGCCGTCGCCCTGGAGGCTCACCCCGGCGCTGCCGAGCGTGGTGTAGCGGCCTGTGGCGCCGGGGACGGCGCTGCTCATGATGCGCGAGATCCGGTCGAGCGCGCCGCGCATCACGCGGTCGCCCGCGAGCTCGGCGTTGCTCGCCCGCTGGGTGCCGAAGCCCGTCGCCGAGTGCCCGGCGTTCACCACGTCGTTGTAGGCCGTGACGAAGGCCTGCACCTTGGTCTTGAGCGCCGCGGGGTCGTTCGACACCGTCACGCGTACGGGGGAGGCCGTCGTGCGCAGGAGGTTGAGCGTCAGCCCCGGCGCGGCGTCGCTCACCTGGTTGGTGGTGCGCGTCATGGCCACGTTGTCGACCGTGAACTGCGCGTCCTGCGCGGTCTGGTAGGTGTTGGCCCCGACGCTCAGCCCGAGGCCGCTCTGGATCGCAGGGTCTTCGGTGATGGCGATCGCCTGGGTCGCGCCGGTGTCGAGCCCCCGCACCTGCATGCGGTAGGTGCTCCCGTCGTAGATCACCGCGGCGCTCACCCGCGCGCCGGACGAGGAGATCCGGGCGGCCACGTCGGTCAGCGTGTCGCCGCTCGACACGCTGACCGCCACGGCCGGGGCGCCCCCCACGGTGAGGTTGATCGACCCGGAGAGCCCCAGCGCCGTGTTGCTGGCGGCGAAGGTGTTGCTCTGGGTGCGCTGCTCCCGGGCGAGGCGGGTGACCTGGACGTCGTAGCCCCCCGTCGCGGCGCCTCCCACCGTGGCCGCCGTGACGGACGTGGCGTCGGACGAGGCCGCGGTGGTGGCGTTGAACTCCGCGGTCGTGTCGAGCGCGCGGGCCGCGGTGGCGAGCGCCGCCAGCCTCGTGGAGAAGCTCGAGATCGTGGTCGAGGCCTGGTCGACGGCGCGCTGCCGGGTCTGGAGCGACGTGATGGGCTGCCGCTGCGCCGCCACGAGGCTGTTGATGAGCGAGTTGGTGTCGAGGCCGGAACCGAGGCCACCGATGGTGAGCGTCATGGCTGCTCCCTAGGCGTGAATGGGCGGGCGCCGCGCGTCACCCGTCGGTCGGGCGGCGCGCGGCGCGGGGGCGAGGCGCGTCGGTCAGCGGAGCAGGGACAGCGCGGCCTGCGGGGCCTGGTTGGCCTGGCTGAGCACGGCGGCGCCGGCCTGCATGAGCACCTGGTTGCGGGACATCGCCGCGGTCTCCGACGCGATGTCCACGTCGCGGATGCGGCTGAGCGAGGCGGAGAGGTTCGACTGCATCGACTGGAGGTTGGTCACCGCCGTGGTCATGCGGTTGATCGAGGAGCCCCAGCCCTCGCGCAGGGTGCTCAGGGCGCCGATGGCGGTGTCGAGCGCGCCGATGGCGGTGCGGGAGTTGGCCACCGAGTCGACCGTCGAGCCGGTCATCGAGAGGCCCGCCACGTCGGCGCCGCCGAAGTTGATGTTCATGCGATCGGCGGCAGCCACGTTGTTGATGCCCACCTGGAAGCTGACGCTCGACGACGTGCCGGCGAGGAGGTTGCGGCCGTTGAAGGTGGTCACCTGCGCGATGCGGTCGATCTCCGCGAGGTTGGCCTGGTACTCGGTGTTGAGGTTGGTCGAGTCGGCGGTGCTCAGCGTGCCGTTGGAGCCCTGCACGGCGAGCTCGCGCATGCGGGTGAGGATCCCGTGGATCTGCTCGGCCGCGCCGTCGGCGGTCTGCGCCATCGAGATGCCGTCGCTCGCGTTGCGCTCGGCCACCGCGAGCGAGCGCACCTGCGCGTTCATGCTCTTGCTGATGCCCAAGCCGGCCGCGTCGTCGGCCGCGTTGTTGATGCGGTAGCCGCTCGACAGCTTGGCGAAGTTCTGCGAGAGCGCGCTCTGCGTCTTGGAGAGGTGGCCCTGCGCGATCATCGAGGCAACGTTGGTCTGGACGTAGAGACTCATGGTCGTTCTCCGGGGAGGACTCGAGACACGCGGTCGAATCAAAGTGGCGCCACCATGGCGCCGGTTGCTGTTCTTCGCGGCCCGTCACACTCAGGAACGGCCGCGCCGCGCTCGGCTTGAACAAATAAATTGCTTCGAAACCGCTTCTTTCTACGGCCGAGCTCGGGTCACGTGTCCTCGGGCGTGGGCGCGGCGATCCGCGCCGCGCTCGCGGACACCGCGTCGAGCAGCAGCGCCAGCTCCTGTGCGGTCGAGAAGGTGGCCGCACCCGCGGGCGCGGCGGGCGTCGCGTCGTCGGGCGTCGCGTCGTCGGGCCGCCGCGGGAGCCCGAGGAGCGAGCGCAGATCGTTGGCGTAGCGCCCTTCGGGGCCGGTGAAATAGCCGCCCGCCTTGAGCGCGTGCGCGAAGCCGTCGACGTCCCCGCGCTCGGCCGCGGCCACGGCCGGCGCGTACCGCCGGTGCAGGAGCGACAGGAAGTCGGCCGCCCCCTCGTCGAGCGACTCGTACGCGCGGAAGTGGGCCTGCGTGCGGTAGCGCGTGCCGCCCTCCCACTCGTGCGTCCCCGCGGTGGCCGTCAGGCCGCTGGGGCTGGTCCCCTTGATCCCGCCGAAATTGAAGTTGTACATGCTGCGCCCGCCGCCCGTCTCCAGGCACGCCTGGGCGGTGGCGAGGTCGACGAGGGAGCCGCGGGCGGCGTGGCCGGTCAGGCGCTCCTCCGCGCGGCTGAGCGCGGCGCGGATCTCCGCGCGGGTCGCGGTCGTCCGCTCGAGCGGCACCTCGCGGCGCGCCGTGGCGGGGGTGGTCTGGTGGGGGGTCTCGAGGGAGGCGGGGCCGACTCGCATGGTTGCGGTTGTCCGCAACGGTCGTGCCGCGGATCAGCCGGGCACGGAGGTCACCACCCGGCGGTCGGCCTCGCGGAAGGCGTCGATCACCCGCTGGAAGGCGTCGAAGGTGCGCGTGGCCGTCACGAGGTCGGTCATCGCGGAGACCATCGTCGCGTTGGACTCCTCGACCGAGCCGACCGTCAGCGCCGCGCCCGTGGCCGCCGGTGTCGCGCCGCCTGGCGCCAGCAGCGTGCCGCCCTCCTGCGTGAGCTGCTCGGGGCGGTCGAAGCGCACGAGCCGCAGCCGCCCGACCGGCGCGCCCGCGCGGCGCAGCTCGCCGTCGGCCGTCAGCGCGAGCTCTCCGTCGCCGAGGGGGACCCGCAGCGGGGCGCCCGACTCGTCGGCGACAGCGGCCCCGCGGGCGGTGCGGACGCTGCCGTCAGGGTCCACGGTGAGGGACACCGCGCGGGTGTAGCGCTCCCCGCGCGGCGTCGAGACGGCGAGGTAGACCCCGTCGGGCAGCGCCGCGTCGAGCGAGCGTCCCGTCGGCCGCAGCGCGCCGGCGCTCCCGTCGACCGCGGTCGACGCCACCGTCACGTAGGAGGTGCCCCGCGCACCGTTGCCTCCGGCCTGCGCGAGCACCTCCCGGAAGACCGGGCGCACCCGCTGGTAGCCGTCGGTGGAGGCGTTGGCGAGGTTGTTCGCCGCCGTCTCCAGGACCGACGACTGCGCGATGGCGCCGCTCAAGGCCGCATAGATCCCGTCGTTCATGATCACTCCCTGCCGATCGCGGCGCGCAGCCGGTGGATGGCTTCTGTCTGCAGCCGCGAGGCCATCGACTCGCTGATCCCGAGCACCGCGCCGACCTCCCGCAGGGTGCACCCCTCCTGGTAGTAGAGTGCGAGCACCTGCTGGAGCCTCGGCGGCAGCCCCTCGATCGCGTCCACCATGGCGACGAGCAGCTCCTTGCGGCCCGCCTCGTCGTCGATCGGGTCGCCCCCGGACTCGACCTCGTCCTGGTCGAAGTCCATCAGCTCGAGCCGCGCCATGCCCGCCTCCGCGATGCGCGCGAGGAGGTCGCGGTAGCCCCCCTCGTCGAGCCCGAGGGACTCGGCGATCTCCTGGTCGGTGGGGGCGCGCCCGTGCGCCTGGGTGAGCTCCTTGATGGCGCGCGTGAGCCGCCGCGACGCGCGGCGCACCCGGCGCACGGACGAGTCGAGGCTGCGCACGTAGTCCAACATCGCGCCCCGGATACGGTAGGACGCGTAGGCTTCGAACTCCTCCGCGGGCATCCCCGCGTGCGCCCGGTGCAGCGCCTCCATGAGCCCGACCCAGCCGCAGCTCACGAGGTCGGCGACGGCCACGTGGCGCGGCGCGCTGCGCGCGGCCCGCATCGCGATGCGCCGCACGATGGGCTGGAAGCGCTCGTAGTCGGCGCGGTCGAGCTTCTTCCGGGCGTCGCCCTCGACCTGGTCCGGCGCGGTGGCGCTCACGCGCTCGCCCCCGGCGCGGCCCCGGCGCGCGGCACGAGGTAGTCCAGGATCGCCCCCGCGGTCGCCGGCGCGACGTGCTCGGGGACGCGCTGGCCGGCGCAGAGGACCGACACGGGGAGCCCCGACGCCGCGGGGCCGTGCAGCAGCCCCGAGGGGGCCGCCGTCTCGTCGAGCTTGGTCACCGCCAGCGCGGTGGGCTCCAGCGCCGCGAAGGACTGCGCCACGGCCGCCGCGTCCTGCACGCGCAGGGCAGCCGGGACGCAGAGGAGCAGGTGGCGTGTGAGGTCTCGCCCCGCGGACGTCTTCGCGAGCTCGTCGGGCGCCAGGAGGGACTCGACACCGCCGGGCCGCGGCGCGCTCCCGGCGGTGTCGACCATGACCACGTCGGTGTCCGCCGCCTCGATGCAGCGGGCGAGCTCCTCGGGGGTGCCGGCGCTCTCGAAGCGGGCGTCCATCAGCGACGCGTAGCGCCGGAGCTGCTCGGTCGCGCCGACCCGGAAGCCGTCGCACGCGATGAGCGTCACGGAGCGGCGGTCCATCCGGGCGCGGGCGGCGAGCTTGGCGATGGTGGTGGTCTTGCCTACGCCGGTGGGCCCGACGATCCCGATGAGGGTGCGGCGGTTGCCCGCGAGCGGCCAGGGCGCGACCTTCACCACGCCCGTCAGCGCCTCGCGCAGCCGATCGGGCAGCGTGCCCTCGTCGTCGACGTCGCGGAGCGCGCGGGCCAGCATCATGGCCGCCGGGCCGTCGATGCCGCGCGCGCGCAGGAGCGCCACCGCGCGGTCGCTCGTGGAGGGCGTGAGCGCCACCTCCTCCAGGGCCGCGCGCAGGGCCGCCAGCTCGGCCTGGATCTCGGGCGGCACGCGCTCGGCGTGGGCGATCGCGGCCTTGATGGCGCGGAGTTCGGCGCGGAGCTCGGCGCGGAGCGCGGTGACCGCGGCCCCGCCCGCCGCGATGGCCGCCGGTGGGGTCGAGGTCGACTCCGCGGGGGCATACGCGCCGAGGGCGAAGAGCGGGTTGGAGCGCCGGGGCGCTGGCTCGGGCGCGGGCGCTGGCTCGGGCGCGGGCGCGGTGGCGACGACCTCGACCTCGGTGGTGCCGAGGAGGCCGGCGAGGCCGGGCTGTCGCACCTCGCGGGTGGTCAGGAGGATGGCGTTGTGGCCGAGGGCCTGCGTGGCGGCCTGGCGGGCTTCGGTCAACGTCCGTCCGCGGAATACCTGGCGCGTCGTCATGGGGAAGGGGGACCTCCGAGGGATGCCAATGCAGGGGGCGGGCCGAGCCGATCGACGACCCGCAGCGTGGCCGAGGGCTCGATCTCGCGGAAGGACGCCACCGCGAGCTGGGGCAGCTTCCACTCGAAGATCGCGCGCACGTAGCGCCGCAGGTCGGGCGGCGTCACCAGCAGGGGCGTCGCCTGCTGCGCGACGAAGGCCTCCACCGCCCGCTCGGCCGACTGGACCACGGCGCGCAGGAGGGCGGGGTCGAGGGCGCCGCCGGTGCCCGCGGCGATCTCCCGCAGCGAGCGCCGCAGGACCTCCTCCAGCCGCGGGTCGAGCGTCATCGCGGCGACGGCGCCGTCAGGGCCCTTGAAGCGCGCGGTGATGTGCGGGGCGAGGCGCTCGCGCACGAGCTCGGTGAGCTGCTCGGGGTCCTTGGTCTGGGCGGTGAGCTCGGCGAGCGACTCCAGGATGGTGCGCAGGTCGCGGATCGAGACCGACTCGCGGGCGAGGTTGCGGAGGATGCGCACGAGCTCGCCGAGCGGCAGCGCGCCGGGCACGACGTCGTCGACCAGCTTGGGCGCGCTGCGGGCCAGCACGTCGAGCAGGTGCTGCACCTCCTGGCGCCCGAGCAGTTTGTGGGCGTTGGCGCGGAGCAGCTCGCCGAGGTGCGTCGCGAGGGTGGTCGCGTGGTCGACCACCATGTACCCGAGGGCCTCGGCGAGCTCCTTGTCGCGCGTGGCGATCCACCACGCGGGCATCCCGAAGGTGGGGTCGGTGGTCGGCTCGCCGTCGATCGCGGGCGCGGCGCCGCTCGGGTCGACCGCGAGGAGGCGGCCTCCGCGGCACAGCCCGCGCCCGATCTCGTTGCCGAGGATGAGCACCCGGTAGCCGCCCGGCGCGAGGCCGAGGTTGTCGCACACGTGGATGGGGGGGATCACCAGCCCCACGTCGCGGGCGAGCTGCTGGCGCAGGGAGGCCACGCGGTCGAGGAGCGTCCCGCCGCGCGCGGCGTCGACGACGCCGACGAGCTCGTAGCCGACCTCCAGGGTGAGCACGTCCATCGCGAGCGCGGCGTCGACCTCCTCGGCGGGCGTGGGCTTCTGGGCGAGGGCGCCGGGGGGGCTGGGGGCGCCGGGGGCGGCCTTCGGGTTGAGGTTGCGCGCCGCGAGCATCAGCGCGCCGGCGAGGACGAGGCACGGGAGCGCGGGCATCCCGGGCATCAGCGCCAGGAGCGTCATGATTCCGGCGGTCATGGTGACGGGCCGCCGACGCCCGAGGAGCTGCGCGCTGAAGGCCCGCCCGAGGGGCTCGCGGGTGGCGCTGCGGGTCACGACGATGCCCGCCGCGGCGGAGATGAGCAGGGCGGGGATCTGCGAGGAGAGCGCGTCGCCGACGCTGAGGACGGAGAAGGTCTCGCCGGCGCGGGCGAGGTCCATGCCCGCGGCGACGCCGAGGATGAGGCCGCCGACGAGGTTGATGGCGGTGATGAGCAGGCCGGCGATGGCGTCGCCGTGGACGAACTTGCTGGCGCCGTCCATGGCGCCGAAGAAGTCGGCCTCGCGCTCGAGGTCGCGGCGGCGGCGTCGGGCGGTGTCGGCGTCGAGGGAGCCGGCGGACAGCTCGGCGTCGATGGCCATCTGCTTGCCGGGCATCGCGTCGAGGGTGAAGCGCGCGGCCACCTCGGCGACGCGCCCCGCGCCCTTGGTGATCACCACGAAGTTGATCACCGCGAGGATGAGGAAGACCACGAGGCCGACCAGGACGTTGCCCTCGACGACGAAGCGTCCGAAGGCCTCGACGACGTGGCCGGCCGCCGCGGGGCCCTCGGTCCCGTGCAGGAGGATGCGCCGCGTGGTGGCGACGTTGAGGCTCAGGCGCAGCAGCGTCGCGATCAGCACGAAGGACGGGAAGGCGCTGAACTCCAGCGCCTCCTCGATGAAGAGGGCGGTGAGGAAGATCCCGACGGCGAGGGCGACGGAGAAGGCCAGCAGCACGTCGAGCAGCACCGCCGGCATCGGCAGCACCATCATCAGGACGATCCCGATGATCCCGAGGGGGACCACCACGTCCCAGTGGCTCCCAGTTTCGTCGGTGGCCGCGTTGGTGCTCACCGCTTCGCGCTACGCACGCGACGTGCCGAGGGCCGCACCCGGTAGACCCAGGCCAGCACGCGGGCGACGGCGGCGAAGTGCTTCCCGGGCACCGCCCGGCCGATGGGAACCTCGGCGTCGAGGGCGCGGGCGAGGGGGCGGTTCTCGAGGATGGGGATGCCGTGCCGGCGGGCCTCGGCGCGGATCTGGAGGGCGACGGCGTCGTGGCCCTTCGCGATCACCACGGGGGCCGGGTCGGTGGGGGCGTAGCGCAGCGCGACGGCGACGTGGGTGGGGTTGGTCACGACCACGTCGGCCTTCTTGACGTTGGCCAGGGAGCGCTTGCGCAGCGTGGCCCGCGCCCGGGCGCGCATCTGCCCCTTGGCCTTGGGGTCGCCCTCCTGGGATTTGGTCTCCTCGGTGAGCTCGCGGCGGGTCATCTTCATCTCCTGCTCGAGCGACCACCAGCTCCAGGCGTAGTCGACGGCGGCGATGGCGGCGAGCGCGCCGAGGGCGTGGAAGGTGACGCGGGTGACGGCCTCGGCGCAGCGCCCGACGGCGGCGTCGAGGGGGACGCGCGCGAGGCCGGTGAGGGCGGGCAGGTCGCGCGCGAGGGCGCGCCAGGCGGCGTAGCCCACCAGCCCGACGCGCAGCAGGCCGAGGGCGGTCTCCGAGGCGCCGTGCTTGAAGGAGAAGAGCTGGCGGAGTCCGCTGAGCGGGTTGAGCCGCTCGGGCTTGAGCTCGAGCGCGTCGGGGCGGAGCTCGAGGCCCGACTGGGCCAGGCTCACGAGCGTGGCGGCGAGCGCAGCGGCCATCGCGGCGGGCGCGGCCATCGCGGCGAAGGCCCAGACGGCCATCGACAGGGCGCGCTCGCCGCCCGTCCGCCCGAGCGCGCCCAGGTCGCCGAGGGTCCCGGTGAAGAGCGCGTGGGTGGCGTGGGCGAGCACCGGGCGCGAGCCGAGCAGCACGAGCGCGACGGCCGCGGTGGCGGCGACCCCGGTCGCGTCCTTGGCGCGCGCGACGCGCCCCTCGTTGCGAAACTGCTCGCGCCGCTGCGGCGTCGGGTCGTACTGCTTCTCGCCGTCGTCCGCGTCGCTCATGGGGCGGGGGCCAGGGTGAAGAGGAGCCGCTCGAGCCAGTGGGGGAGGGCGGCGAAGTGTTCGCTGAGGCCGACGGTGATGTCGCCGAGCGAGGCGGTGAGGGCGGCGACGCTGGCGGCGACGAGCACGGTGAGGCCGACGCTGAAGAGCTGGAGCGAGGGGGCGGCGCGGGCGATGAGCGCGAGGGCCGCCTGTGCGGCGAGGGCGACGGCCACGACCGGGAGCGCGAGGCGGAGCCCCACGCCGAGGGACGCCGCGGCGAGGTCGACGAAGAGGCGCGCGGTGGCGTGGAAGGGGACGGAGGCGCCCACGGGCAGCGCGCGGAAGGACTCGAGCAGCGAGGCGATGGCCACGCGGTGGGCGCCGACGGCGAGGGCGAGGAGCATCGCGAAGTGCGTCAGGGCCTGCCCGAGGGGGGTCTCCTGCGCCTCGAGGGTGGGGTTGAAGGTGGTGGGCGACGCGAGGCCCGAGGCCTGCGCGACGGCCTGCGCGAGCATCTCCGCGGCCGCGAACGCGAAGCGGAACGCCACGCCGAAGAGCGCCCCGATGCCCACCTCGGACGCGGCCGCGGCGACGAGCCGGGCGTCGAGCTCGGGCGGGACGTCCGGCGCGGGCACGGAGCCGCCGGCCACCGCGGCCAGGGCCAGGGCGAGGCCGACGCGCTGCATGGGGCCGACCTGGCGGCCGGGGAAGGGCGCGACGGCCACGAAGCCGGCGGCGCGCGTGAAGGTGAGCGCGAGGGCGAAGGCGCGGGGGAGGAGCTCGCGCGCGAGGTCCATCAGCGGACGACGTGCTCGATGGCGAGCAGGCTGGCGCGGGTGTACTGCACCGCGGACTCGAGGAGGGACGGCCCGATGACGGCGAGCGCGGCCAGCACCGCGGCGGTCTTCACCACGAAGCTCACGCTGGCCTCGTTGACCTGCGTGACGGCCTGCGCGAGCCCCACCGCCACGCCGGTGACGAGCGACACGGCCAGCAGCGGCGCGGCCATCTGGACCGCGGCCGTCAAGAGCCCCATCAGCAGCGAGAGCGCGCCCTCGGGGGTCACGCGAAGCTCCGGAGCAGCGAGCCGACGAGCAGGTGCCAGCCGTCGGCCAGCGCGAACAGCAGGAGCTTGAGCGGCAGGCTGAGGGTCGAGGGCGGCACCATCATCATGCCCATGGACATGAGCAGCGACGAGACGACGAGGTCGATGACCAGGAAGGGGAGGAGCACCATCACGCCCATCTGGAAGGCCGTGGTGAGCTCGCTCACGACGAAGGCCGGGGCGGCGATGCGCAGCGGGACCTCCTCCTCGGTGCGCGGCGGCGGCAGGCGCGCGGCCTCGTAGAAGAGGGCGAGGTCGTTCTCGCGGGTCTGCCGCAGCATGAAGCTGCGGAGCGGGACGGTGGCGCGCTCGACGGCCTGCTCGCCCGTGATCCGGCCGTCGCTGTAGGGCCCCCACGCGTCGCGGGCGATGGCGGTGGCCACCGGCGCCATGGTGAAGGCCGTGAGGAAGAGCGCGAGGCCCACGAGGACCTGCGTGGGCGGCGACTGCTGGGTGCCGATCCCCTGGCGCACGAAGCCGAGCACCACGACGATGCGCGTGAAGGACGTCATGGTCAGCACGATCGCCGGCAGCAGCGACAAGAGCGTCAGCAGCGCCAGGACCTTGAGCTGCGGCGAGAGCGACGGGTCGGCGAGGGCGTTCATGTGGCTTCCCGGAGGTCGAGGAGGCCGCGCGCCTGCTCCTCGACCTCGCCGCGGGAGGCGACGGGTCGGCGCTGGGTCACGGTGCGCGCGCGACGCTCGGGGGCGCGGGGCGGCGACGACTCGCGGGCCGAGCTGAGCATGGCTTCGAAGCGGGCCCCGATCGGCTCCGCGGGGGACTCGTCGTCGCGCGTCGCGCGCTCGCTCGCGCTGTCGAGCGACGTGATGTGCCGCACCGAGGCGGGCGTCACGCCGAGCAGGTGGCGCTGACCGTCCACGTCCACCACCAGCAGCTCGCTGCGCACGCCGACGGCCGCGCGCCGCAGGATCCTGAGCTCGGGCCCGTTCTCCGCCGTGGGCGCGGCGCCGCGGCGCAGCCAGTACCCCAGCAGCGCCGCGGCCCCGACGAAGACCACCAGGAACAGCGGTCCCGTCCCCGTTCCGCGGGGCGTGGGGGCGAGCTGCAGCGCGCGGCGCGGCCGGACCGCGAGGGGGGTGGCCGCACGCGGCGGCGCGACCGGGGGTGCGGGTGCGGGCGCGGCGACGGGAGGTGTGGGAGCAGCGACGGGAGGCGCGGGTGTGGGCGCGGCGACGGGAGGCGCGGGTGCGGGTGCGACGACGGTGGGCGCGGGCGCGACGACCGGCGCCGGCGGCGAGTGGTGGTGGTGACGGCGGTGGTGGTGGTGGTGGTGAGTCTCCGGGCCCACTGCCTGCGAGGTGTCCGTCAACGCGTTGACGCTGCGGGGCGGCGCGGCGGGTGTCTCCTGCACGAGCGCGTACCGCCGGGTCTGCGTGCCCACCTGCTCGATGGCCGTCAACGCGCCGGCGGCCGCCGCCAGGGCGATGACGCTGGCGAAGAGGGTCGGCGGCTTCACGCGGGCCTCACCGGGTCGGGGGCGATCAGCTCGGTGATGCGGATGCCGTAGCGGTCCCCGAGGACGACGGCCTCGCCGCGGCCGAGGGGGCGGCCGTTGATGTAGATGTCGAGCGGCTCGCCGGCGGCCTTGGAGAGCGCGAGGGTCTGCCCCGGCGCGAGCTTGAGGACGTCGGCGATCCGCATCCGGCGGCGGCCGATCTCCAGGGTGATCTCGACCTCCACGTCGCGCAGGAGGTGGTAGGCGGACGCGGGCAGGACCGGCTCGTGCGGGGCCCCATCGGGCGCGTCAGCGCTCTCGGGGGAGTGGGCGTTCTGTGGGACCGGCGGGTTCATGGTCGCGTGGCGTCTCCTCTTCGGAGAGGCGACGTTTCAACGTTCGTGCCCGCCCTCGATGCGCACGGCGAGGTGGCTGCCCGACGTTGTGGGTCGGGCCCGGAAGAGCGGCCGGTTGTCCGCCCGCACGCACACGGCGTGGCCGACCAGGACGTCGAGCGGGAGCGTGTCGCCGACCTTCAGCGCGAGCACGGCGGCGAGCTTCATGGGGAGGCGGGCGAGCTCGACGACCAGCTCCAGGTCGACGTCGGCGAGGGCGCCGGTGATGCGCGGGTCGCAGGTCGACGAAGGGAGCGCGGCCCCGCCGTCGCGCGCCAGGAGGGCCGCCCTGGGGAGCACCAGCGCCATCCGCCCCACCACGGGCGGCGCCCCCAGGGAGAAGGCGCACGCGATGGGGGTGCCCTCGCCGCCCTCGGCCTCGGGCCGCCCGGCGGCGACCTCGATGCGCACCCCGACGCGGGCGTGGAGGGTCTCGCCGAGGGTCCGCACGACGCCCTCGACGGTGCGCGTCACGAGGGCGGTCTGCGGCGCCGTGAGGCCCGTGCGGCTCAGGGTCGGCAGCGCGCGCCCGTCGCCCCCGAGGACGCCGTCGAGCATCAGGCCGAGCGCGTTGGCGTCGAACATCAGCGCCCCCGCGGCGCCGCCGGGCTCCACCGCGAGGTGGACGACGTGCGCGGGCAGGGCCAGGTCGCGTAGCAAATCCGCGGTCGTCTGCGCGCAGACCCCATCCAGCGTGACCGGGACGTCGCGGCGGGTGAGGAAGGGGAGCGCGCGGCGCAGGGCGGTCGCGAGGCGCGATTGTTCGCGCTCGAGCGCCGCGACGGCGCGGCGGACGGGCTCGCCCGCGACCGCGAACTGCAGCGGGCTGGGGCTCTCCGCGGCGGCGCTCATTGCACGACGAGGTCGGTCAAGAGGACGCGCGTGACGCCCGTGGCCCCGGTGCTCTGGACGCGCTCCAGGAGGTGGGTGCGCAGCTGCTCCATGCGCTCGGGGTCGGAGGCGGCCTCGTAGGTGATCGTGCGGAGGTAGGTGAGGGACGCGTCGCGGATGCGGGAGACGAAGACGCGCGCGCCCTCCTCCCGGACGGTCTGGTCGAACTCGACCGCCAGCACGACGCGCATCGGGTGGGCGCGGCGGTTGGTGTCCGCGGCCATCACCAGGAAGGGCTCGAGGGCCAGGGTGTAGCCCGGCGGCCCGACGCGCGGCGTGTGGCTGGCGGCGGCGGGAGCGGGAGGGGCGTGGCCGGCGCTGCGCCCAGCGGCCGCGCGTGCGCCACCGAAGGCCGCGCCGCCGGCGATCAGGCCGGTGAGTACGAGCCCTACCGCGCCGCCGCGCGGGGCGGCCTTCTTGTCGGCCACGGGGGCCTTGTCGTCAGTCTTGTCGCTCATTGGGGTCGCTTCAGCGGTTGATGTTCATGAGCTCCTGGAGCATCTGATCCGCGGTGGTGATGGTCTTGGAGCTGGCCTGGAACGCGCGCTGGTGCGAGATGAGGTCAACGAACTGCTGGCTCACGTCCACGTTGCTCTGCTCCAGGGCGCCGGCCACCACGGAGGCGCGGCCGCCCGACCCGGCGGCGCCGAGCGCGGCCTCGCCCGAGTCGCGCGTGGCCACCCAGAGGCTGTGCCCCGCGCCCGCGAGGCCCTCGTTGGCGCGGAAGCGCGCGACGGCGAGGCGCCCCACCGCAACGGTCTGCCCGTTGGTGTACACGCCGTTCACCGTGCCGTCGCCCTCGACGCGGAGGTTGCTCAGGCTCCCGGCGGCGTAGCCGTCCTGGCTCTGCGCCGCGACGTTGCTCGCCGCGCCGAACTGCGTGACGCCGTCGAGCCCCGTCCCGCCCGACCCGGCGGGCGAGCCGAAGTTGAACGCGATCGCCTGGCCGGGCCGCGCGCCGTTGAAGCTCACCGTGCCGCCCGAGGTGGAGGCCTGCGCCTGGAGCGCGCCGCTCGTGCTGAAGGTCAGCGTGCCGGTGGCGACCTCGGAGTTGCGCCCCGCGGTGCCGCCCGTGACCTCCGCGCCGTTGACGAGCGCGTGGTACTCCCACGCGTTGGGGCCCGTGCGGCGGAAGTACACGCTCATCGTGTGGGGCGTCCCCTGCGAGTCGAACACGGTCATCGAGGTGGAGAAGTTCGACGTGGCGGCGGGGTTGTTGGCGTCCCACGGCGCCGTCGGCGTGGTGGCCCCGGCGTCGAGGTTGGCCCCCACGGTGAGCCGCGACGTGGCCTGCGGGGGGATGCCCGAGGTCGGCACGCGGATGGCGCCCGGCGACGACGCGAAGGTCCCGTCGCCGTTGGCGGCGTACCCTTGGAGCGCCAGGCCCTGCGGGTTGACCAGCGTCCCGTCGTTGCTCACCGTGGTCTGGCCCGCGCGGGTGTAGAAGTTCCCCGTGACGCCGTCCATCGTGCCCCGCACGACGAAGAATCCGTCGCCCGAGAGCGCGAGGTCGGTGGGCTGGCCCGTCGTGAGGAGCGCGCCCTGGGCGAAGATCTGCTGCGTGCGGGCCACGCGCACGCCCGCCCCCTGCGCGTTGGGGCCGCCGACGGCGCCGCCGAGCACCGTCTCAAAGACCGCGCGGGACTGCTTGAATCCCACAGTGTTGACGTTGGCGACGTTGTCGCCCACCACGCCCAGGGCCCGGCCCTCGGCCGAGAGCCCGGAGACGCCAGCGTTCATCGCGTTGCGGAGAGACATGAGAGGTTCCTCGTGTTCCTTCAGGGGGTGCGCGGGCGCGTGGTGCCGACGCTGACGAGATCGGAGATGGGCGCCTCGACCCCCGTGTCGAGCGTGAGCTGGGGGTAGCCGCGCTCGAAGGAGACCCGCGCCACGGTGCCGGTCACGTCCTGCGCGACGGACACCGGGCGCCCGTCCTCCGTCGTGGCCGAGACCGCGAGGGTGTAGCTGCCGCGCGGGACGGGCTGGCCGTTGGCGTCGCGGCCGTCCCAGTGGACCGCCAGCGCGCCCGCGGGACGCGCGCCGAGCTCCAGCGTGCGCACCACGCGGCCGTCGGCGTCGCGCAGCGTGGCCGTCACCCGCGACGCGGGGGCCCCGAGGGTGACGCTCGACGACGTGGCCGTCGTCCCGTCGAAGGCCACGCCCGAGCCGCGCACCGTCACCGTGCGCCCCACCAGCCCGATCGCCTCGTTGTTGGCGAGGCCGCCGACCTGCGTCGAGAGCACCCCGAGGTGGCTCGACTGCGCGACCGCCTGCTCGACGAGCGCGAACTGCGAGAGCTGGCTGACGAACTCCGTCCCTTCCATCGGCTGCAGCGGGTCTTGATGCGAGAGCTGCGCCACGAGCAGCTTGAGGAAGGCCTCGCGGTCGACGGTCGGGCGATCGACCGCTGACGTCTGCGTGGGGCTCGCGCCCGGAGTGATCGCGCCGAGAGAGGAGGGCATGCCGGCGCTCAGAGCACGATCCGGACCCGCGCCCCAGGGACCCGCGCCGAAGCCGATGGCTCCGGCGACGCGTCCCCGTCTCGCGGGCCTCGTGGGAGGTCCTCGCCGCGGCCTCGTGAGGGGGTGTCCTGCGAGGGGACCCACGCGCCCGCTCCCTCGAACGAGAGGCGCGTCACCGAGATGTCCGCCGCACGGATGTCGGCCGCGAGCGACTCCGCCCGCGCGTGGAGCGCGTGCGCGGTGGCCGTCTGCGCCGCGCGAATCTCCACGTCCACGGCGTCGCGGGCCAGGTGCGCGCGCACCGCGACGCGCCCGAGGTCAGGGAGCGTGAGCTCGCCCTGCGCCACGTCCCGCAGCGTGCGCTGGTGCGCGGAGGAGGTGGCCGCGTCCTGGAGGCGCGCCCGCGCGGCCGTGGCCTCCTCGCTCGGAGCCGGCGGCGTCAGATCGTTGACGGCCGTCAGCGCGTTGTCGCGCCGCGGCGGCGCCTCGCCCGGCGGCGTGCCCCAGGACACCGACGGCCCCGTGACGGGCGACGGCGTGGCGTCGGGCATCGGACCCTCGGGCGCGGCGGCGCTCTTCACGCGCGGCGCCTCGGGCGGCTTCAGGGCGGGCGCATCGGCGGGCTCGCCGGGCTTCGAAGACGGCGCGCGAGGGCGAGAGGCGCCACTCGAAGGGACCGCGGCTTGCGGAGAAGGCGCGGGGGGAGCGGCCGCCGCGTCTGGCGCTGGCGCTGGAGGGGCCTCGGGGGACGAGGGGACGGGCGGAGCTGGGGGAAACGCGCCGCCGACAGACGCGGGGAGCTCGCGCTGGTTCGGCGGGCCGAACTGCGCCGCGGGGTCGGTGAGGTCGACCTCCGCGGGGAGGGCCGCCGCGAGCGACGGGGGCGGCGGGAGCATCCACGCGCTGGGGTCCATGGGGTGGGTGAGCGGGACGTCCTCCTCGTCGCGCGCCTCAGACGTCTCGTCGACGTGCGAAGCGTCGTCCTTCGGCACGGCGAAAGTCGCTTCGTCCCGCGGCTTCGCGGCGCGCGGCGGTGGGGAGCTCCGCGCGGCGACGGCCGCGCCTCCGGCCTTTGAAATGTTCATGGGGACCTCCGTGCGACGCGGGCCGCGACCTCGTCGGCGGCCACGCGGTCCTTGCGGTCTTGCGCGGCGCGGACCGCGGCGACCAGCCCGTCGCGCCACAGCTCGATGCGGCGGAGCTCGGCCCGCGCACCCACCAACGCCTCCTGGCTCCGCTGCGCCGCCGCGCGGGCCTCGGCCGCCTGCGCCGCCGCGCGATCCGCCCGCCCCCGCAGCGCGCGCAGCCACGCGCTCGCCTCGGCCAGCTCGGCGCTCGACAGGCTCGCGGCGGCCGGCGCCGACCCCTCGCTCGACCACTGGTCCTCGGCCGCGCGGGCGGCCTCCTCAGCCTCGATCACCCGGCGCGCAGCCTCGGCGACGGAGGCCTGCGCCGCCTCGACCGCGCGGCGGCGCAGCTCGACCACGCGCTCGGCGCGGCGCACGCGCTCGGCGCTCACCGGGCCAGCTCCGCGGTCGCGCGCAGGGCCTCCAGGGCGTCGGCGCGGCGCACGCCCTCGTCCAGCCGCTGGCGCACCAGGGCCTCGATGCGGGGGAGGGCAGCGCGGGCGCGGTCGACGCGCGGGTCGGAGCCGGCCACGTAGGCGCCGATCTGGATGAGGTCGGCGGCGTCCTCGTACGCGGCGAGGAGGCCACGCACCTTCGCGGCGTCGTCGAGGTGCCGCGGGGCGCAGAGGTCCTGGGCGAGCCGCGACACGCTGCGCAGCACATCGATGGCCGGGAAGAGCCCCCGGTCGGCGAGCTTGCGCGAGAGGACGATGTGCCCGTCGAGGATGCCGCGCACCGCGTCGGCGATGGGGTCGTTGAGGTCGTCGCCCTCGACCAGCACGGTGTACACCGCCGTGATCGACCCTTCTCCCTCGCCCGTGCCCGCCCGCTCCAGCAGCGACGGGAGCGACGCGAACACCGTGGGCGTGTAGCCCTTGGTGAGCGGCGGCTCGCCCGCGGCCAGCGTCGCCTCGCGCAGCGCCATCGCATAGCGCGTCACCGAGTCCATCACCAGGAGGACGCGCTTGCCCTGCGCGCGGAAGTGCTCCGCGAGCGCGGTGGCGTAGAGGGCGCCGCGCGCGCGCACCAGCGGCGGCTCGTCGCTCGAGGCGGCCACGACCACCGAGCGCGCGAGCCCCTCGGGGCCGAGCGCGTTGCGCACGAAGTCGCCCACCTCGCGCCCGCGCTCGCCGATGAGGCCCACCACGATCACGTCGGCCGACGCGTGGCGGCAAAGCATCCCGAGCAGCGTGCTCTTGCCCACGCCCGTCCCGGCGAACAGCCCCACGCGCTGCCCGAGGCCCAGCGGCAGGAGCGCGTCGAGCACGCGCACGCCCGTCCCGAGCGGCTCGTGGATGGGCCGGCGGCCGAGCGGCGGCGGCGGCGAGGCGCGCACCGGGACGCGCGCCGACGCCACGAACGCCGCGCCGCTGAGCGGCGTGCCGAAGGCGTCCACCACGCGGCCGAGGAGCGCGTCGCCCGCCGGCGATCGGGCGGACGCGCCGCTCACCCGCACGCGCATCCCGGGCGCGACGCCGGCCGTGTCGCCGAGCGGGGCCGTCAGCAGCAGCCCCGCGCGGAAGCCCAGCACCTCCAGGGCGAGCGCGCGCCCGCCGAGGTCGATCTCGAGCAGCGCGCCCACCGGCGCCGTCAGGCCCTCGACGCCCACCAGCACCCCGACCACCTCGCGGACGCGGCCCTGCGCGGCCACCAGCCGGGCGCCCCGCGCGCGCTCGACGTGGCGAGAGAGGTCGACGCGGTGCGGGGCGGCGCTCACGGCTCGCCCTCCGCGAGCGCGTCCCGCATCGCCGCCAGGCGCGCGCCCAGCCCCGCGTCCACGGTCGCGGCGCCGGCCCGCGCGGAGCAGGCGTGCGGCGGGAGCGCGGCGTCCACGACGAGCGTGTAGGGGGCGGCCAGCGCGCGCTCCCACGCCGCGGGGGCGACCGCCGCGGCCACGTCGGGCGAGACCGTCACCACCAGCCCCTCGCGCGTCAGCAGGGCCTCCAGCGCCTCGCGGGCCCACCCCGCGACGAGGGCGGGGTCGGTGGTCAGCTCGCGGCCCACCACCCGCTCGGCGACGGCCAGCGCGAGCCGGACGAGCTCGGACTCGCCGTCCCGGAGTGCCTGCGCGCGAAGGGATTCAAGCGCCCGCGTGGCCTCGTCGAGCCGCGCCGCGAGGGCGGCGTTCTCCTCGCGCAGGCCGTCGTCGGCGAGCAGGTCCTCCGGCAGGGGGCTCGGCTTCGGGATGATCACCGGCGCCTCGTCCGACGACTCGACGATCCGCAGCGGCGTCACGTCGGGGAGGACCGACAGCACCGCCGGAGGCGCGGAGGGGGCGGACAGGGGCGCCGGCTGCGCGGAGACCGCGGCGCGAGGCGCGAGCCACGAGGGGACCTTGGGCTTCGGATGGACGGCCCGGCCCGGCAGCCACGAGGCGGCGATGGGAGGGATCGAGCGCACCACGGGGCTCAGTCCTTCTCCCGCCCGAGGTCGACGCGCCCTTCGGACTCCAGCCACAGCGCGGCATCGACGACCTCGCGGCGCGCGGCTTCGCTGTCGGAGCGGCGCACCTTGCCGAGCAGCTCCAGGTCGTCGCGGATGAGCTCCGCGGCGCGGGCCGACAGCCCGCTGAAGATCGCGTCGGTGACCTCCTGGGGCGCCCCCTTGAGCGCGATCACCAGCCGTTCGGAGGGCACCTCGCGCAGGATCTCCCGCATCGCCCGACCGTCGACGCGGCGCAGGTCGTCGAAGGTGAACATCGCCTGACGCACCTGCCCGGCGAGGGCGGCGTCGGCGGTCTCGAACTCCTTCAGAATGCCCGTCGCGGCGGCGCCGACGGCGTTGAGCATCGCCGCCGCGCGCGCCACGCCCTCGACGGTCACGAGCGTGTTGGCGTCGGCGGTGGGGAGCTCGTTCACCAGCGCGTGGGCGACGTCCTCGAGCACCTTGGCGGGCAGCCCCGTCATCCGGCTGATGTGGTCGACGACGGCCACCTGACGCTCGGGCGTCATGGCCATCAGGATCGCACCGGCCGCGGCGGGCTCGAGCCGCGCGAGGATCGCCGCGGCCATCTGCGGCGGCTCCTGGGCGAGGAGCCCGGCGACCGCGTCGGGGGGCGCGTTCTCGAGGCGGGCGAAGGGACTCATCACCCCGTCTTCGAAGACCGCGTTGGTGCGCTCCTCGCCGATCGCCGCGGACGACAGCCGCCGCAGGTACGGCAGCCCCCCGCGCGGCACCGCCACGGCGCTGCGCGAGCGGTCGAGGAACTCCTTCCACGTCTCCTCCATCGCGCCGGAGGGGACCTCGCGCATGGAGGACGCGACCGTGCGCAGCTTGCGCAGCTCCGCCTCGCCCAGCTCGCTCACGATCGGCCGCGCGACCTCTTCGTCGAGTGACAGGAGAAACAGCACGGCCTTCTCGGCTCCGGTAGGCATCAGCCCCTGTTTAGCAACGGCCGTACCGCGGCCGCGGCCTCATGTCTTGCGCTCGCCCTCCTCGGCGCCGAGCCAGTAGCGAAGCACCAGGGCGGCCGTGGCGGGGTCCGCGATGGCGCGCGTGTGGACGGCGACGCGGAGGTTCTCGCGGGCGGTCTCCGCGCCGACGAGCGGCTCTTCCTCCTCGGGCTCGGGGAGCGCCTGCGTCGGCACGAGCGCGGTCTCCACCACGGCCCGACGACGGCGGCGCAGCGCCACGACCGCGACCACCACCAGCAGCAGCGCCACGGCCGCGACGCCGGCGGTGTGGACGCGCGTCCAGCGGCGCGCCGCGGGCGACGGGCGACGGGGCGCCGCCGACGGGGCGGGCGCGTCGAGGGTCTCGCGGAAGGGGATCGACTCGACCGTGACGACGTCCCCCCGGGTCGCGCTCGCCCCGACGGCGCTTCGCACCAGGGCCGCGAGGCGGTCGAGCTCCGCGCGCTCGCGCGGGGCCACGCTCCGCCGACCGCCCTCGACCTGCACGACGCCGTCGACCACGACCGACACGGTCACGCGCTTGACGGTGCCCTGCGTGGCGACGCGGCGCTCGCTGACGTGGTCGACCTCGTAGTTGCGCGTGTGCTGCTCGCGGAGCACCGCGCCGGCCCCGGCGTCCCCGGCCCCGGCCCCAGCCCCGGCTCCGGCGAGGTTGCTCTCGGCCCCCGGGACGCCCGCCACGGAGAGCGCCCCCGGCGCCGCGACGCGCTCGGTCGTCTGCTGCTCGCTGCGGAGCGTGGCGCGGGCGTTGTCGTAGTGGTCCTCGGTGCGCTCGACGCGCGCGAGGTCGACCTCGACGCTGGCCCGCACGTCGGCGCGGCCCTCGCCCAGGACGCGCTCGAGCATCGCGCGGACGCGCTCCTCGATGGCGCCCTCGACGGCGCGGTGGCGCGCGCCGCGGTCCTCCTCGAGGTCCGCGGCGCCGTCCTCGCCGTTGCCACGGGCGCGGTGGAGCATCTCCCCCTCGGTGGAGACCAGCGTGACGCCACCAGGGGTGAGCGCCGGGACCGACGAGGCCACCAGGTGGACGACGCCCGCCACCTCCGAGGCGCCCAGGTGGCGCCCCGGGCGGAGCCGCACCACCACGGAGGCGCTGGCGGGGTCGCTGCGCGAGACGAACACGCTCCGCTCGGGCATCACCAGGTGCACCCGGGCCGACTGCACCGCGCCGAGCGAGCTGATCGAGCGCGCCAGCTCGCCCTCCAGCGCGCGGCGGAAGAGCACCCGCTGTTCGAACTCGGTGGCCCCGAGGCGCATCCGGTCGAAGCTCTCGAAGCCCACCCCGCCGCCGCGCGGGAGCCCGCTGGTCGCCAGCTCCAGGCGCAGCTCGTGGACCCTGGCCTCGGGCACGTCGATGGTGTTTCCCTCCTCGCGGAGCCGGTAGGGGACCTTGAGCTCGCGGAGCTTGGCCACCAGGGCCGCGGCGTCATCCCGCTCGAGCTGCGCGAAGAGGACCCCCCAGGTCTCCACGTTCGAACGCCACGTCAGCCACCCCCCCAGCGCCAGCGCCGCCACCAGCGTGGTCGCGAGGAGCACGCGCGCCGGGCGTGAGAGCCCCGCGAGCCGCTGGCGCACCTGTGAAAACACACGCACCAGCGCGGGCGGGAGCGCGGAGCCGGCCTCGTCAGACACCGGTCCGCCAGAGCTCGTGGAAGGCGTCGAGGAGCTTGTTGCGGATGGAGCCCACCAGCCGCACCCCGATCTCCGCCTCCTTCACGGCGAGCATCGTGCCGTGGATGTCGTCCGAGGCGCCCGCCGCGAGGGCCTCGACCCGCTCGGTGGCGGCGTGCTCGGCCGCGCTGGAGCGGTCGACCACGCCGCGCAGCACGGACTCGAAATCGACGTCGCCCGCGGGCACGACGGCGGGCGCGAGGCGGGCGTCCGCGACCGGAGGGATGGGGAGGACGTTGGCGCGGACGGGCTCCATCGCGGCTACTGTCCGATCTTGAGGGCCGAGCGGGCCATGGCCTTGATCGACTCGATGCTCGTGACGCCCGCCTCGTAGGCGCGCGAGGCCGTCATCAGGTTGACCATCTCCGTCACCACGTTGACGTTCGGGTACTCGACGTACCCCTGGGGGTTGGCGTCGGGGTGGCCGGGCTCGTACACGAGCTGGCCGGGCGTCGGGTCCGTGCGCACGCTCGCGAGCCGCACGGTCTGGACCTGCCGCAGCACCGGGTCGGCGCTGTCGGGCGCCACGGGCTCGGAGACGAACACCGGGTCAATGCGGCGGTAGGGCCGCCCGTCGGCGCCGCGAGTGGTGTGGACGTTGGCGAGGTTGCCGGAGATGACGTTCATGCGCCCGCGCTGGGCGGTGAGGCCCGAGCCCGAGACCTCCAGGGCGCTGAAGACGCCGGCGCCGGTGACGGGGAAGCTCATCCGCCCCTCCCGTCGTTCGCGGCCCACGCCAGCCCGCTGAGCTCCTGCGAGGCGAGCGTGGCCAGGGTGTCGTACCGGAGCTGGTTGGCAGCGATCTTCACGGCCTCGCGGTCGACGCTGACCGCGTTGCCGTCGAGCCCGGGCGTCGAGCCGGAGTCGGTGACCACTTCGAAGCGGCCGCCCGACGACGCCGTGAGGTGGCCCGCGTCGGTGGCGGTCAGCGCCGCGTCGAGCTCGGCCTCGAAGCCCCCCCCGCGCAGGAGGTCCTGCGGGCGGAAGCCCGGCGTGTCGAGGTGCGCGAGGTTGGCCGTCAGCAGGTTGTGACGCTGCATGTGGTAGTCGAGCGCCTGGTGGATCCGTCCGGTGGTGTCGAAGAGGTCCATGGGGTTGGTTCTCGCTTGTTCCACGATCCGTGCCGCGCGCCTCCGGCCGTTCGTGGCCTGCCCGTTGCACCACCTCGGCCCTCCGAGGGACCGATGCTGAAATTGACCCGCCTCAACAACCACATCGTCGCGATCAACCCCGACCACATCTCGTGGGTGGAGTCGACCCCCGACACGACCCTGTCGCTCATCAACGGGGAGAAGCTCCTGGTGCGCGAGCCGCTCGACGTCCTCATCCAGGCGGTGATCCAATACCGCCGCCTGGTGAGGATGGTCGAGCCCGAGGGCGCGATCCTGGGCCCGGTGGAGGGCGACCCGCCGCGGGTGGGCAACTTCACGGCGCGACGACCGAGCGACGGCCCCCGGCGGATCGGTGACCACTACCGGACCAGCTCGATCCCCGCGCCCCGCAACCGCGAGGACCGCTGATGCAGCCCGGCCCCCTCATCGGCATCGTCTTCGCGCTCCTCGCCATCCTCGGCGGCAACGCCCTGGAGGGCGGTCACATGAGCGCGATGGTGGGTGGCCCGGCCGCGCTCATCGTGATCGGTGGCACCCTCGGCGCCGTCATCGTGCAGTACCCCTTCTCCACCCTCAAGGACGCCCTCAAGGCCGCGGGCAAGACCTTCAAGAAGCCCACCCAGGATGCCGCCACCCTGGTCGACGAGATCGTCGGGTACGCCAACCAGGCGCGCCGCGACGGGATCCTGGCGCTGGAGCGGTCCGCCGCCACGGCGTCCGACCCCTTCCTGTCGAAGGCGATGACGATGGCGGTCGACGGGGCCGACTCCAACGCGCTGCGCGACACCATGGAGATCACCATCTCCATGCAGGAGGAGCAGGGCGAGGACGCCGCCAAGGTCTTTGAAGCGGCCGGCGGTTACTGCCCCACGGTCGGGATCATCGGCGCCGTGCTCGGGCTCATCCACGTGATGAGCAACCTCTCGGACATCGGCGCCGTCGGCCGCGGCATCGCGGCGGCCTTCGTGGCCACGATCTACGGTGTCGCCGCGGCCAACATCGTCTTCCTCCCCCTGGCCGGCCGCATCAAGCTCCAGCTGCGCGAGGAGATGAACCTCCGCCAGCTCGCGCTCGTCGGCGTGCTGGCCATCCAGGAGGGCATGAACCCCAAGCTCGTGCGCGAGCGCCTGCTGGCCTTCGTGCACGACCACGGCGCGCACGCCGCCGCCGGGGCGCCCGCCGGCGAGGCCGCGCGGGCCTGAGTTCGCCATGCGGAAGAAGAAGCACCCCGAGCACGTCAACCACGAGCGCTGGCTCGTGAGCTACGCCGACTTCATCACGCTCCTGTTCGCGTTCTTCGTGGTGATGTTCGCGGTCTCGCAGGTCGACTCGCGCAAGGTCGGCCGCTTCACCGAGAGCTTCTCGAAGGCCGTCGGGATCGCGGTCTTCCCCCACAACGGGCACGGCTTCCTGCCGGGCATCCAGGGCGCCGTCGCCCAGACCGAGATCCAGGGGAGCAACGACAACGCGCCCCTCGTCGACCTCTCCGACCTCCAGGCCCTCCTGCGGCGGGAGTCGAGCGAGAACGCGGAGCTGGCCAAGGTGCAGGTGGTCCGGCGGCGCAACGAGCTCGTGCTGCGTCTCCCCGAGGACATCGTCTTCGCCAGCGGCGACGACTCGGTGCGGGAGGCGGCCGTGCGGACGCTGCGCGCCCTCGCCGCGACGCTGCGCCCCCGCCGCGTGGACGTGCGCGTCGAGGGGCACACCGACAACCGCCCCATCCACACC
>JBILLV010000330.1:0-10351 GCA_044375895.1 Polyangiales bacterium | reverse complement strand
CGCGCCCAGTTGCGCGCGGCGTGGTGGGCGCGCGACACTGCCGCGGTGCTGACGCCACTGCTGCTCGTTGCCGAGGTGGCCGACAAGATGGGGCCGCTGTGGATCCCCTGGGGCTGCTCGATCGCCTTGGGCCTGCTCGCGTTCGCGCTGGTGGGGTGGCGGTGGTGGACCGTCTGGGCGATGCTGCCGCTCACCCTCGGGTGGGGCTTGATGCTGGTGGGCAGCGCGACCGAGCCGGACTGGATGCCGGCGGTCTATCATGAGCTCGGGCCGAGCTACTTCGTCGCCCAGTTGCTCCCGGCGCCGCTCGCCCTCCTCGCCGCCGTCGCCCCCGTCCTGCGAACCGACCTGCCCATCGCACGCGCGTGGTGGGCGTCGCGCGCTCGACGTCGCGCGGGCGCCTCGAACGCGACGGAACCCTACCGCCAGGCCTCGCCGGACACCCCACGCAGCCCGGCACCCGCGCGCGTCCTCCTGGTCTCTGTGGCGGCGGCGGCCGCGCTCGTGTTCCTCGCGGCGTACGGCGTGGCTCGCGTCGGCGCCGCCAGCCATGCCTGGGAGCCACGGCCGTGAGCGCCCTCCCGAACGACCCGCGCACCGCCGCCCGCGTCGCGAGGCTCCGCGCGGCCTGCGACCTGCCCATCACGCGGGTGCACGGTTCGCTGGCGGGGCGTGCCGGGGGCGAGGTGCTGGACGCGGCGATGGAGCCCGACGGCAGCCACGTCGCGCTCGTCCTCCGCGACGCGATCGAGCGCTGGTCGCTCGACCCGATCGACTGCGTGGGCCGCTGGGAGGCGCGCGCGCCCTTCACCGCATGCGACGCGGTGTGCGTCGGCAAGACGCCGTCGGGCCTCCGCGTCAACGTCCTGACCGGGCTCTGGCGCGCGACCTTGGCGGGCGTCTGGGAGCCGCTCCACGAGCACCCTTCTACCTGGGCGCATCGCCACGCCCCGGACGTGTGCGTCGACCAGAGCCGAAGTGAGGTGCGGGTGGTCGACCTCGCGGACGGCGCCACGCTGCGGGTCGGAGTGACCCCTGCGGCCGCCGGGGAAATGTACTTCGCGCCCGGTGGGCGGTTCGTGCTTCACGGCCGTGCGTCGGACGAATTCCTGGTGTGGGAGGCGTCCTCCGATGCCGCGGGCGAACCCTGGCGCATCGCTGCCTACCTGCCGCTGCCCTCCCGCATGGAGCACAATCCGCACAGCGCGGTCACTCTGGACGTCGCTTCGCGCGGCGTCGCGATCACGACGGGGGTCGGCGTTCTCGTCGGCCGTTGGGACGACTGGCGCAACGCGGCGGTGATCCCCGACACGTCGCGACACACGTTCGGGGCCGCGTTCGTCGAGGGCGGCGCGACGCTGGTGCTTCGCGAGGCGGGCCGCGTTCTGCGCGTCGACGTGGCAACGCGCTCGGTTCGTGCCCTGTCCGAACTACCCCGCGTGGACGTGTTCGGCATCCGCACCGCGCACGACGACGCGCGCGTCATCGTCGTCGTGGACGGCGCGCTGCACGTGCTCGACGCGGGCGGCGATGGGTTTCGTTCGGTCGCGTACGACCCCGCCACGGAGACCCGCTGCGCCGTGGGCACCCCCGACGGGCGTGCGGTGGTCACCGCCACGGCCGACGGCGTCGTGCGCGTGCGCGACCGCGCGACCGGCGAGGTGACCGCGCTCGCGGAGGTCGAGGGCCGGCCGACCCACCTCGCGGTGTCCCCCGACGGTCGCGAGCTGCTGGTCACCACGGAAGTTGGCGACCTCCTCCGCGTCGAGCGTGAAGCGAGCGGTTCGGTCGAACGCCTCGCGCGCGCATTCGGGAGCGGCGCGAGTCGGTCCGGCGGGTTCGCGGCTTCGAGGGACGGGCGCCGCGTCGCCATCTGTCAGCCGACGCGCCTGGGCGGGCGGTTGACCGTCGTTGACCTCGCCACCCGCACCTCGATCGACCTTCGAGCGCGGGGCCACGCCACTCCGAAGGCCGTCGCCTTCACGGACGAGGGACGCGTGCGCCTTGTGGTCGAAGAGACTCAGCCGGAAGCGGATGTACGCGCCGCCCTTTGCCTCGAGTACGACGAGGCAGGCACGGCCCGTGAGCTCGGCCGATACCCGTTCCCGATCGCGCAGGAGGTGGGCGTGTCGTGGCGTTCGGAGCTCGCGATCTCGCGCGACGGCCGCACGCTCTGGGGCGCGCAGTCGATCGGAGGGGAACCCCGATCCCTGGCGTTCGCGGTGGCGCTCCGCGGGGCCGACGACGCCGCAACGACGTGGCCGCTCGACGGCGGCATCCGCTCGTGTCGAGCGGGCAACACGCACCTCGCCGTCTCCACCTGGGACGACGCACTCTGGCTCGTGGATGTCCGCGGCGACGCGCACCGCATCGCATGGCCCAGCGGCTGCGAGCCCCTCGCCTTCGCCCCCGACGACGGCGCCCTGTGGGTCCGCGACGCCACCGGCCTCGTGGTGGAAGTCTCCACGCGCGGGTGACCCGTCGCCGCGCGTCGCGCGACACCTCGTCGTGGCGCCCTACGGCGCTGCCAGGATCGACGGGATCGCGCCCGCGAGGCTGGCGAGCGAGTCCTCGCGGCCATGGAGGAGAAACTTGGCGACCTTGCCGAGCGGGTTGACCACCACGACCTTCTCGCCCTCCTTCCCCACGATCAGCGAGAGCGGGCGGAACCCCACCGCCTCGCGCCACTGCCATCGGCCGCCGTGGCGCCGACGGATCGCCTCGCCAGCGTACGCGCCCGCGAGCACGAGGAGGTCGCCGCAGCGGTCGGGGTCGTCGCGCCCGTCGCCCGCGTCGAAGCCGTGCTCGGCGCGCAGTTGCGCGAGCGCGTCGTCGAACCGATCGAGCGCGTCGACGGAGGGTGGGAGCGGGAGGTCGTGGCGGCGCGCGAAGCTCTCGGCGTTGGCCGCCTGGAGCGCGTCGCAGTCGGGGCCTCCGTCGGGGAGCGCCGCGAACCGCGACGACGTGATCGCCGCCGGGGCGCTGCCCTGGCCCTGCTCTCGGACGACCACGCCCCGCGCCGACAGCCACGCGTGGAGCGGCCGCGGCACGCCGCCGACGCTGACGAGTTCGACGGAGCAGGCGCCGCCGGTGCTGCGCGCGGCATGGTCGAAGTACCCCGCGCACTTCAGCATCGCGAGCACCGTGTGGAGCGCCTCGGCGGCGGGCGGGAAGCCCTCCCCGGCCACCATGATCAGGCATCGGCGCGCACCGCCAGGGGCCTCCGAGACGATGTCGATGCGGTTGAGCTGGGCGAGTCCCATCGCGTCCTCCGCGTGCGACGATAGCAGACGACGGGGCGGCGCCGTCGGCCCTTGACGTTGCCCCGCGCGCACCCGCTACCTTCGACCGAGCGTGACCCTCCCGCTCCAGGTCACCGCCACCATTGAATGCCCCGTACCCCGCAAAAATCAACGCGGACATCCGCCGAGAGAAGCGTTTGTGCCCGACAGACACGTTCTCCGCGTGAGTCTACGGATCAATCCATTCGATGAAGGCGCATTGTCGACGCAGAAACTCCGGCTCGCCGTGTCGATGCCCGGCCTTTGTGATGTGTGCGAGCAGTTCCGCAACGAAATCTTCCTTGATCACGTGACTGTCGCGTCCGAAACGAACCAGCCACTCATTCACCTGCTCGTTGTCGCGAAGTGAACGAGTGCACCGGATCCGGAACCCGTTGGGGGCGACAAATTCGACTTCGCGCTCGGGAGCAATAGATCGTGTCTTAGAGATGACGATGTCCCACCCGCGAAACTCGAAGACTTCTGGTTGCGGTGTTCCCCAGGTTGCACTGGAGATGCTCTCGCCGCACCGGGGACAGAGAAGTGGCGGCTCAAGTCGCAGACCTTCATCTTCGGGGATGGCTGCAGCGACCGGGTGTGCGGCAGTCCCATACCTCGCCGCCAGTTCACGAAGCGGAGTCGCGGATGAGTCACTCGTTCGCGGAACGCTCACCGCACTGAGGCGCCTGGCGACGAGGTCCACCGAGGGTAGGACGATGAACGCATCATGCCGATCTCCACCCAGCCGAAGGGTAGGCCCGGCCTCGCCACATCTCGTGCAGAAGACATGATACTCAAAACCAGACATCCGTAGATCTCCGTCCCGTTTTCTAGCGGGATGTATTCCAGCCCGAAGCCCTCATCGATTTCTCGGCAAAGCACATGGATCTCGGCGAGCCGAGCCTGAAGATCGTCGAAGTCCGACGCTCGCCGGGCGTGCGGGACGGAAGGCGACGTCTCACCGCGCGACCCGGAACACCAGCGCCCTGTCCCCCACCCGGGGGCGCACCGCGGCCACGTAGAGCGCCTCCCCATCCGCCACGGCGCGCGCAGCCTGCGCACCCACATCGGCCAGCGTCCGCGTCGCGCCGCTCGCATCGCACGCGAACACCGCCCCGTCGTAGCTGACCCCCACCACGCCACCTTCGCTCACCTCGAACCCCCGCGGGTCGAACACCCCCGCGACCCGCTCCGGCGCCGCGCCCTCGCGCACGCGCCACAGCCCATCCTCGCGGGCCCGCCCCCGTGGAAACTCCGCCGCGTAGTACACCCACCCGTCCGCCGCGCGTTGGCCCACCTTGCAGCAGCGCATGCCCTCGGCGAGCTTCGTCGCGGCCGCATCGTCCCATCCGACCGCCCACACCGCGCCGGACTGGCGCGGCGTCCCGTTGGTGCAGAACACCGCCCCCACTGCGTCGGCAGCGATGGACGTGACGACGCCGACGCGCGACGCGACGGTGCGCGCGCGGGGCGTCGGGAGCTCGCCGACGCGAACGGCCTGGGCGGGCCCGGTGGATCCTCCCCACGCGATGTGCTCGCCGAAGACCGCGACGCGGACGGCGTTGGGGTCGCGGGCAAGCACCTCCGGCGCGGAGGCACCCGGCGCGAGGCGCGACAGGGTGCGGGCCCAGGCGTTGGCGAGGTAGAGCGCGCCGTCGTCGCCGAGCGCGAGGCCAGACAGGCCGTCGGGGGCCTCGGCGAGGAGCTCGGCGCGCCCGGTGTCGAGGTCGATCACCCCGACGCGCGCGGGCTGGAAGCTGGCGTAGTAGAGCCGCCGCCCGCGGAGCACGAGCGCGCTCACATCGTTCGCCGCACCGTCAGCCGCGTGGAGGAGGACGTCGGGGTCGCGCATGGCGCAGAGGCGTACCAAAACCCGCGCGGCGGCGAAAGCGGACGGCGGTCACGCCCGCACGAGCAGGAAGCGCAGCCCCTCCTCGAGGGCCTCGTCGACCGTCGCCCCCACGGGCCGGTAGCGCCAGTCGACGCCGAACACACCGCACGCGTCGCCGACCCGCTCGCCCTCGGTGCTCGCGACCCGCAGCGTCTCCACGCGGGGTCCGATCTTCTTGTGGCGTTCGAAGCGCGGCGCCTCGCACGCGTCGCGGAAGCGCATCGCCCACGACCCGAGCACCGCGTACCCCCGAGCGTCGAGCGCATCGGGGACCGCGTGGTGGAAGGCCAGCGCCTCGCGCAGCGTCGCGGGGCGGAACCCCTGCGCCTCGGCCCACACGATCACGGCGCCCCGCACCATCAGGTGCCCCTTCGGCTTCACCACCCAGAACTCCCGCGCCCCGGGCTTCGCTGCGGCCTCCGCGAAGAGCGCGAGGTCTTCCCACGGGAGCCCGTCGTCGCGCCGCGTCCCCTCCAGAATTGCGGCGCACTCCGCGAGCGAAGGCATCGCCTCGGCCGTGAGGGTCACGGCGTAGCGGTCGCCGCCCAACGGGTTCACCGCAGGGCGCGTCGCGCGGAGCACGGGTCGGGCGGCCTCCTCCGCCGCGGCGAGGGTCTCCGCTGACACGGCGCGCCCGAGCATCTTGAGCGCAGCGGCGAGGCGCTTCTCGTTCGCCTTGCGCGGCGCCGGGCTGGAGACCGTGACGTGGTTGTGGACGAGGGCCGCTTCGAGCGCCGGGCCCGCGTCGTCGCCGAAGGCTTCGACGAGGTCGAAGGCGAGCTCCACCGCGTCGCAGTGCGGGAGGAGCACGGCGGCCGTTGCGATGTCGGGGGCGGCGAGGGTGAGGAGGTTCATCACGACGCCGCCGGGGTAGTGGCTCGGGCGCCCGTTGGAGCACCTCGGCCCGTCGGCGAGGCGAGCGAGGAGCTCGCGGGCGTGCGACGGGTCGCGCGCGAAGGCGAACGCGATGGCCGCGTGGGCCCAGTGGTCGTCGGGGCGAAGCGTCGCTCGCACGGCGCGGGCCTCTTCGGTTGCGGCGCGAAACGCGTCGTCCGTGAGCGTCGCCATCGCGCAGCGGACGCCCGTCCAGAGCGCCACCGTGCTCGGCCCGCCCCACTGGTACACCGGGTCGAACGAGGGGCGGAACCCGTAGCGGTCGGGCGACCACGCGCCGTCGCCCACGGACGGGTGAACGGGGTCGGGCGCGTGAAAGATCATCGACCGCGTGAGGACCGCCCCCGAGGCATTGCGCGCGGTGCTCCGCGTGGTGGCGAAGTCCGCGTTGGCGAGGAGGAGCCGCAGGGTCGCGGCCACGCCGCCGGTCGCCAGCCAGAAGCGGGCGAGGGCTCGCTCGGGCGCCTGCGCCTGCCAGTCGCGCTGGTCGACCGAGTCGACGCGGCCGCCGAGGAGCCACCCGGCGCGAAGCAGCTCGATGCGCTCGTCGAAGGGCGGCGGCGCGGGGAGGGCGCACTGTGCGACGATCGACTCCAGCGCCTCGCGATGGACACGGGCGTCGAGCGTCCAGGCGGGGTTCGCGCGGAGGGTCGCCCAGGCGTCGGCGGCGTCGACGGGCGCCCAGACGTCAGGGGGATCACTCGGGTCGCGGCGGCGGAATCCGCGGAGCTCGGCGCGGACGGACTTGTTCCACTTCACGGTGCGGTGCCTCTCTCGGTCGGCGCTCGTAGCGTATCTCTCCCGGCGTGAGGGGAGAAAAGGCACACCCCGCCCGCCGCCCTTCGCCCCACACCCCCTACGCCCCCCGCAGCGCCTCCACCTCCAGCGACCAGCGCTCGATGAGTCGGCGGAGCCGCGCGCGACTCAACCCCAGGCGCTGCGCCGCCTGCGCGACGTTGCCCCGCGCGTGCACCAGGGCCTCCCACACCACCTCCCGCGGCGGCGTTGGAACGTTCGGCTCACCCGGCTCCTCCGGCGACCCGACAGGCTCCGCGGGCGGAGGCGCGTGCAGGTCGCGCCCGGCGTCCGGGTCGAGGGCGTTCGCGTCGAGCTCGCGCCCCTCGGCCAGCGCGTCGAGGGCGGCGGCTCGAACCTCGGCGCGGAGCTCGCGCACATTCCCAGGCCACGCCCGCAGCAGGCAAGCCTCCACGAAGCCGACCCCGGAGCGAGGCGCGGCCGCGCCGAGCGCGCGCAGCGTCCGCGCGATGTGGTAGCCGATCTCTTCGCGCCGATCGGTGAGCGGCGGGACGCGCAGCGTGGGGCGGCCGATGCGGAAGTAGAGGTCCTCGCGGAAGCGCCCCTCGCGCACCGCCTCGCGCAGGTCTCGGTGCGAAGCGCTGCACAGGCGGAAGCGGACCGGCACGGGCTGCGTCGCGCCGAGCGGGAGGACGGCGCCGACCTCCAGCACGCGGAGGAGCTTCGCCTGCACGGGCAGGTCGAGCTCGGCCACCTCGTCGAGGAAGAGCGTCCCGCCGTCGGCCTGCTGCACGAGCCCGCCCGCGTCGGAGGCCCCCGTGAACGCCCCGCGCCGTGCGCCGAAGAGCAGCCGCTCGGCGAGCTCACGCGGAATGGCCGCGCAGTTGACCCCGACGAGCGGCGCCGCGGCGTCACCGACCGCGCGGTGGTAGGCCCGCGCCACCACCTCCTTGCCCGCGCCGCTCGGCCCCTGGAGGAGCAGCGTCGCGCCGGCCCGCGCGAAGGTCTCGGCCCGCGTCAGCACCGAACGGAGCGCGGGGCCCGCCACGAGCTCGTCGCCGTCGTGCACCGCCGCCGCGTGGAAGGGAACCACGTCGTCCACCGTGACCAGCAGCGTGTGCCCCACGCGGATCACCGTCGGCCCCCCGCGCTCCACCGCCCCTTCGCAGCGGACGCCGTCGACCCAGGTGCCGTTGCGGCTGCCGCGGTCGGTGCACCGCCACCCGTCGTCGACCCGCTGCACGCGGAGGTGGCTGCGCGAGACGCGCCCGTCGGGGATGCCCGCCGCCTCGAGCTCGTCGCGCCCGAGCTCGAACCGATCGCCCACGCAGCGGAACGGGACGCAGACCGGCGCAGCCTGCGACCACACCGCCACCAGGCCGGGGGCCGAGCGGCGACGGCCGGGCTCAGGGCTCGTTGCGTCTGTGTCGTCGAGGGTCTCGCTCATGGCGGCGGTCGGGATGTACCGCAGCGGTCGACGGCCCGGCAACCCGCCCGCGCGGCCGTGTGGCGCGGCCGGCCAGCGATCGGCCATCGACCGGCCACCGCGCGGCCCCGGAGGCTCGCGCGGGAAATGCGGGCTCCCGCGTGGTGCGTCGACGCGGCGCGCGCCTTGCTCATGCGACGGACAGCTCACGATGCCCGTGGGCCGCCGCGCGGTGCATCCACGCGGCCCACCGACCACCGGAGGATTTCATGTTCGTCTCGCCGCGCTCCATCGCCGTCCGCCTCACGCTCGCCGCACCGCTCCTGCTCGCCGCGTGCGTGGGGGCCGACGCGCCCGCCCCTGACACGTCTCGCCAGATCCTCGACGAGCTCCACGACCAGGGGACCGTCGGATTCTTCTGGCTGCCTCCCGTGGTGCCGCGGCCCGCGCCGTATGGGGACATCGTGCCGACGGCTTCCCCCACGGTGCGCATCGATCAGATCGACCCGCGCACGGGCGCGCCGATCCGCTTCGTGGCGCGCTTCACGACGACGTCGGGCCCCGTGGGCGAGCGCGTGCGCGTGAAGCTCCGCGACCGCCCCTGCGACGCCGACGACAACGACGGCGACACCGACCCGCAGGGCTACTTCGTCGTGCGCTGGCACTCCGCCCGCGACACCGCCTGCGACCGCGACGGCATCTACCGGGCGCGCGTGTTCGTGCCCGACTCGCCCCGGTGCCCCGCGGCCAACCGCGTCGCCGGGGAGGGGTGCATGCTCGGCCTCGCCGACGTCGACATCGTCCGCAACCAGCGCGAGTACCGCACGGTCGATCGCAACGAGTTCGTCCCGCTGCTGCGCGGCGACACGCTGCGCATCAAGTTTCGCATCGACCGCCCCGCGGTCGATCGCGACGGAGACGGCGTGCTCGACTGGCGCGACAACTGCGCCGCCACGGCCAACGCCGACCAGCGCGACAGCAACCAGGACGGTCAGGGCGACGCCTGCGAGTGCCTCGATGTCACGTGCCCCGCCCCCACCGCGTGCCGCGCCGCGGGGGTGTGCAACGCCGCCGATGGGCAATGCGCCTTCGCCGCGCTCCCCGAGGGGACGGCCTGCACGCTGTCCGACGCGCCCGGCGTGTGCTCGGCGACGGGGGCGTGCGAGCCGGCGGTCACCGAGGTTCCGCCCGCCGCATCGCTCCGCGCGTGGTTCGACGCGTCCGGGCTCGTCGAGGGGCCGCTCGCCGTGTGGCCCGACCGCAGCCCCTCGGGCCGCGACGCGCAGCAGCCTGACACTGCCGCCGCCCCCTTCGTGGTGAGCAACGGGCTCGGGGGCCGGAGCGCGGTTCGCTTCGACGGGGGGCTTCGCCACCTGCGGCTCCCCGACGGCACGACGCCCGCGGGCAACGGCTCGTACACGGTGTTCGTGGCGGGGAGCTGGGACAACACCGAGGCGACGTACAACGGGGTGCTGGGCTGGGGCGGCATCTACGGCGCGCACCTGCTCGTCAACCCGGGCGGCAATGCCTACCAGTGGTTCGGCTTCGACGCGTCGTCGGGCTTCGCCTCGCCCGGCGTGCCCAACGCCGCGCCCGCCGTTGTCACGTACGTCTACGCGAGCGCTGACGAGTCGACGCCGGGGACGTTCTCGCTCTACATGAACGGCGCGTCGCTGGGCTCCGCGGCGGCCACTTCAGCGCGGACGGCCGCGAGCGAGGGGATCACCCTCGGCTGGGCGCCGGACTTCTACGGCACCAACAACCCGATGCTCGGCTACCTCGGGGAGGTGCTCATCTACGGCCGCGCCCTCAGCGCGGCGGAGATTCAGGCGGTCAACCACTATCTTCGGACGAAGTGGGTCCCGTAGCCGTCTCGGCGCGCTGCCCTGCACCGCGACGGCGGGCCGACCCTCCGCCCGCCGTCGTCACCCCACCGTCGCCCCATCAGCAGGCGACCCGTTAGCGCCAATGCCGGTCAGTTAGCGTGGGGCAAGCGTCTTCGGGAGACCGCGTAGCAAGGCACGTCGCGACCCAGGGCTCGCGGACGCTCGGCCTGGGCTACCGTCGGATCGCCCGCAGAGCCGGGCTCCCTCATCGTACGCC
>JBILLV010000329.1:0-10377 GCA_044375895.1 Polyangiales bacterium | reverse complement strand
GTCCTCGGTCGCGACCTCGCGCACCTTCCACAGCGGCCACGAGACCGTCTCCCCGGCGTGCTGGTAGGGGATCCGTTTGTCGAGCACCGAGGGCGCGTCGAGGCCGAGCCACTGCCGCAGGCGCCGTGGGCTCGCCGGGAGGCCGAAGCCACCGCAGCGCACGTCGCTCCGCCGCGCGAACACCTCTGCGACGCGGCGCTGTGTCGCATCGAGCGCCTCCGGGAGCGCGAGCATCTGCCAGCGGGCATAGCGGTCGTGAAAGCCGGCCTGGCGCCGCGCCGCTTCCGCATACGCCGCCGCCTTCTCGACGTCGGGCTCGGTCTCGTAGCGCTGGAGGAGGGTGTCGAGGGGGAGTTCGGCGAGCGCGGCGTCCATGGCGAGCCGAGCGTACCAGCAGCCCCAGAACCGTTGAAGCCGCTACCGCACGGCCCCGCGCGTGACCCAGCGCAAGGGCGGCGGGAAGCGGTACCCGACGCCCAGGAGCGACCGGGCCGACATCGCGAATCCGGCCTCGTCGGGGATGTCGAAGCGCAGCGAGTCCGCGAGGCGCACGTAGGTGTTGAACAGCACGCACACCATCGCCGCGTCTTCCAGCGCGTCGTCGTCGACGCCCGCGTCGCGCGCCGCCTGCGCGTCGACGGCGTCGAGGCCGTCGGGGTCGAGCGTGAGCTTCTCCAAAAAGCCCAGCGTCGCCCGCAGCTTCGCGGAGACCGGGGCGGTGCGCCAGTCGGCGTTCACCGCGGCCATCACCGTGTCGTCACCGAGGGCCTTCGACGCGACCGCGCCGTGGGCGCGCGTTCAAAACACGCACTGGTTACGCGACGAGACGAAGGAGGCGAAGAGCTCGCGCTCGCCGACGCTCCACGGCGACGGCCCCCGCATCACCTCCTCGGTCACGTCCGACATCGTCATCCCGAAGAACTCCAGCCGGTACCCCAGCGTCTTCAAGATGTCCGGCGGCTCGCGGCCCCCGACGCCCCGCACCAGCGCGAAGAACGCCCGCACCGCGCGGTTGTGACCGCGATCGACCCGCCCGAGCCTCACGATCGCTCCCTCCGCCCGATGGCACGCATCGCGGCGTCGAGGCGCTTCGAACTCGCCCCGAGCGCCGACGCCACGATCGCCTCGAAGAGCGCGTCGTCGTCGTGCCCCTCGCGCCGCGCCGCCTCGATGTGATCGTCCGTCACCTCGATCGCCCGCCGCTGGATCGTCTGCACCAGCGCGCCGAGCGCACCCGCGGGCGGGGCCCCACCCTTCGCCGCGTCCACGATCGCGCGCCGGGTCGCGGGGGGCAGCACCCCCGGCCGCGACGTCACGTCCGCCGCCAGCCGTTGGAAGAGAGCCCGCCGCTCGTCCCGTGACATCATGCGCGCACTTCACCGCACGCGAGCACCTCCGTCAACGGCGTCGCGGGGTCTGGAAGACACGCGAGCAGGAGCGCGCCATGTTCGGCCTCGACAAGCCCCTCGGCCTCACCTCGTTGCAAGCCCTCGACGCCCTCCGCGCGGCCGACCCGTCGCTCCGCGATCGCCGCCTCGGCCACGCCGGACGTCTCGACCCGATGGCCGAAGGGCTCCTCACCGTCCTCGTGGACGACGAGACGCGCGACGCCCCCACCCTGCGCACCCAGGACAAGACCTACGAGATCGACGTCGCCCTCGGCGTCGCCACGGACTCCTTCGACAGCTTCGGCCTCGTCACCGAGCTCGTGCCCGACATCGCCCTCGACGACGACGCCTTCGCCCGCGCCTGCCTGCGCTGGGAGGGCGTCGTGGCGCAGCGCTATCCGCCCTTCTCGCAGGCGCGCGTCGACGGCCGCTCGCTCCTCGCCTGGGGGGCCGCCGGCGTCACCATGGAGCGCCCCGTCGCGACGCGCACCGTCACCGCGATCACCGTGCTCGGGCGGCGCGCGGAGCCGGGCGAAGCGATCGTGGCGGAGGCGGTGCGGCGCGCGGGGCTGGTGCGAGGTGAGCTGCGTCAGGAGGCCATCGCGGCGCGGTGGCGGGCGCGGGAGGGCGAGCTCGCCGGTCGAACGGTGCCGGTGGTGTCGCTGCGGGTGGCTTGCTCCGCGGGGACGTACATGCGCTCGCTCGCGTTCGATCTCGGCGCGGCCGTGGGGGCTCCGTCCATCGCGTGGCGCATCCGCCGGACGCGCGCGGGCGCGCTGCGGGTGGAGGACGCGCGGCGGCTGCCGTGAGCTACTGCGCCGGGGGCCACTCCCCCTGCTGCTCGCAGTGGTCGACGAGGACGCGGTTCTGGCGGGTGTCGTTGTCGATGTACACCTGGTTGGTGGCCGAGCGCGCGAGGGTCACCCCGCCTTCGCAACGCCCGCTCTGGCCCGGGCCGACGACGAAGCGCGAGCCCACCTTGATCTCGCAGCGCGACCACGCGTCGAGCGCGCTCCACTCTGCGCAGATGACGTTGCGCTCGCGGTAGGCCTCGCGCGGCCCCGTCGGGCGCTCGAAGGACCACCAGCGCCCGATCTCGGTGTAGGCCCGGTCGCGCTGCCAGACGCGGTACACGGTGAGGGGCCGCGTGGCCTCATACACCGCACCCGCGCAGAGCTTCCCGGCCCCGTCGGCCCCGATCGCGCTCGCGAGCAGCGTCGGGTCGTCGACGGCGGTGGCGCCCTCGGGGGGCTGGGCGATGGTGCCGACACACGCGGCGGCGTCGGGCGTGGCGGCTTGCGCAGCGGTCACCGTCTGGGGCGCAGGCGGGGTGCTGGACGCGGTGCAGGCGACGAAGGCGAGAGGGAGGAGGTGGAGGACGTGGCGCATGGTCCCGTCATGGAGCGGCAAGAACGATCGAAGGTCAACCCTCATGTGGACCAGCCCCAGGGCCTCGTGCTGCGATGCCCTCATGACCCACGAGCGCGCGATCGCCCTCACCTTCGACGACGGCCCCGGACCCTCCACCGCGGCGCTCCTCGACGTCCTCGTGCGGCACGGCGCGCGGGCGACCTTCTTCGTCACCGGCCAGAGCCTCCGCGGCCACTGCCTCGACGGTGACGCCGCCCACGCCCGCGCGCTCGCGCTCCGTTGCTTGCGTGAAGGGCACGTGCTCGGCAACCACCTCGACACCCACGCGCGCGACCCGATGCCTCCGGCCGCCCTCGTGAGCGAGCTGATGCGCGTGGACGACGCGCTCCGCGGGCTCTACGCGACCGCCGGCGTCGCGGCTCCCACCAGCCTTCCGGTGCGGCTCCCCTATGGCCCCTTGGTGCGCGCGGGCGGCGCGATGGACGAGCGGCTCATCGCCCTCGCCGCCGCGGGGAGGACGCACCAGCATTGGACGGGGATCTTCGACGACTGGGAGCCCGACACCGACGCCGATGCGCTGGCCGACGCGGTCGTCGCGCACGTCCGGGGGATGTGGGCCGAGGGGCTCATGGCGGTGCCGGTGCTGCACGACGCCGGGTCGCGACCGCGCGCCAATGGCTTCGACCGCAGCGCCACCGTCGCCGCCGTCGCGCGGGTGTGCGAAGCCCTCGGCGCGGAGTGGGCGCGCTACGTCACGCTGTGAGCATCCCTCACATCAGCCCGCGGGCGCGCAGGTCGGCGGCGGTGACGCCCGCGGGGAGCCCCCAGCGCCGCACCACGCGCTCGGTGAGGGCCTTCACCCGCGTCGGGAGCGTGACGCCCTCGGGGAGCCGGTAGTCGCGCGCGAAGAAGGTCGGAGCGTGCTCCAGCGGGGCCGCGGGGTCGGTCGCGCAGGCGATCACGCGGCGGGCGACGGCGACGTGGTCGTGGTGGCGGCGCGCGTGGGCGATTCCTTCGTGACCGAGTCGAATGCGGAGCGCGCGGTCGGTGAGCAGCGCGCGGAGCTGGCGGACGAGGTTCACCGGGTCGATGGGGAAGACGGGGCGGTCGGCGGGGACGGGCTCGAGGTCGCGGCGGTCGGCGGTGGCGAGCGCGCAGCCCGAGGCCATCGCCTCGACGCCGAGTCGTCCATGCATCGGGAGGTGGAGCTGGTCGATGACCACGTCCGCGTCGCCGAGCGCGTCGACCACCTGCGCGTTGGGCACGTCGTGAAGCAGCCGGAACTCAAAACGAACGCGCTCCGCCCGCAGCGCGTCGAGCGCGGCGACGACGGCTTCGGTCCCCTTGATGGCCTTCGCGGAAGGCGCGTGGATCACCACGGGCACCTCCCGTCCGGGCACCTCCGCGCGGAAGCGGGCGAGCTCCAGGGGCGCGTGAACATGCGCGTACGGCCGCAGCGCGAGGCCGGCCTGGTTGGGCTGCGAGAAGATCGCGTCGGCGTAGCACTCGGCGCGGCGGAGGTTGCGCAGCGGGCGCGCCACCGGGTCCTCGCCCCACGTCGGGAGGATGTCTCCGAGCGGGAGGCAGTGCCCGCCGAGGGCCGCGAGCTGCTGGTCGTAGGCCGACGCGTGGCGCACGTCCGGGCCGACGAAGTACGACACGATCCGCTTGCCCAGGCGCCGAAGCAGCGCGTACTCGCGGCCCTGACCCTCCCAGCGCATCGTGGTGCGGCGGTCGCGGCGGAGGCTGCCGTACACGAACACGAACGCGTCGTGGTGCCGGAGGATCCACCGCGCCCGGTCGGTGGCGGTGCCGCGGCGCGGGAGGTGGCGGGGCGCGCGCAGCGGTCCACCGCGGGCCTCGCGGGCGAGGTCGTCCCAGTCGACGGCGTCGGTGTCGTCGGCGAGGTCGAGGTCGTAGCGCCGATCGGGGAAGTTGGTGTGGGTGTAGCGGACCCCGGTGGTGACCGCGTGACCCGCCGCGCGGAGCCCGCCCGCGAGCTCGGAGGTGAAGCCCGACACCTCGATGGCGCCGACGAAGACGCGCAGCGGTCGCGCGGGGGTGAGCGACGACGGCGCGAGCGAACGGGTGCGGGAGCGGCGGTGGATCATGGTGCGGCGTGGACAGCAGCCGGCGTGCCGAGCGGCATCGCGCGCGCAAGGGACGGTGCCCGCGGACAGGTTGTGCGGCGCGCGACACAACGCTTGTGCGGCGCGCGGCGCGAGCTGTATCCGCGACCGCGACGGCCCACGGAATTGCGCGGGTGCGGGGGGCGGCACGGCGCATGCGATGGGGGAATCCGTCGGCCACCAACGCCGGTCGACAGGAGAAGCCACCATGAAGACCACGATCAAGACCCCCGCCGTGAAGCCCGCCGCCGCCATCCGCGTGTCCACCAAGGTGAAGGCCGGCCGCGCCCGGGGCGCCGTCGCCGCGTACATCTGAGCGGCGTACCCGCAGCACGAGCGCGCGCTGCCCGACCCGGTGGGCGGCGCGCGCTTGTGCCCGCGTCCCCATCGGCGCTAGCGTCCGCGCCATGATCGAATGGAACGAGACCCACCTCGCGATCCGTGACGCCATCCGCCGCTTCGTCGAGGCCGAGGTGAAGCCGAAGCGCGACGCCCTGGAGCGCGAAGAGGTGCTCCCCTACGACGTGCTCCGCAGCTTCTTCGCCACCTTCGGCGTCGGGGACATGAACCTCGCCCGCGGCCACGCCGACCTCGCCCGCGCCCGTCGCCGCGAGGAGGCCGCCGCGCGGGGCGAGGCGCTGCCGGCGCGGGCGAAGCGCGAGGGGCCCAACCCCGAGGCGGGCAACGAGCTCGCCATGCGCATGATCCCGGTGATCGAGTTCTGTCGGTACTGCCCTGGGCTCATCACGGCGCTCGGCGTGAGCGTCGGCCTCACCCCGAGCGCCATCACGTCGCGCGGCACGTCCCGACAGATCGAGCGCTGGGCCCTGCCTCTCCTCACGCTGGAGAAGGTGGGCGCGTGGGCCATCACCGAGCCCTCGTCGGGCTCCGACGCGTTCGGCTCGATGCGCTCCACCGCGCGTCGCGACGGCGACGGGTACGTGCTCAACGGGAGCAAGACCTTCATCACCAACGGCCCCTACGCCGACACCATCATCTTCATCTGCAAGCTCGACGAGGGCAACGACCCCCGCGACCGCAAGGTGGTGAGCTTCATCCTCGACCGCGGGATGCCCGGGCTCACGCAGAGCAAACCCCTGCGCAAGATGGGGCAGCACGCGTCGCCGACGGGCGAGCTCTTCCTCGAAGACGTGCGCGTCGGCCGCGACCGGCTCGTCGGCGAGACGGAAGAAGCCCCCGCGCGCGAAGGCGCCAAGGAGACCTTCCTCGCCGAGCGGACCCTCGTCGCCGCCATGGCCCTCGGCATCGTCGAGCAGTGCCTCGCGCTCTGCACCGAGTACGCGAAGACCCGCGTCCAGTTTGGCAAGCCCATCGGGGAGTTTCAGCTCATCCAGCTCAAGCTCGCGAAGATGGAGGTGGCCCGGATGAACATCCAGAACCTCATCTTCCGCCAGATCGAGCTCGCCGCCGAAGGGCGCGCGATGAACCTCGCCGAGGCCTCCGCCTGCAAGCTCTACAGCGCCCAGGCCACGATGGAGGTGACCCTGGAGGCCGTCCAGCTCTTCGGGGGCAACGGGTACATGTCCGAGTACCAGGTGGAGCAGCTCTGCCGCGACGCCAAGGTGCTGCAGATCTACGGCGGCACCGACGAGATCCAGATCTCGCAGATCGCGCGCTCGCTGCTGACGTGACGGCGGGTGTGAGCGGGGGGGAGGGGCGCGGCGGGCTTCAGCCCATGTACTGCTGGAGGGCGGCCCAGGTGTTGGGGCCCACCACGCCGTCGGCGTCGAGGTCGTTCTGGCGCTGGAAGTCGCGCACGGTGGCGTCGGTGTTGGCGCCGAACACCCCGTCGACGTCGAGCTCGTAGCCCGCCGCCACGAGCGCGTGCTGGAGCGTGCGGACGGCGCTGCCGGTGTTGCCGTGCTCCAGGTACACCACGTTGGCCTGACGGCGCTTGCCGTGCGACGCCGCCACCTCCTCGAGCCCGAGGGCCGCGAGGGTGTCGGGGCCCACGATGCCGTCGACGTCGAGGTCGCTCTCGGCCTGGAAGTCGCGCACCGCGGCGTCCGTCCCCTCGCCGAAGATGCCGTCGACCGCGAGGTCGTAGCCCTGCTCATTGAGCGCCTCCTGGAGAGCCGCCACGAGATCACCCTCCGACCCATGCTGCAGATACGTGCTCATCGAAACTCCTCCGCGGCACCGGCCGCGATCCCACCGCGTCCTTCGCGGCGTAGGGGGCGATGCTTGGAGGAGCCGCGGCTTTCGGTCAACCGCGAACACTCACTCCTGGCCGTTTTTTCGCCCCTTCGTCGCGTGCCCGGACACGCGGCGACTACCGCGCGACGTCGACGCAGCCGTAGATCGGGCCGTCGCCGACGGCGATCACGCGCCCCCGCGGCGTCCAGAGGAGCCGCTGCACGTCGCCGCGGAGCACGCGCTGCCACTGTCGTCCGCCGTCGTCCGAGCGGTAGACGGCGCGCGCCGTGGCCGCGTAGACGACGTCGCCGCGCACCACGAGGCTCTGCCACGTCCGCTCGGTGACGGGCGAGGGGAGCCGCTCCCAGTGAGCGCCCCGGTCGTCGGAGCGGTAGAGCGCGCCGCCTTCGCCGCCCGCGTACACGCGCTCGCCGTCGCAGGCCACGCAGATCATCGGCCCGCAGCCGTCCAGCGCGGCGCGCACCCACGACTCGCCCGGCGTCGACGACGATGCGACCGAGCCCACCCCGTTGCACCCGCCCACGAGATAGAACACCCCACGGTCGTCGACGGCCATCGCCTGATGCCAGCCGCCGTGGATGCTCGGCGGCGTCGCGGCGATCCACGCGTCGGCGCCAGCGGCGCGGAGGTAGATTCGGGTGAGGCTCGACGCGACGGTCACCGCGGGCGAAGAGGCCATCGCGGTGAGGGAGTCTCGGCCGGGCATCGAGGTGATGGACACGTCGCCGCCGCGGGTCGTCACCACCACGCCCATCCCAAACAGGTGGATCGCGCCGTCCGCGGCCTGACACGCGCCCGTGAGGTAGGGCTTCTTCCCGAGCTTGAGCGGCGCCCACGTGAGCCCGTCGTCCGCGGAGTGGAACACGCTCCCGTTCTGGCCGACGATCCAGGGGTTGCCCTGCGCGTCGATGCATCCGCCGGTGTGCGAGCGGAAGCCGTTGCGCGCGTGCAGGGTCGTCCAACCGCGCGGTTCCCCTGGCGTCTGCGTGGGCGCGGCGGGCGCGGCGCCGGTCACCGGGATCGTGTGGACCTCGGCGTTGTCCGCCACGTAGAGGGTTGAGCCGTCGCGGGCGAAGGCGAGGCGGAAGGCGTTGCCGTCGAGCGTCTTCGTCTGCGCCACGGCGCGCCCGTCGCGGGTGTCGAGGAGGACGACGCGGTGACCCGGCACGGAGACGGCGAGGCGCGAGCCGTCGGGGGAGAAGGCGAGGGCGGGCGGGGCGTCGGTGCCGCCCTCGCGGACGAAGCGGACGGAGCCGTCGGAGACGTTCCAGACGACGAGGTGGCAGCGCTCGGAGAGGGTGAGGGCGGCGGCGAGCGTCCCCGATGGGTCGAAGCACGCGGCGACGACGCCGTTGGTGACGCCGCCGCCGAGGTCGCGGACGCGCGCCCCCGAGGCGACGTCGTAGAGCCGCACGCCGTCGACCGAGGCGCGGGCCGCGAGGCAGAGGGTTCCGTCGGGCGAGAGGGCGCCGCAGATGACGCCCGCCCGATCGCCCTGGAAGGTCTCGATGTCGCGCGGCGGCGCGTCGTCACGCAGCGAGACGAGGTGGACGGCGTGCGACGTGTTGACGACGGCGTGACGGCCCGCGCGGTCGACCGTGATCTGCGTGCGGAAGCCCGCGTCCGGGAGACGCGCGACGACGCGATCCGGGGCGGCGCCGGTGAGGTCGCGGACGAGCACCGAGGCGGGGCGGCGGGGATCGCCCACGTCGCCGTCCTCGACGACGAGGGCGACGGTGGTGGCGTCGATCCAGGCGGCGTCGCGGAGGGGCGAGGGGACGTCGCCGAGGGGGAGGGCGCGGCCGTCGACGAGCGACCAGAGGGCGTCGTGCGGGGTCTCTCCGCCCGCGAGGACGGCGTCGTGGTCGGGGTGCGTCGCGAGCGACCAGACGTGACCGCCATAGGGGTGCGACCACCAGCGCTGCGGGGCGAAGCGGGGCTTCGGGGGGCGGGCCATGGGGGCAGAGGATGACGCAGCACGGGGCGTTGGAAGGAGAGAATTTGCGCACCGTGGTGGCTTCGGTGAGAGTCCCGCGCCATGAGCGGGAAGGTCATCGGAATCGGCGGGGTGTTCTTCCGGAGCAAGGATCCGAAGGCGCTCACCGCGTGGTACGCGGAGCACCTCGGGTTCACGCCGGATGCCTGGGGCGGCGTGATGTTTCACGAGCCCGCGGCGGACGACCCGAGGCCGCGCGCGTACACGCTGTGGACGCCCTTCGAAGCAGGGACGGACTACCTGCGACCGTCGACGCGGGAGTTCATGATCAACCTGCGCGTGGACGACGTGGAGGCGCTGGTGACGTCGCTGCGGGCGAAGGGCGTCGAGGTGCACGAGCGCGGGGAGGACGGCGAGTACGGGCGCTTCCGGTACGTGCTCGACCCGGAGGGGACGCTGTTGGAGCTGTGGCAGCCGCCGGGGTGAGGGGATCGGCGAAGGACACCCGACGGCGCTGTCGCGACCCGCGGTGGATCGTGGAAGTGACCGTGTGATACTGTCTCACGCGCCATGAGTGAGCCCGCCTGGGACATTGCGAAGCTCTTCCCCGCGCAGGGGACGTGGACGGAAGACGAGTACCTCGAGCTCGCGGCGAAGCATCGGCGCGTCGAGTTCGACGACGGCATCATCGAGGTGCTGCCCGTGCCCACACGGACCCATCAGAACATCTTGAAGCGCCTGCTGCTTCGCTTCGACGCGTATGCACAGGCCACCGGCGGCCGCGTCAGCTTCGCTGGGACGCGGCTTAAGCTCCCAGGGAACAAGTACCGCGAGCCTGACCTGCTCGTCGCGACGGCGCCCAACGTCGGCTACGAGGCCGAGGAGCATTGGACCGGGGCCGACCTCGTCGCGGAGGTGGTGAGCCCGAGCGCGGAGGACCACGATCGCGACTACGTCCGCAAGCGCGATGAGTACGGACGCGGCGGAGTCGCCGAGTACTGGATCGTCGACCCGGAGCTGATGCAGGTGGTCGTGCTGGTGCTGCGGGACGGGCGGTACGTGGAGCACTGCACCTATGGGCGAGGCGAGGTCGCGCGACCGGCGACGCTGGTGGGCGTCGAGGTGGACGTCGACGCGCTCTTCGCGGGGTAGGAGGTGACGGTTCACGCGCGGCGGACGTGCACCGCGCGGAGCCAGGCGCGGAGCTTCTCGTCGCGAAACTCCTCGGGCGACGGCTCGTCGGCCACACACTTCGCGGCGCGCTCGGGCGAGGCCGTGAGGGCGTCGCGGAGCGCGGGCATCCAGACCTCGCCGCCGTCGTCGCCGAGCGCCTCGGGGGCGACGCCCATCGCCGTGAGGGCCTCGTCCACGGCGG
>JBILLV010000328.1:0-10425 GCA_044375895.1 Polyangiales bacterium | reverse complement strand
GACTCGCGCGTTTGCCCTTCCTCCGCGGCACAGAGCCGCAGAGGAAGGGTGAAATTGTATCGGTGAATGGGCGCTCCCGTTGGAAGGCGCGCCTCGCGAAGTGCCTATTCCGCGCGCGAAACGGCACCCTTCCTCTGCGGCTCTGTGCCGCGGAGGAAGGGCAAACGCGCGAGTCCGCGAGCGGGGGATGGAGGCTCCGCGCGGCGATGCGCATCACGTGGGAGGTGAGTGTCCCAGGGTGAGTGTCCCAGGGTGAGCGCTCGGCGAACGCTGGGACGTTGAAGGTGCAGACCGCGAACACCCACCGCCGCATCGAAAGCGACCGCCGCCGCACGCACTCCCTCCACCGCCGTGGCCCGGCGTCGCCCCCGCCGCAGTCGCGCGCTCCACCGCCGCCGCAACGCCACACCCCCGCCGCACTCCGGTGCTCCCACGCCGCGCTCGGGTGCTCCCTCGCCGCAGCGCCACGCGTCGCGGACGGCACCCAGCACCACACCGCCGCATCGTGGCGTGCGACCGCCGCAGCGCCGCGTGTTCACCGCCGCAGACCCCACCCGCGATTCGACCTCCCGCCGCCGCCGAGCGGGCCAACAAGGACTCGTTTCTCAACGAGCTCTGCGACGTGCTGGAGGCGCTGGGGAGCGTCGGGCGCGTGGTGGCCTTCGACGACGGGTGCGTGCAGCGCTGGAAGAGCGTTCGCGTGCCGCCGCCGACGTAGCACCCGCCTGTGAGGATCTGCTAGTACCGCTCGGGACGTCGCCGTGACCAGCGCCCCTACGCCACCACCCCCCGCGCGGATCCACCGCGGCGATGTGTTCTGGATCACCCCCGACGACGACCGCGCGCTCTCCCCGACCGTCGCGCACCCCCACGTCGTGGTGCAAGACGACGTGTTCAACCACTCGCGCGTCGCCACGGTCATCGTGTGCGCGACGACGTCCAACCTGCACCGCGCGAGCGAACCGGGGAACGTCCTGCTCGCGGAGGGCGAAGGGAACCTCCCCCGGCAGAGCGTCGTGGTCGTGTCGCAGGTCTCCTCCGTCGACAAGTCCCGCCTCGGGGAGCGAATCGGCGCGCTGTCCGACGCGCGGGTGGAGCAGATCGTGGCGGGGCTGCGGTTTCAGCAGGCGACGTACTTCAACCGCTAGCGGGCGTTTGCGCCGCGGGCCGCGCGCCCGCTTCCCGCCGCCCCGTCGGGACGATAGCCTCGCGCACCTACCCCTCTACTCGCACGAGGTGCACTGATGTCCAACCCCACCACCCGCTCGCAGGGCCTGCGCCGCGAGCGCATCCTCGCGTCGCCGCGCCACGTCGACGGCACCTTCCGCAACACCCACCCCGTCTCCCCCGGCCTCGAAAAGGGAACCGTCACCCCCACCCTCCGCGAGTACCTCTGCGGCGGCCAGCGGCGCGAGCCCCCGGGGCCGCTCCCCTCGCGCAACCCGCTCGCGCACTGGAAGGCCGCGCCCGAGACGGGCCTGCGCGCCACGTGGCTCGGGCACTCCACCGTGCTCGTCGAGATCGACGGTCGCCGTGTGCTCACCGACCCGGTGTGGGGCGAGCGCGTGTCGCCGCTCTCCTTCGCGGGGCCGAAGCGCTTCCAGCCCGTCCCTGTGCCCATCGCTGCGCTCCCGCCGCTCGACGCGGTGGTGGTGTCGCACGACCACTACGATCACCTCGACGCCGTGGCCATCCGCGAGCTCGCCCGGCTCGACGTCCCCTTCGTCACCTCGCTCGGCGTCGGCGCGCACCTCGAACACTACGGCGTCCCCCCCGAGCGCATCACCGAGCTCGACTGGTGGGAGCGCTTCGAAGTCCCGCGCGGCGGCCTCACCATCACGGCGGCGCCGTCGCAGCACTTCTCCGGCCGCGGCGTCACCGACCGCAACGCCACGCTCTGGTCGTCCATGGTGTTCGAGGGGCCGCGGCACCGGGTCTTCTTCAGCGGCGACACCGGGCTCACCCCCGAGTACGACGACATCCGCGCGCGCTTCGGGCGCTTCGACCTCGTGATGCTCGAAGTGGGCGCGTTCCACCCCGCGTGGGGCAAGATCCACCTCGGCCCCGAGAACGCCCTCACCGCCCTCGAACGCCTCGGCGGCGGGAGCTTCCTGCCCGTCCACTGGGGGACGTTCAACCTCGCGATTCACGCGTGGGACGAGCCCGCGGAGACGCTGCTCACGCTCGGCCCGAAGCGCGGGGCTCACCTCGTGATGCCCACCCTCGGCGAGCCCGTCGAGCCCTCACGCGCCGAAGCCGTCACCCCCTGGTGGCGGGCCGCCGCCGCACCCGCGCACCCGGCCCCCCGCGAGGAGCCCACGCTGCCCGAGGGCGCGTCCGGCGACGACCCGGTGCCCTGGCCGGTGGACTGACGCGCGCTCGACACCCACGGCCGCTGCGGTAGCGTCACGCCATGGCAGAAGACGACGAGCTCGATCGGGAGGCGATCCTTGCGCGCCGCAAGCGCTTCATCGCGACGGCGCTGGCGGGCCTCGCGCTCACGGTCGCCGGGTGTCCCGAGCCCTGCCTCACACTCGTATCGGACGCCGTACCGCCCGACGCCGACGCCGACGTGATCGACGCCTCCGATGCCACGCTAGAGGCCGGCCCCGATGCTGCAGATGCTGGCGGCGACGCACGCGACGCGACCCTGCATGAAGGTGACGCGATGCCCTGCCTCTCGCCGCTCCCACCCGACGGCGGCTGATTGGCTGGCCACGACACGCTGCGGCCCTGACGTCGGCCTCCGCCCAACGACGGCGTGGCCCTCTCCCCCGCTGCCGCGCGCCCCTCTCCCGCAAAGCGAGAGCGGGGCTTCCCACGCCGCGACGCGGGCGTTGGACAGCGAGGTTGGGCGTGGGCTGCTCGTTGGCACTCGCACCACTTTGCTCATCGCAGCGCAGCGGCGGGGCCACGTGGATGCGAGCTTGAACACATCCCGACCGTTGTACGCGGCGTTCGAAACGCCCTGGCGAAAGGCAACGGTCGCGCAGGTCGAACCGAGACGTGGCGCCTTCATGTTCGCGCCGTCAACGCGTGACCAACGCGTCAGCGAGCGACGGAGCGAGCGCAGCGGTGCGAGTGCCAACGAGCAGCCCACGCCCAACCTCCGCTGTCCAACGCCCGCGTCGTGGCGTGGGAAGCCCCGCTCTCGCTTTGCGGGAGAGGGGCGCGCGGCAGCGGGGGAGAGGGCCGCATCCTCGTCGGGTACGGGTCCGTCGAGACGGTCGCGCACAACGACGAGCATCACCGAGCTCGACGGGTGGGAGCGCTTCGAAGTCCCGCGCGGCGGACTCACCATCACCGCGGCACCGGGTCTTCTTCAGCGGCGACACCGGGCTCACCCCCGAGTACGACGACATCCGCGCGCGCTTCGGGCGCTTCGACCTCGTGATGCTCGAAGTGGGCGCGTTCCACCCCGCGTGGGGCAAGATCCACCTCGGCCCCGAGAACGCCCTCACCGCCCTCGAACGCCTCGGCGGCGGGAGCTTCCTGCCCGTCCACTGGGGGACGTTCAACCTCGCGATTCACGCGTGGGACGAGCCCGCGGAGACGCTGCTCACGCTCGGCCCGAAGCGCGGGGCGCACCTCGTGATGCCCACCCTCGGCGAGCCCGTCGAGCCCTCACGCGCCGAGGCCGTCACCCCTGGTGGCGGGCCGCCGCCGCCCCCGCGCACCCCACCCCTCGGGAGGAGCCCACACTGCCCGAAGGTGCGTCCGGCGACGACCCGGTGCCCTGGCCGGTGGACTGACGCGCGCTCGACACCCGCGCGGCCGCTGCGGTAGCGTCACGCCATGGCAGACGACGACGAGCTCGATCGGGAGGCGATCCTGGCGCGGCGCAAGCGCTTCATCGCGACGGCGCTGGCGGGCCTCGCGCTCTCCCAGGCCGCGTGCGGCGACAGCGTGGCGTGCCTGAGCTTTGTGCCTCCGCAGGACGCCGATGTGATTGAAGACGTCGTCGACGCGACGGCCGAAGCTGGTGCGGATGTGACCGACGCCGGCGGCGATGCGCGCGACGCGACCGCACCCGACGCCGACGCGATGCCGATGCCCTGCCTCTCGCCGCTCCCGCCGGACGCGGGGCCCGACGCTGGGCCTGACGCGAGCCCCGACGCCGCGCCGGACGCGATGCCGATGCCCTGCCTCTCGCCGCCGCCCCCCGACGTGCCGCCGGCCCGCGACGCCTCGCCGATGCCCTGCCTCTCGCCGCCGCCCCCCGACGGCGGCTGAGCCTCACTCCCTTCGCAGCGCCACGATCGGGTCGAGCTTCGCCGCGCTCCGCGCCGGGAAGAACCCGAACACCACCCCGATCCCGCCCGACACCAGCATCGAGAACAGCGCGATGTCGGCGCTGAAGCCCACGCTGAAATCCGTCAGCTTCCCGATGAGCAGGCTCGCCGCCACGCCGAGCCCGATGCCCGCCACGCCGCCGATCGCCGCGAGGGTCGTCGCCTCGATGAGAAACTGCGCCATGATGTCGTTGGCGCGCGCCCCGATCGCGAGGCGAATGCCGATCTCCCGCGTCCGCTCGGTCACCGACACGAGCATGATGTTCATCACGCCGATGCCGCCGACGAGGAGGGAGATGGAGGCCACCACCATGAGCAGCGCCGACACGATGGCCGTCTGCTCGTTGAAGGCGCTCGTGAGGTCGGAGAGGTTGTTCACGGTGAAGGTGTCCTCCGTGCCCGGCCGGATGCGCAGCCGCTGACGGAGCAGCGCGGTGATGGAGTCCTGCGCGCGCCGCAGCACGTCGGGCCCCACCGCCGTCACCATGATCGAGTTCACGCGCCCGTTGGGCAGCCGCAAGATGCCCGCGCGAAAGGTGGTGAGCGGCATCACCACGACGTCGTCGTTGTCGCTGCCGAAGCCCGACTGCCCCTTGCGCGTGAGGACGGCCACCACCCGACACGGCAGGTTGCCCACGCGAATCTCCCGGCCCACCGGGTCGGCGCTGCCGAAGAGGCCCTGCCGCACGGTCTCGCCCAGCGCGCAGGCCGGCGCCGACAGCGTCACGTCCTCCTCCGTCCACAGCGCGCCCGCCGACGGCGTCCAGCTCCGCACGGCGAAATAGTCCGCGGTGCTCCCGATGATGCGCGTGGAGACGTTGTTCTCGCCCGCCACCACCTGCGCGCCCGACGACACCGTCTGCGCCACCCGCGCCACGGTCGGAACCTCCCGCGCGATGGCCGCCGCGTCCGCGTCCGTGAGCGTCGCCCCGGTGCCCATCGCGCCGCGCGCGCCGCCCGTCCGACCGCCGCCCGGCATCACCATCAGGAGGTTGACCCCGAGGGTGGTCATCTGCGCCTCCATCCGCCGCTGCGCCCCGACGCCCAGCGCGTTGGTGGTCACCACCGCGGCGATCCCGATGAGAATCCCGAGCGCCGTGAGCGACGCCCGCAGCTTCGCCCGCACCAGCGACCGGAGCGCGAGACGAATCGACATCCCCCACGCCATCCCGCCCGGCGCGCTCTTCGCCGCGATCGGCGCGACCGCATCCGCCGCGGCGCCCGCCATCCACGGCTCGCTCCCCGCGGGGGCCACCGCACGACGCGGCGCGGCCACCGCCTCGTCGCCGACGATGAGCCCGTCCTTCACCGTCACGATGCGCGAGGCGCAGTGCGCGACGTCGGGCTCGTGGGTCACCATGATGATGGTCAACCCCTTCTCGCGGTTGAGCCACTGGAGCATCGCGAGCACTTCGTCCGTGGTGCGCGAGTCGAGGTTGCCCGTGGGCTCGTCGGCGAGCAGCACCTCGGGCTCGGTCACGAGCGCCCGCGCGATCGCCACGCGCTGCTGCTGCCCCCCCGAGAGCTGCGACGGCGTGTTGGCGAGCCGCTCACCGAGACCCACCAGCGCGAGCGAGCGCGTGGCCCGCTCGCGGCGCTCGTCGGTGGGGACGCCGAGGTACGCGAGGGGCATCTCGACGTTCTCCAGGGCGCTCGTGCGCGGCAGGAGGTTGAAGCCCTGGAAGATGAAGCCCAGCAGCTCGCTCCGCACGATGGCCCGCTGGTCGGCGTCGAGCTCGGAGACGTCGTGGCCCGCGAGGTGGTAGGTCCCCTCGGTGGGGCGATCGAGGCAGCCGATGATGTTCATCAGCGTGCTCTTGCCCGAGCCCGACGCCCCCACGATGGCGACAAACTGCCCGCGCGGAACCTCCAGCGACACGCCCGCCAGCGCGAGCACCGACACCTCGCCCGAGTCGTACTGCTTGCGGATGTCGCGCAGCGAGAGGACCGCCTCCTCGCCCATCAGAACACCCTCGGCGGGCGCATCTGCGTCGTCGGTCGCGGCCCGGTGTTGGCCGCGTCAGTCTCGTCGATCACCACCTGCGCCCCGTCCTGCAGCTCGGTCGTCGTCACCTCCGTCACCACCCCGTCGGTGAGCCCCACGGCCACCCGCACCCGCACCGCCGCCCCCGCCCGCACCACGTAGACGCCCCCGCGCTCCGCCCCTTCGCCCCCCTCGCCCCGCGCCCCGCCGCGGCCGCGTCGCCCACCTTCGACGCCCGCGTCGCCGCCCCGCACGCCGCCGTCGCCGCGCCACCCCGACGGGTCGGCGCTCGCGCCGCTCGGGCGATACCGCAGCGCCGCGTTGGGCACGCGCAGCACCCCCTCGCGCTGCGCCGTCACCACCGTGACCGTCGCCGTCATCCCGGGCCGCAGCCGGGCGCGCGGGTTCTCCACGTCGATCACGGCCTGGTAGGTGACCACGCCGTTGGTGGTGATCGGAGTGATGCGCAGCGAGCTCACCGCCCCGCGAAACGACTCCCGCGGAAACGCGTCGACCCGCGCCGTCGCCTCCGTCCCCTCCACGAGCTTGCCGATGTTGGCCTCGTCGACGTTGGCGATCACCCGCATGTGCGTGAGGTCGTTGACGATGACGAAGAGCGTCGGCGTCTGGAGGCTCGCCGCCACCGTCTGCCCCGGGTCGACCGCCCGCGTCGCCACGATGCCGTCGATGGGCGCCAGCACCCGCGTGTACGTGAGGTTGTTCTGCGCCACCTGGAGCGACGCCGTCGCCTGCTCCACCTGCGCCTGCGCGACGCCCACCGCCGCCCGCGCCGCGTCGCGCGAGGCCACGGCGACGTCGACGTCCGCCACGGAGTTGAGCTGCTGCGCCCGCATCGCGTTGGCCCGCGCGAGGTTGCGCTCGGCGAGCGTGAGGTCGGCGCGGCGCTGCGTGAGCTGGGCGCGCGCCGAGGCCAGCGAGGCCCGCACCTGCGCCGCCTGCGCGCGGTACGGCGTCGGGTCGATCTCCGCCAGCAGGTCGCCCGCGCGCACCCGGCTGTTGAAGTCCACCGCCACGCGCGTCACCCGCCCGCTGATCTGCGCCCCCACCTGCACCTCCAGCACGGGCTGCACCGTCCCGGTCGCGCGGATGGTCTCGACGAGGTCGCCGCGGGTGACGGCGCCGAAGAGGTAGCGGGGCGGCGGCGTCGCGGTCTTGCGGCGGTAGAGCACGACCCCGGCGACGAGCGCCCCCACGAGCGCCAACACCCCGAGCACCCACCACGGTCGCCGCCGCGTCTGGAGGCGCGCGAGCGTGGCGCTGCGTGGGGCGGCCGTCGCGGCGGGGGCGTTGCTCATGGGCCGCACCATAGTCTCACCGCTCACCCGCCGCGAGGCGACACGCGCGCCGCACCGGGCGAGGGAGTTCCGTCGCCTGCCGGGGGGTGCGCTTGACAGCGCGCGCGTTCGCGACGCCAATGCGCGCATGGCGGCGGCCCCCTGCACCCCTTTTTCGACCTCCCCGTCGCTCCCGAGAGGCTCCTGATGCTTCGACTCCCTCCTGTCCCTGTGTTGCTGGTCGCGCTGGCCGCGACGTGGTCCACCGCGTGCGGATCGCAGACCGTGCGCGGTCGCCCAGGCGCCGCCGACGCGAGCGACGAGCTCTCGCCGACGGCCGACGTGTTCGAAGAGTTCCCGACGACGACGGACGTCTTCCCGCCGCCGCCCGACCTGCCGACGCCCTTCGACATCGGCCCGCCGCCGCCCGACCGACCGCTCCCGCCCGACGTCCCCTTCCCGCCGGACGTCCCCTTCCCGCCGGACGTCCCCTTCCCGCCCGACCTCCCGATCCCCCCGGACGACGCCGCCAACGTCACGTGCGGCAACGCGGAGGTGCTCCCCGCGGGCATGGACGCCGCGCGCCGCGCGACCTTCACGGAAGCCACCGTGCGCCTCCCGGCCTGCGGCAGCGCCGCCCCCTTCGGCGGCCCCGTGCGCTTCTACCGCACCACGCTCGCGCCCGGTCAGTCGCTCGAGGTCAGCGCGACGCGCGCCTCGCTCCCGCCGCTCATCCGCTTCTACGCCGACTGCCTCACCAACACCTGCCTCGCGCAGGGCAGCACCAGCGACGGCACGACCTTCAACGCCCGCTGGTCCAACACGACCCCGGCCCCACGCGACGTGGTCGTCGCCGTCGCCTGGAACAGCTTCAGCCCCTTCCCCGACCTCATGCCGGTGATCTTCCGCTTCCGCGCGCCGGCGGCCAACGCCACCTGCGCGGGTGCGGTCGCGCTCACCCCGGGCGTCCCGCTGCCCGCCCAGGATCTCATCACCGCCACCACCCCCTCCGTGGCCTGCCCCGAAGTGCCGGGCGCGTCCAACCCTGCGCTCTGGTACCGCGTGAGCGTGCCGGCCAACCAGGTGCTCTCCGTCACCTCCGTGGGCGACGCGGTGCGCGGGGCCAACATCATCCGCATCTTCCCCTCGTGCATGGGCTTCAGTTGCCTCGCCGGGTCAGGCGTCTCCTTCGACGCCCGCACCTCCATCGCCCGCTGGAACAACACCTCGCCCATGGCGCGTGAGGTGTTCGTCGCGGTGTCGTCGCCGCTCACCAGCGGGGCGCCGCCCTTCACCGTCACGGCCTCGCTCGCGGCCCCGCCGACCAACCTCACCTGCGACCGCGCCACCGACGTCGCCGACGGAACCGTCGCCATGGCGCAGGACGTGAGCGCCGCCAGCATCCTCCAGCCCCCGTGCCCTGGCATGACGGGCGTCCCCGCGCTCCCGGTGCTCTTCTATCGGGCGACGGTGCCGGTCGGTCAGACGCTCTTCGTCAACGCCTCGCCCTCCGGCGGGATGCCCGCGCGCGCGACGCCCATCCTCCGGGTCGTCCCCGACTGCACGCTCACCACCTGCCTCGCCGCCTCCACACCCGTCGCCGCGGGCATGGGCTCGGTCGCGTGGACCAACCCCTCCATGATGCCGCAGCGGGTGATCGTCACCTTCGGCGCCAACCCGAGCGCGGGGGCCGTCCCCACCGACCTCACCTTCCGCATCCGTCCGCCGGCGGCCAACGCCGCCTGCACCGCGCCCGTCCGCGTGATGGACGGCACCTCCCTCCCGGGCGAGAACCTCACCGAAGCGCGCGAGCTGGTGCGCGCCTGCTCCACCGCGGGCACCGAAGGGCCGGTGCTGTACTACACCGCCCGCGTCGGCGCCGGCCAGCAGCTCATCGCCACCGCGGCCCGCGTCGACGGCCCGGCGTTCCAACCGATCATCCGCGTCACGGACGCGTGCGCGAGCCTCACCTGCCTCGGCACGTCCACCTTCGTCAGCGGCCCGACGGGCCCCACCGCCCGCGTCATCTACACCAACGACGGCCCCGCCCGTGACGTGCTGATCCTCCTCTCCAGCAACAACAGCCTGGCGCCTGCGGGCCGCGCGTCGCTCAACGTGCAGATCGCCACGCCCCCCTACGCCATCAGCCGCATCCCCACCGCGTGCGACGACATGACCGCCGCCACGGTGGTGTCCGAGGCAGTCGGCGACGACACGGGCTCGCCGTCCTTCCCGCTCCCCTTCCCCTTCACGCACTTCGGCGAGCGGATGACCGCGTGGTCGGTGTCGACCAACGGCTACCTCCAGGTATGGTCGATGGGTGGCCGCTCGACCGGCGCGCTCGGCGCCACCGACTTCCCCAACCCGGGCGCCCCCCTCAGCGCCATCTCACCCTTCTGGGACGACCTCGAGGTGCGCTCGCCCTCCACCGTCAGCTCGCGCTTCGTCACCGCCGCCCCCCGCCACTTCACCGTCGCCTGGAACAACCTCAACTTCTGCTGCGGCGGCACCTCCATCGAGCGCGTCACCTTCCAGGCGAAGCTCTTCGAGACGGGCGTGGTGGAGTTCCACTACTGCGCCCTTACGCCCGGCGCCCCTCGTGCGGCCGCGGGCAGCGCCTCCATCGGCATGCAGAACAGCACCGGCTCCCGCGGCGTCACCTTCGCCCTCCGCCGCGCGGGCGCCGCCGACGCGACGAGCGCCATCCGCTTCACCCCCGCCCCGTAGTCCCCAATCCCGCTCACTTAGCGCACCGAGCGTTGCCACGCGTTCCCAGGGTTCGCAGGAGCTCACGCCTGGGCTGGGATCGGATCGCCCGCAGAGCCGGGCTCAGGGAGAACTCTCAAAGGTCTGC
>JBILLV010000327.1:0-10549 GCA_044375895.1 Polyangiales bacterium | reverse complement strand
GGGGCGGCCGTACTGGTTGTTGTCGTACTGCGTGCCGAGGTTGTGGTTGATGCGAAACCCGTCGTCCTCGTCGTGCTCGACGCCCACGAAGGGAGGCGCCCCGTGCGGGTCGAAGAACGAGCCCACGTCCCGAAACGACTCGGGCACATTGGGAACCTTCGTCCCGTCCGCGAGCGTCTTCCACCCCGGGCGATGCTTGGGCGGATCGACGTTGACGACGGCCATCTCCAGCATGGTCGCTTGCGAGGCCCAGGTGCTGGCGAAGTCCACCTCCGCGACGAAGTCCCCATCGAGCGGAAACGCCGTCCCGACGCCGCCTCCCGAGTAGAAGGGCCAGTCGCGGACGGCGTACATCATCTGCTCCTTCCAGAGCGAAAGCTGCCGCTCCACCGGGTCGCTCTCGGTGCCGAACTCCGTCGCCCCGTCGTAGGGGCGGAGGTCGACGTGGACGCCGTCGCGCTGGTGCACGTGACCGTAGGGGTTGGCCTTCGCGTACCCGAAGCGGAAGCGCCCCGCGTCCTCCGTCTCGCCCGCGAACGAAGCCTCCTCCAGCGCACGCCGGGGCCGCAGCGCCGCCGCGAGCTCCACCGCCGAGCCGCCCACGACGCACTCCACGCCGTCGAGCGCGGCCACGTTCTGCACCGCCGCCGCGTCGAGGCCGTCGACGTGGACAAACATCCCCAACGGCATCTCACCGCTCGCGCTCTCGGCGGCCAGCGTGGCGTGGAAATCCGTCGCCTCGTGGCCGTCGAACACCTGCGCGGCGCTCACCAGCGCGCCCTGTGCCCCCGAGTGGATGCAGCGGTCGGCGCGGTCGTCGGGCGCGGCGACGTACACCCGTCGGAGCGTCGTGATCGCGGTGATGGCGTCGAAGCTCTCGGTGGCGACGACGCAGCGGGCGCTCATCCCGCGGCGCTCGACGATGCCGACGAGCTTCTTCACCACGGGGTCGACGTCGCCGTCGCCGAAGTGCACGCGGAGGATGACGTTGGCCTCCGCGGGGAGCTCGTCGAGGAGGGCGACGAGGGGTTGGGCGCGGGCCTCGGGGCGCTCGTCGCGGCGCCACGGACGGCCGGTGCCGCCGCGGACGTTGAAGTCGGCGCCGAGGTCGAGCTTGCGGAGCTCGTCGTAGGTGAGGTGGGCGACGTCGTCACGCGCGGGGACGAGCTCGCCGTCCTTCGTGGCGCGCACGTCGATGAGCACGGCGTCGGCCCCGGCGACCCAGGCGGAGACGACCGAGACGCGGGTGTTGGCGGGACTGTGGAGGCGGTTCCCTCCGTCGGCAGCGATGAGGACCATGGGGGCTTTGCTTCGGCTCCGCGCGGGCGTTGTGGGGGTGAACTAGAAGACGACGCTCTCACAGACGCGGTAGGCGTTGGCGATCTGCGTGAGGGCGGGGTTCGACGCGCCCGCGTCGACCATCACCTTCACGATGCGGTCGAGGGCGAAACGGCTGGCTTCGAGGTCGTAGGGGTGGTGCTTGTAGAAGGTCTTCGCGACGGGCAGACCCCACGGGTCCTTTACTTCGGGGTCGAGCTCGTCGCGGTTGTCGTACACGGACAAACACTCGCCCGTGAACGAGAACGACACCCCGCCGTGGGTGCGCAGCTCGGTGAGGCGATTCTGCAGCGCCTTGCCCCTGATCGGCTTGCCCTTCACGTCGAAGAAGGTGACCTCGATCGGACGTTCGTCTGCCATTGCGCCTCCGCTCCCCGAAGACCGGTCGTAACGGTAGCTGCCTCGACCACCCCTCAGGCGTCGCGGCCCTGAACTGCCGCGAACTACACCACCCGCGCGCAAGCCCTGTCAACGCTTCTCGCGCGTCGGCGCGCCCGCGCGGCCGCAGGGTTGCATCTCGCCCCTCGGCGCGACGCTGCGCGGCCCGGTCCTCATGCGCTTCTCCAGTGCGCTCTGGGAGGCGAGGCGTCTCTCCAACTGGAGGTGCGCCGCGCCTGGCATTCGCACTGGCTCCCGGTCGCGCGGGTGACGCTCCGCGCGCCGATCGCCATCGACCAGGATCGCCTCCGCTTCTGGCCCTTTCGCACCCGTCGGGGCATCGTCCCGCGGGGGGCGGTGCATGCGCTGCGGCACGGGGTGTACACGCTCAGTCAGTGGGGGCGCCCGTAGGCACCCTCCGCCCTCGCACGAAACCCGTTGCCACCGAGACCAGAGCACGGAGAGACTCCGCCGCCATGTCGCTCACCACCGTCGCCCTCATCAAGCTCCCCCTCCGCGTCTTCGACGCCCTCCCGCGCGCCGAAACCCAGCCCGACGACGGCTCGTTTCGGGTGAAGGGCCCCGGCGGCACGACCTACGACCTCCGCTACCTGCAGGACGCCGCCCTCGTCGCCTCGGCGCACCCCTTCGGCACCGACGACGAGGCCCTCACCGAAGCCCTCTGGAGCCTCTTCGGCGACGACCTCGCCGACCACGACGACGACCGCGGGATCTTCGTCCTCCCCTCGGTCGCGAAGCCGCGCGGCACCACCTACGACCTCGTCGTCGATGAAGTGGGTGAGGTCGGCGAGTGGATCTCCCTCGGCGACGAGGACGACGCGGACGACGCGGAGGAAGACCCCGCCGTCGCGGGCGAAGTGGAGGACGGCGTCGGCCCCGGCCCCGACTTCATGTCCGCCATCGCCAACATCACCAAGGCCCTCGGCGCCGACACGCTGCAGAGCCTCCAGCAGGCGATGCTCTCGGGCGACATGGGGGCCTTCAACCGCGCGCAGGAGCGCATCGCGACGCAGATGGCGCAGCGCCCCGAGCTCGCCGCGCAGCTCAACGGGCTCATGGGCATGATGCCCCCCGAGGTGATGCAGCAGGCGATGAACACCTCGCCCGAAGAGATGATGCGCCAGGTGCAGGGCGGGCTCCCGAAGCCCCCGAAGGGCGGGCGGTGACATGGGCCTCCGGGGGCTCGTCGAAGGCGCCGTCGTGGTCACGGGCGCGGCCTCGGGCTTCGGCCGCGAGTTTGCGCGGCGGGTGAGCGCGGCGGGTCACCCGGTGGCCCTCTTCGACCGCGACGCGAAGGGCCTCGAGGAGACGCAGCAGCTCCTCGGGCGACGTCGCTCGCACGCCGCCGTGATCGACCTCTGCGACGACGACGCGATCGGCGCCGCGGTGCTGCGGGCGCGTGACGCCGTGGGGCCCATCGCCCACTGCATCCACAGCGCGGGGGTGCTGTCGTTCGGGCGGGTGGAGGCGACGCCGGTGGCGGAGTTTCGCCGGCTGATGGAGGTCAACTACCTCGGGTCGGTGAAGGTGGCGCAGGCCACGCTGCCGCACCTCCGCGAGGCGGCGCGCGGCGGGCGCTCGCTGCTGTTGCTGGTGGCGAGCATCGGGGGCCTGCGCGCGGGGCCCGAGGTGGGCGCGTACTCGGCGTCGAAGTTCGCGGTGGTGGGGATGGCCCAGGCGCTGCGCGACGAGCTGCGCGGGACGGGCGTCGACGTGCGGGCGCTCTGTCCGCCGCCGGGTGACACCCCGATGCTGCGCAACCAGGCGACGCTGCCGCCCATCTACAAGGCCACCACCACGCTGTCGGCGGACACCATCGTCGACCGCGCCATCGCCGCGGTGCGCGAGCCCGGTCCGCTGGAGCTGATGATCGACGCGCAGAGCAAGGCCCTCATCGCGCTCGGTCGGATGGCGCCGGGGCTGGCCGAGTGGGTCGTGGGCAAGGTGGCAGGGTAGGCGACCGCTACAAATCGTAGCCCACGTACAGCGTCCCCTGGAACGTCCCGGACCATGAGAGCCCCGGCACCCACGTGCTCCCGACAGCGCCGTGAACGCCCGCGCGCCACCGCGCGATGTGCCCACCGAGCCACACTTCGAACAGCACCGGTAGTCGTAGATCCGGGCTCGGCAGCACGCGCGCCACGATGGGCGCCACCACGCTCGCGCCCACCACCACGTGGTCGCCGCGCCATCGCCCCAGGATCGACGGCGTCACGCTCACCGCCGCGCCCGGCTCGATGAGCGGGATGAGCACGCCGACGGCGAGGTTGGCGTCGACGCCCCAGCCCCGCGGCTCACCCAGGAGGGTCCAGCGCGTCCCCAGCGAGGCCCCCGCAGCGCTCGCGGGGAGTCGCCACTCGGCCGACAGGGCGAAGCGCTCGCTGAACCACCACCCGACAGACATCTCCGGGACGCCGAGCGCGGCGATGAGCACGCGCTGCCGCTCGACGGGGACGCGCAGGGCCACCGGGTCGGCCTCGGCCACGCGCGCGAGCGTGAGCGCGCACAGGCCCGCGAGGATGCGAAGCGCGGCCGTCACCGCGACACCGTCAGGCCTTCCACGGACTCCATCTGGAGGTAGTCCCACGCCGCGCTTTCGCCCCGCTGCGTCGCGTCGAGCCACGCATCGATCACCCTGAGCGCGCGTCGACGCACCCCCCAGACATCCGCGGGGCGCGGTCCGTCGGAGGCGCGCTCGGCGTCTTCGGCGGCGTCGGTCCAGGCGTAGTGGTTGAGCGACTCGACGATCGCGAGGCCCTGCACCGCCTCGGGCCGTCGGTTGAACATCTCGTAGCCCATGCGAACGCGCGTCGGCGGCGAGAGCGTGTCGGCCGTCCCCGTCATCGCGAGGAGCGGACCGGCGGCGCGCGCGGTGACCGCATCGCCCGTCGCGGGGTAGGCCGCGAGGAGGGCGACGCCCGAAAAGTCCTGGTGGGCGAGCCACTGGCGCGCTGCGATCACACCCCCGAGCGAGTGGCCCATCACCACCGCTGACGCCGCGGGGTCGATCGCGCGGGAGAGCGTCCCTTCGGCGGAGGCCGCCTCACGGGCGACGCGGAGCCCGAGGCTGGCGTTGTCGGTGTCGAGGATCGCGAGGTCGAGGACGTGGTCGGGGAGGAGCACCACGTAGCCGCGGGTCGCGAGGTGCAGGGCGAGCCAGTGGTACCGCTTCCGCGCCACCGATCCGCCTTGGAGAAACACCACCGTGGGATAGGGGGCTCCCGTCGCGTCGAGCGTCCCGTCGGCGAGGGCGGGAAACACCACCTGGACGGGGATCCGCTCGGTGACCCGCGCCTGCCCGGTGAGCGTGACCCACGCGGCGCCCCGGCGGCCGTCGGTGCCCAGCGTCCCCTCGCGCTTGGGGTCGGGCGCCGCGAGGAGGTCGCCGGGCCCGTCGGGAAAGCGCGAGCACGCCGACGCGAGGGCGAGCACGCAGGCGAGCGCGAGGGGGCGGGTCATCGGGCGCGATTGTAGCCACCGCCCGCGGGCGAATGTCACGGAGAGAACATCCGCCGCGCCCGCACCACCGCCGCCCCCCACGCCGCGAGCACCGCCGCGAGGCACAGCTTCGAGAGGCCCGTGTAGCGCCCGGTGATGCGCTGCTCGCTCCACCCGTAGCGGTCGCGGAGGATGGTCATGTCGCCCGTGTCGGCGAGTGCCGAGTCCCAGGGGATGAGCTCCCAGTCCTTCGCGGCGCTGCGCCAGAAGAGCGAAGCGTCGACGAACGAGCACGCCCCCAGGGCCAGCGCCACCCAGCGGTAGCGCGCCCAACGCGGCCACGCCGGGATGTCCACGAGAGAAGCGGCCATCAGCAATGCGCCGAGCGTCATCTCGCCCGCACAGCCGCCGAAGACGATGGCCATGTCCTGCCGCGCGTGCCCGAAGCCCCAGGTGGCCACGAGCGCCGTGAGCGCATAGAGCGCGAGGCCGCCCACGACGGGCCACACCCGCGCCCGCGCGGCGAAGAACCCGATCGCTCCACACGCCGCGAGGACGACGAGGTGGGTCGCCGCGCTGCGCCCGCCCGACGTCGCCGTGAAGCCGATGGGGAGCGGGACGGCCGTCCACCCGCAGGCCCACGCCACCGTCGCGTGACCGAGCTCGTGGAGCGACACCCGCACGCCGCGCATCAGCACCTCGCCGACCGTGACGCTGCGGACGAACGCCACGATGGCGAGCGCGGCGGGCACCGAGGCGAGCGTCTGGCGCAGCGAGAGCGTGGCGGGGAGCTCGACGCGGAGGTCGTGGGCGAGCGCGGCGGGCACATCGGGGAGCACGGGCTCGGCGGCGCGGGCCGGGACACCGACGCGGGTGCGCAGCGCGGCGATCTCGCGCATGGCGGCGAGCGAAGGGAGCGTGGTCCAGAGGCCCTCGCAGTGGGGGCAGAGGTCGAGCGAGGGGGCGTTGCCGCGCACCACGTAGGGGACGCGGAGCATGCACACGCCGGGGCAGCGCGGGCAGGTGGGGGCGTCGGGCGCCGCGAGCGGGAGGTCGTCGGGGGGAGCGTCGCCGAGGTCGCGCGGCGTCCCCAGGGTGCGGGCGAGCTCACCGCGGTCGAACCACGCGCCACGGCAACGGGCGCAGGTGTCGATGGTGGTCGCCCGATCGAGCGGAAAGGCTTCGAGCGGGAGGTCGCAGCGCGGGCAGCGGAGGGCTTCGGAGGGCATCGCCGACACCGAACGTTACGCAGGGGCGCGGAGAAAGCGATACCAGCCGAAGCCCGTCTTCTCCAGCGTGCCGTCGGCCACGAGCCGCTTCACGTCCGCGGGACCGTAGCCGAGCGCGCGGAGCTGAGCGGCGGTGAGCTCCTCCTTCGGGACGACCTTCACCGCGGCCTTCTTCGGGGCCGGCGGTGCGGGCTTCGGGGGCGGCGGCGCAGCGGGCTTCGCGGCCTTCGGGGGCGCCTTCTCCTTCGGCGGCGCAGCGGGCTTTGGCACCTCCACCAACGCCGCGCGGTACGCCTCCACCCGCGCGCTCCGCACGTCGGAGGGAGGCACGCGGAGCACGAGCGCGGTGTGGAGAAACATCTCTCCCTCCGCCGACTCCCGCTCGAAGTCCCCGGTCTCGCTGAACTCCGTCGCGCCCATGCGCTCGGCCACCGCGTCGACGTCGGGCGAAGCGCTGTCGGTGCACGGCGCCACCGCCCACACCACCGCATCGCGATCGCAAGGGATCGCCACCGGGAGCGCCTCGACGATCGCCGCCGGGCTGAGCCGCTTGCGTCGACACACCACGCGCTCCGCCGCCGTGAGCGTGCGGGCGAGGGCCCAGCGCAGGTCGCTGCGAGCCTCCACCAGGTACGGGACGAGCCGCACCTCCACGCCGAGCCGAAGCGCGGCGGCGGCCACGGCCCGGTCGCGCCCGTCGAGCACGCGCAGCGACGCTTCGAGCAGTCGATCGTCGGCCCGCACCGCCGCCAGCTCGCCCGCGTAGGAGCGGGTGCACGCGAAGCCGAGCTCGACGCCTTCGGGTGCGAAGTCCGCGTCGGCCAGAGACTCCACCAGCGCGCGGGTGAAGCGCTCGGCGTGAGAGGCCCCTTCGGGTGCGCGCGGCCCTCCCGCGCGGTGGAGCGACCACGTGAGCGTGATGCGGGCGCCCGAGCTCACCGCCTCCACCCGGTGGTCGACCGCGCCGCGCCACGCCACCCAGGGGAAGGTGGCCTGGGTCGCGCCGCGGTAGAAGGTCGACTGGAAGCGCTCGCGGAGCCCGCTCGCCGTGAGCACCATGTCGCCTCCCTCGTAGCTCGACGGGGCCGACAGGACGAGCGTCCCCTCGGCGCCCGGCGACGCTCCCTCCACCGTGTGTGGCTCCCCCACCCCGTAGAGCGCAAACGCGCGGAGCTCTGCCCGCGGCGCTTCGGCGTCGCCGGGGAAGAGCGCGTCGCGCACCGCGTCGAGCACGCCGCCCGCCGCGAGGTCGAGGCCCTCCACCCGAAAGGCCCCGCCCGACGCGTCGCGGCGCGAGCTGTCCTGCGCCGAAGGGGCGACGCCCGCGCGGTCGAACGCGCGCTGCAGCGCCGAGGCGAGCCCCCAGTCCTTCGGGTCGAGCGGCACGCGGACGCCCGACGCGAAGCGAACCACCGGGGCCGCGTCGCAGGTCAGCTCGCCCGCGCTCGCGAGGGGGGCGGCGAGGTCGTGGGCGCGCAGTCCGAGCGCCGCGACCTGAAGCGCATCCGCGTCACCGGGCATGGAGGGATCGGGCATTGGGGAAGCACCATACCGCACCCTCGGCGCGCGACGGCACCACTTTGCACGGGTGGACTGCGCGAAGTTGCAACGCGGCGCGCGATGGACGTACCCTCCCGCGCCGCCATGACCCTGAAGCTCGAAGGCGCGTTTACCGCGCTCGTTACTCCCTTCCGCGACGACAAGGTGGATCACGCCTCGCTCGCGGCCCTCGTCGAATTCCAGATCGCCGATGGGATCTCCGGGCTGATCCCCGTGGGCACCACGGGCGAGTCGCCCACCCTCACCGCCGCCGAGGCGCGCGAGGTGATCGCCACCACGATCCGCGTCGCCAACAAGCGCGTCCCCGTGATCGCTGGCACCGGCACCAACGCCACCGCGGAGACCATCGCCCGCACGCAGGCCGCGCAGGAGCTGGGCGCCGACGCCGCGATGGTGGTGATGCCCTATTACAACAAGCCCACGCAGCGCGGCCTCCTGGCCCACGTGAAGGCCGTCCACGACGCCACGCACCTCCCGCTGGTGCTCTACAACGTCCCCACGCGCGGCACCGGCGACCTCGCCGCGGAGACCGTCGCGGAGATCGTCCGCACCTGCCCCCGCGTCATCGCCCTCAAGGAGGCGACGGGCAACGTGCTCCGCGCCCAGCACGTCCACGCCCTCTGCGGCGACCGGATCACCGTGCTCTGCGGCGACGACGCGCTCACCGTCGCGATGATGGCCGTCGGCGCGAAGGGCGTCATCTCCGTGGCGAGCAACGTGCTTCCTGGTGCCGTCGCCGGCGTGTGCCGCGCGATGCTCAAGGGCGACTACGAGGAGGCCCGCCGCCGTCAGGGCGCGCTCCTCGGGCTGTACGACTCGATGTTCGTCGAGACCAACCCGGGGCCGGTGAAGGCCGCCCTCGCGCTGATGGGCCGCATCCCGGCGGAGATTCGCCTCCCGATGGCGTGGCCCACCGAGCCCACCATCGCCCGCGTCGCCGCCGCCCTCCGCGAAGCCGGGGTGAACCTGTGAGCGAGCGCGTCTCCGACCGCCCCGGCATCGCCGTCGCCATCGCGGGGGCCTCTGGTCGCATGGGCAAGCTCCTCGTCGAGCACGTGCTCCTCGCCAACGACGTCCGCCTCGTCGGCGCGCTGGAGCACCCGCGCTCGCCCGAGATCGGCACCGACGTCGGCGCCCTCGTCGGCCGCCCCACGGGCGTACGCATCTCCGCCGACCCCCGCGCCGCCCTCGCGATGGCCCAGGTGGTCATCGACTTCAGCTCGCCCACCGCCACCGCCAACGTGGTGCGCGCGGCGGCCGAGCACGGCGTCGCGTGCGTCGTCGGCACCACCGGGCTCGGCGACGACGCGAAGAAGGCGCTCGCGGAGGCCGCGGAGAAGATCCCCGTGGTGGCGGCGCCCAACATGTCGCTCGGCGTGCAGGTGCTGGCCCACGTGCTCGCGGAGACGCTCCGTCTCCTGGGCCCCGGCTTCGACGTGGAGATCATCGAGGCGCACCACCGCGAGAAGAAGGACGCCCCCTCCGGGACGGCGCTCCGCCTCGCCGACGTGGTGGTGAAGTCCCTCGGGCTCTCGCACGACAACCTCGTCCACGGCCGCGAAGGGGCAGCCGCCAAGCGAACCTCGCGCGACGTGGGCGTCCACGCCATCCGCGGCGGCGACATCGTCGGCGACCACACCGTGCTCCTCGCGGGCGACGGCGAGCGGATCGAGCTCACCCACAAGGCCACCAGCCGCGCGGTGTTCGCCGCCGGCGCCCTCCGCGCGGCCCGCTGGGTGGTGGGGAAGTCCCCGGGGACGTACTCCATCGCCGACGTGCTGGGCCTCCCCCGCGAGTCCTGAGCCGAGCGATGCCCTTCGCGGCACTGGTGCTCCTCAACGCCGCCGCGGGCCTCGCCGCCGCTGTCTTCTACGCGCGCGAGCTCCGCGCCTCGCCGCGCGCCTCGTGGACGCTGCCGGGCTTCGCGGCGCTGTGCCTCCACGAGGCGCTGGTGGCGCTGCCGGCGGTGTTCTACCTCCTCGCCCGCCACACCGACTGGATGCTCTCCTACGCGCTCCCGACGGGGAGCGTCCCTTCGGCGGGGTCGCTGGTGCTGTCCGTCGTGGTGGCGGTCGTGGCGCTCGGCAGCTTCATCCTCGGCGCCCGCCTCGTGCGCGACCAGCACGCGCGGCTCCCCGGCGTGGTGGCGGCCGGGCTCGCGGGGCTGGCGCTGGTGACCCTCGCGGCGATGCGGGCGCGGGTCGGCGCGGTGGGGACGACGAGCCAGTTTCGCGGCGGGTTCGGGATGGTGCCGTTCTGGTCGTCGCGCGCGTCGACGGCGGTGCTGCTGGTGGGGATGATTCAAGCGGCGGCGTTCGGGCACCTGGCCTGGACGCTCACCCGCGCACGTCGGCCGCTTCTGCCTTGACGTAGCTCCGTGGCGGCGGTGCGATCGCGCGATGGACGCCCCGATCAAAGACCGCTTCTGCTCCTACTGCGGCACCGCCTTCGAACCGCCGCTGCTGTACCCGCGCACCTGCCCCTCCCCCGCGTGCAACATCACCCTGTGGGCCAACCCCATCCCGGTGTGCGTGCTGCTCGTCCCCGTGCGCGACGGCGATCGGCTCGGGCTGCTCATCCACCGC
>JBILLV010000326.1:0-10564 GCA_044375895.1 Polyangiales bacterium | reverse complement strand
AAGAACCCAAAGGGCGTGGGACGCGTGAGCCCGGCCTTGCGGGCGATCCGATCGCAGCCCAGGGTGAGCGCTCGGCGAACCCTGGGACGTTGAAAAAGCTGGTCACGGCAACGCGATGCCGTCGACCGCCAACTCGGCGAACCCTGGGAGGTTGGGGACAGTGACCACCGCGTCGAAAGGGCTGGTTGCCGTGACCTCACCCCGCGCGCCCGCTCAGGGTGCGGCGGCGTCGGCGAGCCACGCGGCGAGGGCCTCGGGCGCGCGCTCGAGCACGGCGTCGCCGACGGCGTCGGGGCCCTGCGCGGTGAGGCGCTGGAGGAGGACCTCCGCCTCGGCCGGGGTGAGGCCGCGCTTCAGGCGACGTTCGAGCTGGTGCTGGAAGCCGGCGTGCTGCGCGGCGACGCGCTCGCGCTGAAGCTCCGCGGTGAGGACGCGGTTGCCGCGCTTGATCAGCGAGCGCGCGACGGTGTCGTCGCTGAGGAGGTCGTCGACGAGGGCCTTCGCCGGGATCGGGAGCACGAAGCACGCATCGGTGAGGAGCGCGTCGTCGGCGAGCTTGCGCCACCCGTCGTCGTCGCGAGACCACTCGTGGATGGAGCGATCCTTGACGTCGATGAGGAAGGCGCGGCGCACGCCGCGGGCGATGAGGGCGCGGGTCTTGGTGGTGACGTGCGCGAGGGACTCCGTGTCGATCACCTCGAAGATGAGGTCCTCGACCTGACGGCCGCCGGTCTTCTCGTCGCGCGCCCGCCGGAGGATCGAGACGTCCGGCGCGTGGTTCGACGCCGCCTTCGGGCGCGTGAGCATGTCCACGGTTCCCTTGTACTCGGGCTTCAGCGCCGTCCCCAGCACCACGGGGAGGAGGAAGTGCTCGGCGCCATGGTCCTCGTTGGCGGGGGAGAGCTCGTAGACCTCGCCGTCGACGATCTCGTGACGGCCGCCCTCCCCGAGCACGTTGTCGTCGATCGCGGGCAGGGAGGGGCGCCGGCCGTGCGCGGGCGCCGAGACCGCGTGCGAGGCGGCGCCGGGTGCGAGCGTCATGGGGTAGGAAGCGGGCGGATCCATGGCCTGAGGATGCCACGGGCGCGCGGCGGCGGACAGCGCGCGGGCCGCGGTCGTTCAGGGCGCTGGTTCGAAGGGGTTCACCAGCGGGACTTTGGCGTGCACGAAATCGCGGACGTTGCGGGTCACGAGCGTGAGTCCGTGCGCATGCGCCGTCGCCGCGAGGAGGCCGTCGATCGCTGGCAGGGGGCTCCGCGCGTTCATCCGTCCCCAGGCGTCTGCGACCGTTGCGTCGACGGGGAGAAGCCGCCCGGAGAATGCGGTCGCCACCCGCTGGCGCCACAGCTCCAGCACTGCGGCTTGCGCGGCGTCCTTCGGCCGGAGGTTCTCAATCCCCCGACGAATCTCACCCAGCGTGAGGACGCTGATGAACATCGACGCTGCGGGCACCTGCGCGCTCCAACGGGCGACGTTCGCGTCGCAGCGGGCGCCCTTGCGCAGCTCCGCCAGGATGTTGGTGTCGAGGAGAAAGTTCACAGCGCCGGATCACGGGCCGGGTCGTCGGGCCGATCGAGCACCCCCGCGAAGGCCTCGTCGGGAAGGTCGCAGGCGAGCAGGGCGAGCAGGGTCGCGGTGTCGTCGTTCGCAGGGGGGCGCTCGGCGACCGGGACGAGTTCGAACTCCATCCCCTCGGGGAGCCTCTCGCTGCCAAGGAGCAGGAGATGACCATCGACCACACGGGCGCGCAACGCGGCGTTCACGGCGTGCAGCGTACCACGACGGCGGTTCGACGAACGGTGAAGACGGTCCGCCACGCCGCCTCGAAGCCACGGGCGCGCGGCGGCGGACAGCGCGCGGGGCGCGGTCGTTCAGTCGGCGAAGACGTCGTCGGCGTGGGGCGCGACGATGGAGGGTGTAACGAGTTTGCGGCTCACCGCGTCCCCCAACGCCTTTTGAAACGCCCGCCGCGCCCCTCCGCTCCCCTCCGAACGCCTTTCAAAACGCCTCCCGCCCCACGACCCACCGTCCCCATCGCCTTTTGAAACGCCCTTCGCCCCGGTCGTCACCCGCCGGGTGGCCTTTTGAAACGCCTTCGGGCACCCGCCCCACTGCCCCGCGCGCCTTTTGAAACGCCTTCCCGACCCTACTCCGTCCGACGCTCGGACGGTGACAGAACGGCGTTGCTGGCGCGTGGCGGCGTGTGCTGACAATGGGGACGTCACGCGCCCGGACGACGTTGCTCCTTGGGGCGCTGGCAGAGAGGCATTGCGAGACGATGACGACGGGGAACGACGGAGGGAGCCGCGGCGCGAGCGCGCGGACGATGGAGCCGGGGCCGGTGAGCGACGAGGAGGCGGTGGCCGAGGTGATCCGTGAGGTCGACCAGATCGCGCGGCGGGGCGCGACGCCGGTGAACGTCGACGTGCAGGTGGCGGCGCAGAAGGTGAAGGCGGCGTTGAAAGACCTCCGCGCCGACGCGGCCCTCTACGCGCGGGTGAAGGGGCAGGCGTCGGTGGGGGAGTTCGATTTCGCGGTGCTCGACCGGCTGCAGCGCAACGGGCCCGCGCTGTGGCTCCTCGGGCATCGTGCGAAGATCGAGCGGGAGCAGAGCGCGCGGCTCCTCGACGAGGCCACCCTCGCTCGAGCGATGGACGTGCGGGTCGAGCTCCTGCGCGTCGCCAGCTACCACTTCGGCCGCGACCCGAAGGAGGCGGACACGCTCGAGGCCATCGGCAACACGGGCGACCACCTCCTGCTCGCCAACGACCTGCGGTACCTCCACGGCCTCTGCGTGCGCCACAAGAAGCGCCTCGCGGCGGACGCCAACTGCACGCCCGAGCTCGTCGCCGAGGCGCGCCAGCTCGCCGACCGGCTGCGCGAGGCGATGGAGGGCCGCGCGTCGAGCGAGCTCCGCGAGGTCGACCGCGTGGCGGCGCTCTGGTCGATGGTGAAGCCCGACCACGACGCGCTGGTGGAGGTGCTGCGCTACCTGCTGCGCGCATCGCCCGACCGGGGCAAGGGGCGCTTCCCGCGGCTGGTGGGCGGCCCCGGACGCGGGCGGCGCGCGAGCGAGGCGGACGGGGACGACGACGGCGACGGGCCGGCGGAGGAGCCCGACGGCGGGGCGGCGCCGACGCCGGTCGACGCGAAGCCCGCGGAGACGAAGAGCCCCGAGCCGAAGCCCGCGGAGCCCGTCACCCCGGCCGCCGCGACGAAGCCGAAGCAGGCGACCGCCGCGGTGAAGGCGAAGAAGGCCAAGAAGAAGCGGGGCTGAACGCCTGTCCGGTGTCGGGGAATGTCCGGCGCGGTGTAACTTCGCGCGACGGGTGTCCCGTCTCCCCGACGCACGATGAAGATCCTCACCGAACAAGACGTGGAAGATCACTTCTGCGCGACGCTCTGCGACCTTGGCTGGGCGGTGACGCCGGGCTCGACCCTTGATCGCCCGCAGAAGCGGGACGTGGTGCTCGTCGACCGGCTCCGCGCGGCGCTGGCGCGGCTCAACCCGGACGTGCCGAGCGCCGCCCGGGAGGACGCGCTGCGCGAGCTGATACGCGACCGGGCGGCGATGCCGCTGGCCAACGCCAACCGCGACCTCTACGGGCTCTTGCGCGACGGGGTGAAGGTGGAGCACCGCGACGCGAAGGGGGCGACGCGGCACCACACGGTGCGGGCGATCGACTGGAACGACCCGTCGCGCGGCGACTTCGTGCTGGTGCGTCAGCTCCAGGTGACGGGGGCGGCGGGCACCTTCATCCCCGACCTCGTGGGCTACGTGAACGGGCTCCCGCTGGTGGTGATCGAGCTGAAGGACGTCGGCGTGACGCTCGACGTCGCGCTCACGAAGAACATCGACCCCTACCGCGCGGAGGTGCCGCAGCTCTTCACGGCCAACGCGCTGGTGATGCTGTCCAACGGGGTCGACACGCGGGTGGGGAGCGTGACGGGGCAGACGCTGGAGCACTTCGCCCGCTGGACGCGCCTCACGGAGGGCGGCGAGCGGCGCCTCGACGTGGAGACGGTGCTCCGCGCGGTGCTCACGCCCCAGAGCTTCCTCGACCTCGTGGAGAACTTCCTCCTCTTCGAGCAGTCGTCGAGCGGCCTGCGCAAGCTCGTGGCGCAGAACCACCAGCGCCTCGGGGTCGACCTCGCGTTCGCGCGGGTGGCGGCGTACGGCGCGGCGCTCGACCGGGGAGACGCCGCGGAGGCCCTGACGGAGGCGCGTCGCCTCGGGGTCTTCTGGCACACCCAGGGCTCGGGCAAGAGCTACTCGATGGCGCTCCTGGTGCGGAAGGTGCTGCGCAAGCTCCCGGGCGACTGGCGCTTCGTGGTGGTGACCGACCGCGACGACCTCGACGACCAGATCTGCGGAAACTTCGTGGCCACGGGGGCGGCGGGCAAGAAGACCCAGGCCCGCAGCGCGAAGGACCTCCGGCGCCTGCTGGAGGCCAACGAGCGGGTGGTGTTCACGCTGATCCAGAAGTTTCGCGTGGAGGACGGGGCGTCGGCCCACCCGGTGGTGTCGTCGTCGCCGCGGGTCATCGTGCTGGCCGACGAGGCGCACCGGAGCCAGTACGACACCTTCGCGACCAACATGCGCCGGGCGCTCCCCGGGGCGGCCTTCATGGCCTTCACGGGGACGCCGCTGCTCGGCGGCGACACCTCGACGCGCGCTCGCTTCGGCGAGTACGTGAGCCGCTACCCCTTCTTCGCGGCGATCGAGGACGGGGCGACGGTGCCGCTCTACTACGAGGCGACGCTGCCCGACTTGCAGCTCGGCGACCGCGACCTCGACGCGGCGATGGGCACGCTGGCCACCGTCGAGCGGCTCACGGCGGAAGAGCAGCGCGATGTCGAGGCGCACTTCTCGCGGCAGTACATCCTGCTGACGCGCTCGTCGCGCCTCGACAAGGTGGCGGCTCACCTCGTCGACCACCTCCTCGGGCTCGCGCCGACGGTGAAGGCGATGGCGGTGTGCATCGACCGCGCGACCACGCTCCGCCTCGCGCAGCGGGTGGAGAAGGTGATCGGGCTCCGACGGATGGAGCTGACGGCGCGCCTCGACGCGCTCGACGACCACGGCTCCCGCGAGCGCCGGAGCCTCGCGGCGCGCCTCGAGGAGCTCGCCGCCTTCGAGTGGGCGGTGGTGGTGTCGCGGGAGCAGGGCGACACGATCGAGCTCGCCCGCTCGCTCCGCTACCACGCCCGCGGGATCGTGGCGTACGCGAAGAAGGTGGAGGCGGCGCAGCGGCAGCTCGCCGAGGGCTTGAGCGACGTCTACCGGGGCGACGTCGTCGACGACGAGCTGCTCCAGGAGGCGGCGCGCGAGGCCGAGGTCGTGGAGGCCCAAGACCCGCTGTTTCAAGCGAACAAGGCCTGGGTCGAGCGGGTGCTTCCGGACGACGTCGACGGGCTCGCGGATCGCTTCAAGGACGCGGACGACCCCCTGCGGCTGGTGTTCGTGTGCTCGATGTGGATCACGGGCTTCGACGCGCCGCCCTGCGGGGTGGTGTACCTCGACCGCCCGATGGCCAACCACACGCTGATGCAGACGATCGCGCGGGCGAACCGGGTGTTTCCCGGCAAGGACTACGGGCGGGTGCTCGACTACGTGGGGGTGCTGCGCAACCTGGAGCGGGCCTTCCAGGACTACGAGCACGAGTACGCGTCGGAGGGCCCGGTCGACCGGCCCGTGGTGGACATCACGCGCGAGGTCGAGCGCCTCGCCGCGGCGATCCGGCAGGCGAAGGCGCGCTGCGAGGCGCTGGGCGTCGACCTCGGGGCGCTGGCGACGGCGGAGCGCGTCCGACGCACGGTGATGGTGGCCGACGCGGTGGAGCAGTTTGCGGCGCACCCGACGCAGCGCGACGACTTCCGCCGCGAGGTGGCCTTCATCGACCGGCTCTACCGCGCGCTCGGCTCGCACGAGGGGGGCTCGCACCGCGACCCCTACGCGCTCGACCACGCGGCCCTCTGCAAGCTCTCGGCGGCGCTCGGTGCCTCGGTCGACGCGCCGCGCGACCTGCAGCGCGTCCTCGCGAAGCTCGACGAGGTGCTCGACGAGGCGATGGAGGCCGACGTCGACGAGCCCGCGGCGCGTATCGCCCCGGTCGACCTCGCGACGATCGACCTCGCGGCCCTCGCGCAGGTGGCCCGGAGCCCGCGTCCGAACACGGCGGCGGCCGCGGCGAGCGCAGTGGTGCTGCGGGCGGCGCGGGCGGCGACGGCGCAGAACCCGACGCTCCTCGGGCTGCAGCGCCGGGTGGAGGACGCCATCGCGGCCTACACGCAGGGCGCGATCAACACGGCGGCGCTCCTCGGCGACCTCATCGCGGCGGGTGAACAGCTCCGCGCGGAGGAGGGGCGCGCGGCGAAGGAGGGGTTGGAGCGCGTCGAGCTGGCGACCTTCGACCTGGCCCTCGCCGACCTCGGGGAAGACGCGCAGAAGGAGGGCGCTCGCGAGGGGCTCAAGGCGGCGCTGCGGGCGCTGCGGGCGCTGCGGCCGGGGCGAGACTGGCGCGCGACGGAGCAGAAGCTCGCGGCGGTGCGGGTGGCGATTCGCGACGCGGTGGAGGGGGGCGCTGGCGCGGTGCTCGACGAGGCGGCGAGGGAGCGCCTCCGCGCGGCGCTCTTCACGCGGATCTACGACACGCGGTAGTGCGTCAGTTCACCCGTCGCATCAGCTCCAGCATCCGCGGCGCGGCGATGAACTCCGTCACCCGCGTCACCTCGCGCCCCTGCGCGTCGATGAGGATCACCGTCGGCAGCCCCCGCACCTGATACCGCGTCTGGAGCGCGTCGATCTCCGGCGTGGGCTCGCTCGCGTCGACGCGCACGTTGACGAAGCGCTCGGCCTCGCGGCGCACCTCGGCCTCGCTGAAGGTCTTGTGCAGCAGCTCCTCGCAGGCCACGCACCACGACGCGCCGAAATCGATGAGCACGGGCTTCCCCTCGGCGCGCGCCCGCGCCAGCGAGGTGGGGACGTTGGTGGCCCACGCGATGGCCGGCGCCGGGGGCTCGTACGCGATGAGCCACACCGCGCCGATCGACGCCACCAGGATGCCCGCCACCTTGCGCGCGCGCTCGACGGGGGTGCCGTCCTTCAGCGAGAGGTGCACGGCGCCGAGGGCGACGCCCGCCACCACGAGGGCCGCGAAGAACCACGTCTTCGCCGGCACGCCCGCCGGGGGCGTGGAGAACACCGGCACCAGGTGACGGAGGTAGTAGAAGGCCATCACCGTGAGGACGACGCCGAAGACGCTCTTGATGCGATCCATCCAGACGCCGGGCTTGGGGAGGCCGACGGAGGCGGCGCCGACGAGCCAGAAGGGCAGGCCCAGGCCGAGCGAGTAGAAGTAGAGCGCCGTCGCGCCGCCCACCACGTCGCGCTGGCGGAAGACGTAGTCGAGGATGCCCACGAGGCCCGCCGTCGCACACGGCGCCGCGATGGGGCCCGTCGCGAAGCCGATGGCGAAGGCGCCCTTGACGCCGAGGCCGCCGATGGAGGCGAGGCGGTTCTGCAAGCCCAGCGGGAGCGACACTTCGAAGAGCCCGAACATGTTGGCGGCCATGACGGCCATGAGCACGGCCTCGAAGATCTGCACCGCAGGCTTGCCCGCGAACGACCCCGCCACCGTGCCCGAGAGCGCCGCGAAGAGCCCCAGGGGGACGAAGAGCGCCGCGAGCCCGTGGACGAAGGCCGTGGAGAGCAGCATCGCCCGGCCGCGGGTCTCCTTGCGGGCGCCGAAGACCGACACCGTGATGCCGATCATCGGGTAGACGCAGGGCGTCGCGGCGGTGCCGAGGCCCACGAGGAAGGCGGCCGGGAGCGCCGCCCACCACCCGTAGCGCTGGAGCGCCGTGGTGAAGAGGTTGTTGTCGGCGTGGGCCGGGAGCGCGAGGGCGAAGGCGCACAGGGCCAGCGGGAGCGCGAGGGCGAGGCGGGATGCGCGGGCGTTCATGGGTGCCGGGCGATGCTAGCTCAACGCGCTTACGGCGGGTGCACGTTGTGGGATACAGTCGCGCCGTGACGACGACGACCGTGGAAGAGGAGCGGCCCTCCCTCACCCTGGGGATCGACTACGGTGCCTACAACGCCCGCCGCGTGCTCGGGACCGGCCCCTTCGGCACGGTCTACGACGCCATTCACCGACCCGACGGGCGGCCGGTGGCGCTCAAGGTGATCCACCCGCACATGGTCAGCGAGCCGGCGGTGCTGTCGCGCTTCGCGGCGGCCGTGTCCGCGGGCGTCGCGCTCAAACACCCGCACGTCGTGACGGTCGTCGACCGGGGGGCGCGCGGGGGCGTCCCGTACGTAGCGATGGAGCTCCTGCCGGGCGAAGACCTCCGCAACGCGCTCACCCGCGAGGGGGTGCTGTCGGTGGGGGCCGTGGCCGACGTGTTCATCCCCGTGCTGGCGGCGCTGGCGACGGCGCACGCGCGCGGCGTCGCGCACGGCGACCTCAAGCCCGAGAACCTCTTCCTCGTCTCCCCGTCGGTGGGTCCGCGCGTCCCGAAGCTCCTCGACTTCGGCGTCTCCTCCCTCCGCGAGAACCTCGGCCCCGGCCTCCGCCGCAACGTCCTCTCCAGCGCGCCCCAGTACCTCTCGCCCGATCAGGCCCGCCAGCCCGAGCGCTGCGACCCGGCCTCCGACCTCTGGGCCGTCGGGGTGATGCTCTACGAAGCCGCCACCGGGCGCCTCCCCTTCACGGGCTTCGAACTCGACGACATCCTCGACGCCATCCAGCGTGCGCCCTTCCCGCTGCCGAGCGCGGCGCGACGGACGGTTCCCGCGGAGTTCGACACGCTCATCCGACGGCTCCTCTCGCGGGCGCGGAGCGAGCGGACGCTCGACGCGGAGGGCGTGGCGCGGGCGCTCGTCCCCTTCGCGGGCGGCGCGGGGCAGCGCGCGTGGGCGGCCCTCTTCGGTCACGGCGCGGCGGCGAGCGCGCGCCCGCTGTCGGCGACGAGCTCGTCGGCCCCGCCGCGCATGTCCGCGACGACCTCCACCGCGCCGCCGAGGATCCCGTCCGCGGCGCACCCGGCGGCGGGCGCCGTCCCGCGCATCGCCGACGACCCGCGGCGGTACCTGCAAACCGTCGAGGCCCTCGCGCGGCTCGCGCCCGACGACGCGAGCGCGCTCTTGTCCTTCATCCGCTGGCGGGCGCTGCGCGCGGGCGAGGTGCTCTACCGGGAGGGGACGCCGGGGGCCACGATGGTGCTCGTCGTCGAGGGCGAGCTCGGGGTCTACTCCGAGGCGACCGGCGTGCGCCAGGAGCTCTCGCGCGTCGGCGTCGGGAGCTTCGTCGGCGAGATGGCCTGCCTCGATCCGTCGCCGCGCTCGGCCACGGTGGAGGCCACGACGCCGTGCGTGGTGGGCGAGCTCTCGCGCGACGCCGTGAAGACGCTCCAGACGGTGGCGCCGCGCGCGGCGGCGGCGGTCGTCGGGGCGGTGATCCGTGGGGTGGTGCAGCGCATCCGCGAGGTGGACGCGCGCATCGACGAGGCCCTCGCGCCGCCGCCGCCCGACACCCCCGAGCCGACGGCCCACGCGACGGGCTCGATGCAGCGGCTCTTCGACTGGCTGAGGAGGCGGTAGATGACGACCTTCGTCGAGCTGCGCGCGGTGGACGGGCTGCGGGAGTTTACCGATCGCGACCTGGAGGTGCTGCTCGGGGCGGCGACCACGCGGCGTTTCCCCGCGGGGGCGGCGCTGATCGAGGAGGGAGCGGCCGCGCTGTCGTGCTTCGTGCTGGTGGCGGGCGAGGTGGAGGTGGTGCGGGCGAGCCCCGAGGGGCCGCGTCACCTCGCGCGGCAGGGGGCGGGCGCGGTGGTGGGTCACATGGCCCTCGTCGACCGCACGCCGCGGAGCGCCACGGTGCGCGCGCGCACGGCGGTGACGGCCCTCGAGCTCCCGCGCGACGTGTTCGAACGGCTGCTGGAGGCGTGCTCGCCGCTCGCGATTCGCTTTCAGGAGCAGATCGCGCTCGCGGGCATCCGGCAGCTCCGGCGGGCCACCGCGCGGCTGGTGGAGGTGGCGGGCGCGCAGGACCCGGCGCAGATCGCGCGCGCCCCGGAGGCCCTCCGCGACCTGCGGTCGGCGACGACCGAGTGGTCGGTGCCCGTCGAAAGGCGCAAATAAAAATGGGGTGCGGCCCGTCAAAACACCGCGCGGGTGTGACACCCATTGCCACACGAAGGCGCGCGGTATAGTCCTCCAACCAAACTCCTGCCGGGAGCACTGGTGACCCCATGCGAAAGCTCTCCCTCATCGCCCTGGTGACCTTCACGACCACCGTCTTCGCGGTGTCGGGCCTGACGCAGACGCGTCGCCCGGTCGTTCGTCGCCCCATCGCCCGCCGCGGCGCCGCGCAGTCCGCCGAGCCGCCGGTGTCCGATCGCATCGCGCAGGAGCTCGCGCCGCTGCGCTGGGGTATGTCCCACGAGGAGCTGCTCAACCACTACCGCCAGCAGATTCGCGCGAGCTACGTGCCGCGGATGAAGAACCTCGGGCAGGTGGAGCAGTACCGCCTCCTCGACGAGCGGCAGCGCGAGATTCGCC
>JBILLV010000056.1:0-37965 GCA_044375895.1 Polyangiales bacterium | reverse complement strand
AGCGCCGCGTGGGCTCATCGACCGGGGCGACGGAGCGCACGGCGCGGCCGCGGCGGTGGGCGCCGTGGTCTTCGGTGGCGGGGCGCGCGAGCGACGACAGGTCGGGCACCTCGCCGAGGTCGGGCGACGAGAGCGGGATCGCGCGCCACGGCACCATGCTCTGGTAGCTCGCGCAGTTGATGAGCGTGGAGATGAACGCCGCCATCGTGGGGTAGCGCTTCGCCGGGTCGATCTGGAGCGCGCGCTCGATGGCGTCGGCGAGGTCGCCGGGCACGTCCGGCGCGACCGCGTCGACGCGCGGGGGCGGCCCTTCGAGGAAGCGCTGGAGGAGCGCCGCGTGGTTGTCCACCTCCAGCGGGAGGCGCCCCGTGAGCGCTTCGAAGAGCACCGCGCCCACCGACCAGATGTCGGCCCGCGTGTCGATCGAGCGCTCGCCGCGCGCCTGCTCCGGGGACATGTAATCGAAGGTCCCCCAGATGGAGCCCGCGCGCGTGCTCGAGCGGCGCGGCCCCGCCGGCGGGTCGAGGTGCTTCGCGATGCCGAAATCGATGAGCTTGGGCACCGTGTTGCCCGAGCTCGTGCGCACGAGGAAGATGTTCTCGGGCTTGATGTCGCGGTGGATGATCTTCTGCTTGTGGGTGGCGACGAGGGCCCCCATCACGGGGACGATGCAGTCGAGGGCCTCGGCGGGAGCCAGTCTGCGGCCGGGGGAGGCGTCGAGGTGCTCGCGGAGGTTGGTGCCGCGGAGGTAGCGCTGCACGATGTATGGGGTGCCCGTGGCGCCGTCGATGTCGGCGTCGAACACCTCCACGATGTTGTCGTGCTCCACCTTCGACGCCGCGTGAGCCTCTTCCAGGAAGCGCGCCACGAGGTCTTTGTTGGCGATGTACTCGGGCTTGAGCGTCTTCACCGCGACGGGCTTGTTCCCGAGCTTGAGGTTCTCCGCGAGGAAGACGTTGCCCATGCCGCCGTCGCCGAGCAGTCGGCGCAGGAGGTATCGTCCGTCGAGGGTGTCGCCTTCCTTGGCCATCGGGGCGGTTGTCTCCAAAGGAGCGTACAGCACAACTCCCTACGGAGAGAAGAACCCGCCGCCTGCGGTGCCCGCAGCGCGCCGACTGCCCTCCCAGGTTGACAACCCGCCGTCCAGGGCGGCATCTACCGCTCTCATGAGAACTCCCCCGGTCTTCGCTGCGCTGTCTTTTGTTTTCCTGGCCGTCGGATGCAGCTCCGGCAGCGACTCCGGTGACGGCAGCACCTTCGCCTGCGGTACGGGCGCCTCCGCCACAACCTGCGCCTACAACACGCACTACTGCCTGCTGAACACACAGGGCGGCGTGACCACCCCGACCTGCGTGGTGGTGCCGACGGCGTGCGCGGGCGCGGGCAGCCCGTGCAGCTGCATCAACGCGATGTACACGGGCGGCCCGTCGTGTGTGTCGTTCAACGCCAACGGCCTGCGCGCGACGACGGTCTCCATCAGCCGCTGACGCCCCGCGACTGCCGGGAAGTGGCGCCCGCCCCCGGGCGTTGGGTACTCTCTGAAGGCCGTGCGTGTCCTCGCCCTCAGCTCCCTGCTCGCCGCGCTCGCCGCCCCGGGCCTGGCCTCCGCGCAGATCTGGATGTCGCGCAGCGCCGACGGGTCGCTCCATTTCACCAACGTCCCGACGCAGCGGCGCAACAACGCGCAGGTGTTCATCTCCTCGCGCGACCAGCCGCCGCCGTCGCAGCGTCCGTCGCAGGTGATCACCCTGCCGCCGGCGCCGTCGGTGAGCGCCGAGACCCGCGCCCTCTACCTCCAGACCGCGCACGACCCGACGCGCTACACCCGCTTCGACGCGCACATCCGCGAGGCGGCGCAGCTCTACCAGCTCCCCGAGGCGCTCATCCGCGCGGTGATCAAGCAGGAGAGCGACTTCAACCCGTACAGCGTGTCGACGTCCAACGCGATGGGCCTCATGCAGCTCCTCCCGAGCACCGCCGCGAGCATGAACGTCGCCGACCCCTTCGAACCGCGCCAGAGCATCCTCGGCGGCGTGCGCTTCCTCCGGCTGCTGGCCAACACCTTCAACGGCGACCTCGTGCTCACCATCGCGGCGTACAACGCCGGGGCGGGCGCGGTGATCCGCTACGGCGCGGTGCCTCCCTACGAGGAGACGCAGCACTACGTCCGCCAGGTGCTGCGGTACTACTACGAGTTTCGCGCGCGGGCGCCCGCTACGGCTCCTGCGGCGGCGCCGCCTCCGACGGCCGCGCCCGCTCCCTGAAGCGCGCGCCGAGGTGGAAGAACCACCGCGCCCGCCACCCGAAGCGCCACGCCAGCGCGACCTGCTCGGTGGCCACCAGCGCCAGCACCGCCGCCGACGCGCTGTGGCCTCCCCACACCAGGCTCGCGCCGTACGCCAGCGCCACGCCCGCGTAGCCCGCAACCGCGTGCATCAGCGCCGCGCCGAGCGTCGCGCCAGGCTCCCGCGCGATCCACGCGACCGCCGCGACCGCCGCGCTCCCCGCGCCCGCGCCGCGCCCCACCGCCACCACGCGGGCCGCGTCGTGCCACACGGTGACCAGCGCCACGACGAAGCCCCCCGCGGCGAGCCCGAGGAGGTCGCGCGGCGCGATCGTCGCGGGCGTCTCACCGCGCACCAACGCGTGGAGCGGCCCCGGGCTCGCGAGCCCGCACGCGACGGCGGCGACCCCGTAGCCCAGCAGCGCGAGGAGCGAGAGCGCCACCAGCGTCGGCGCCCGCCGCAGCGAGTACGACATCGCGCGGTGCAGCGACGGCGCGGGCTCCACCACGCCGAGCACTGGGAGCGTCGCGCCGAGCACCACCCACGCCGCCCACCAGAGCGCGCCCACGAGCGCCGCCACACCGAGCGCCACCGACACGCCGCTCGACTGCGCGCGGAGCACGTCGCCGAGCACGCGACCCCCCTCGGTGTAGAGCGCGAAGGCCCCGTCGGGGTGGCGGGCGAGCGGCGACAGCACCGGCAGCGTGAGCACCGCCGCGAGGCCCCAGGGGAGCACCGACTGCGCGGCGTAGAGCGCGAGCGTCGCGGCGCGTCGCCCGTGGAAGAGGGCGTCGCTCATTGCGCCACCGCCCCGAGCGCGAGGCCCAGCCAGTACGCGACGCGGGCCACCATCGGCAGCGTCCCAGGGCCCCGCTGCCCGCTGGCGAGGAGGGCGTTGTTGGCGCGGTTCTGATCGAGGGGGACGCGCCCCCACGGGTCGACGCGCGCCGATCGCAGCGCGACCTCAGCCTCGTAGGGGATGGAGGTCCAGCCGCCCTGGCCGTCCCAGGTGACGGTTCGTCGGGCGCCGCGGGCGTCTTCGAGCAGCACCTCGACGGGGAGCGAGACGGTGCCCGTGCGGTGCACGGTGACGTGCCCGACGTAGCGGCCGCCCTCGCGCTGCGACGTCGCTTCGGTGACCGCGTAGTCGAGCGCGAGGGGCGCGGTGAGCGCGGGGCGGAGGAGGTCGTCGACGATGGGGTCGCCGAGCTCGCGGCGCATCACGGCGAAGAAGTCGTCGGGCGTCGGGTGACGGAAGCGCCACGCCGTCGCGTACGCGCGCAGGGCCTGGCGAAAGCGCAGCGCGCCGACGGTGCGCTCGGCCGTGCGGAGGACGGTGGCGGTGCGCGGGTAGACGTGGCCGCCGTACGATCCGAAGGAGGGGAAGGCGTCAGCCCCCTGCGCCACCGGGAGCACGTGACGAATGCCCGCGGACCAGAACGACTCCACCGCGAAGGCGTCGAGGTGGAGGCCCATCGCGGGGAGGTCGAACATCGATCCGCCGCGGGGGTGCAGGTCGTCGAGGCCGAGCGCCGTCGCGTACTCGGTGAAGCCCTCGTCGAGGAAGGGCCACGCGTTCTCGTTGGAGGCCACCAGCCCGTAGAAGTACTGGTGCATGAACTCATGGAGCGTCACGTGCTCCAGCGCGCGCGCGGCCCCCGGCACCCACAGCGGAACCGACGCCGTGGTGATGAGCGTCGGGTACTCCATCCCACCTGCTCCTTCGGCCTCCTCGGGCGGGAGCACCACGGTGAGTCCGGGGTAGGGGTACGTCCCGAAGCGCTGCTCGTACGCCGGGAGGGCGCGCTGGAGCGCGGCGATGGAGACGCGCGCGGCCTCGTCGTAGCCCGGCGGGAAGAGCACGCGGAGCGCGACGTCGCCCGCCTCGCCGCGGCGCTCGCGGAAGCGGTCCCACGCGGTGAAGGCGAAGTCGTGGACGGGCGACGCGGTGAAGCGGTGAAGCTCGCCTGCGGGGGTGTGCTCGACGGGCCCGGGCGTCCCCGTGGCGCCGACGACGTAGCCGCGAGGCACGGTGACGGTGACGTCGTAGCGCCCGAAGTCGGCGTAGAACTCCGAGTTGCCGTGGAAGGGGAAGTGCGCCCACCGCCCATCCGCCTCGAGCACCGCCACCTTCGGGAACCACTGGGCCACCATGTGGAAGCTCCCCTTGAAGCCCGTGCGCGCGAACACCTCCGGGAGCACGGACGTCCACGCGAGCGACACGGTGACCTCCTCGCCCGGCCCCACCGCGCGCGGGAGCGTCACGCGCAGCTCGGAGCGATCGCCCCGCACGGTGGGCTCGCGCTCGGCGGTCGCGAGGAGGTCTTCGCCCGTGTCGAGGCGCATCGTGCGGAGGTCGATGCGCCCGTAGCGCCCGCGGGAGTTGCCCCGGTGCTCGCCGCCCGTCGTGCGGAGAAAGACGGTCCGCTCGCTCTCGAAGCCGTTGAGGTAGAGGTGCCACCAGAGCTCGCGCACCGCGACGCGGGAGGTGTTGCGCCAGCGGAGCGTCCCCTCGCCCGTCACCTCGTGGGCGCGCGGGTCGAGCGTCGCCCGCAGGGTGTAGCTCGCGACGTCGAGCGCGGCCTCTGCGGGGACAGGCGTCGGGGGCTGCGGGGTGGCGGGGATGATCGCGGGCGTGATGGGCGGCGGCTGCGCGGCGATGGCGATGTCGTCCCAGACGGCGGCGTCGGTGACGTCATCCGCCGCGTCGAGGGGGTCGGCGCGCAGCGGCGTCGCCAGGAGCACGACGGCGACCGCGAGGGGGACGGGCGTTCGCATCGCGCGGATCATCGCCCGGATGCGGCGCCGCGCCTCCACGATTCGTCTCTCCCCCATCGCCTCACCGCCAGTCTTCAGGGCCGTCGAGGGGCGGGTCTTGCATCGTCCCAGCGGCCACCACGCGGGCGCGGGTGAAGCGCCATGGGCCGGCGTCGAGGCTCCCCGCCACGCCGACGCAGGTGAGGTGCGGGAGCTCGTCGCCGAGCGCCTCCCGCAGCGCCGCCACCGAGTCCACGGGGCACACCGCGACGTTGCGGAGCCCGGGGCTCGCCATGAGCTCCGCGGCGTCGAGGGCCCCCACGCCGTGCGCTGCGCCGCGCCGAAACCACCGTCCGCGCGCCGCGACGACGCCCTGCCACTGGGCGACGGCGGCTCCGTCGCCCGCCGTCACGGGGCCGCGCGGGGCGATCGCTTCGAAGGCCCCGAGCGCGCGGTGGAGCGCCTGCGCGAAGGCCACCGCGTCGCCCGCCACGAACACCGTCTGCGGCGAGAGGCAGCCCCGCTGGTCGTGCTCGGCGACATCGACGGCGACGGCCCGGGCGGCGTCATCGAAGGGCGCGTCGGCAGCGACGTACGAGACCCCGAAGCCATGGCCGTGCCCCTCGAAAAGTGCTTCGGGCCAGGCGTGGCGGAGGGCCGCGATCGTCTCGTCGCTGCCGTAGGCCACGAGCGCGTCGAGTCGCGGCGGGAGCTCGTCGACGACGGCGATCTCGTCGCGGGCGAAGGCGTCGGTGAAGGCGCGGACGAGGCCGGGCTGACGTCGCGACCCGCGGACGGTCACCCGCTCGGCGCCCGCGAGCCACGGGAGCGCGAGGGCTCGCAGGGGGGCAGTGGCCACGGTCGCCGCGAGCGCCACGCCCACCCGCTGCCCGGCGCGCGCCTCGGACGCGAGGGCCGCGAGCGCCTCCGGGGTGTAGCGCGCGCACGCGGTCGCGAACACGCGCTCGATCATCGGCGCGGAGAGGAGGCACTCGTCCGCGGCGGCCGCGCGGGCCCGGGCTCCCACGGCGCTCGTCGGGTCGGCGAGGGCCCGCGCAGCGCGGAGGACGTCGTCGACGCGCTCAGTCCGTGGAGGCATCTCCGCCGCCGTCGGCCGCGTCGCTCGCGTCCGGCGCGTCGCGCACGTCGACGGAAGCGTCGCCCGCGTCGCGCACGTCCGCGGCAACGTCGGCCGCGTCGCTCGCATCCCGCACGTCCGCGGCGGCGTCGCCCGCATCGCCCGCGTCGCGCGCATCGCTGGCGACGCCCGCATCCCCGCCGTCGGCAGCGTCCATCGCGCCGCTCTCGGTCGCGTCGGCGACGTCGCTGGCGTCCATCGCGTCGTCGGCGTCGGCGACGTCGCTGGCGTCCATCGCGTCACTCGCGTCGGTGATGTCACTGGCGTCCATCGCGTCCCGCACGTCGCCCGCGTCGGCCACGTCGGCCACGTCGCGCACGTCGGGCGACACGGCGTCGGGCGTCGCGTCCATCGGGGCACCGCCGTCGGTCACGAGGGTCTCGGCCCACAGGCGGACGCACACCACCTCGGAGGGCGTGAGGGCAGGCGACCCGAGGGGCATCCGATCGCCGCAGCGGGGCGAGGCGTTGAGCTTCTCGATGAAGTAGCTCTGCCCCGGGGACGTGGGCGACACGAGCACCTGGCCCATGCACCCGCTGGCCCGCACGTTGACGAGGCGGGCGCCGAGGTTGGCGCTCTCCAGGTCGAGGCGGCCCGCGGGCATGGAGCGCTCGTGGCAGCCCGCGGTGGCGCAGCGGGGGCGGATGATCTGGGCCTCCACCGCGCTCACGCCGATGGTGCAGGAGACCACCGAGCTGTCACCGGCGACGCCGAGGAAGGCCGAGGGGTCGTCGATGCGCCCGGGGCACGCGGCGAGCCCGAGCGCGGCGGTGACGAGGAGGAGGAGCGTGCGTGGGGTCATCATCGGCGCCAGGCGACCCCGACGGTCGCAGCGTAGAAGTCGTCGACCGCGCCGCCCGCGACGAGGCGGTCACCGGGGACGACGTTCATGTGGTGGAAGTAGCGGCGCCATTCGAAGTCGGCGCGCGCTTCGAAGCCCGCGGCGAGCGGGACGGCGACCCCGAGGCGCAGCTCGACGCCGCCGATGAAGCTCCGGGGGAAGTAGTCGTCGCCGTCGATCTCGCCCGCGGACACGACCGCGAGGTACGTCGCCCCCGCGGTGAGCACGAGCCGTCGCAGGAGGTTGAGGCGCCCGGAGACGCCGACGCGCACGGACTGGTACGCGACGTTGGGGATGCCCTCCGGCGGCGCCTGATCGGCCGCGCCGCGGTCGATGGAGAACACCTGGTGACCGTACGCCAGCGTGGCTCCCACCTCCGCGCGCCAGAAGGTGCGCCGGAAGCGAACCCCCGCGGTGAAGCCGTACGCCGCCGTCGCGTAGGCCCTCCCCTGCGCGTCCGTCGACGTGAACCCGAAGCCGTACTCCCCGCTCGCCACCACGCCGAACCACGACGCCGGCCCGCGCGAGAACGGCGCCGCGGGGAACCACTCCACCGCCGCCGTCACCGCGGGCGCCAGCGTGAGGTTGTACGGGCGCAGCCGCTGGAAGAAATCGTCAGTGAACCACAGGCTCCGGCCGAACATCCGCGCCCCCACGCTCACGTCGAGCCCCACCGGCTGCGCGAGCAGCGGATCGACCGGCGGAGGCGGCGGAGGCGGCGGAGGCGGCGGGGGCTCGGGGGCAGCGGGCTCCGGCGGCGCAGGCTCCGGGGCAGGCGGCGCAGGCGGCGCGGGCTCAGGGGGAGGCGCGGGCGCGGGCTGGGCTTCCGGCGCGGGCGGCGGACGCACGGGCGGGCGCAGCGGACGACGGAGGGGCGGGCGCGGCGGGCGCGTCTGCGCGAGGGTGACAGTGGGCGCAGACAGAGCGAGCGCGAGCAGGATCGACCACGGGCGCGTCATGCAGGGCGATGGATGGTATCCCGAACCCACCGCCCGCCGCCCCACGAAAGTGCAGACGTGCGCGCCCCGCACGAATTGTGGTGTGATCCGCGTCGCCATGGCCCTCGCCGACCTCACCCCCCTCGACGCCCTCACCGACGAACACTGCGCCGCCCTGCGCGAGCGCTTCCACGCCGTGGGCTTCAACCCGAAGCGCCTCGGCGACGCGGAGGACATCCTCCCGCAGGTGCTCTTCAACGCGGGCAGAGTCCCCGTGGTGCTGTGGCGCCTCGCCGAGCGGGCCGACCCCGCGGCGCACCTGCTGCGTCTCTTCAACTACAGCGACGAGCTCACCGAGGCGGAGGCGCGCGTGGCCTTCGGGGACGCGCTCTACGAAGTCGCGCGGGCGTCGCTCATCGAGGTGCGCGAGGGCAAGGCGCGGGCGCGCTTCCAGATCACGCCCTTCCACGACCTCTGGATCGTCGCCGACGACCAGTGGCTCGACGAGGACGCGGTGATGGGCGCGACGGCCACCACGCAGAGCCTCTCCCGCTGGCTCCCCGAGCGCGTCGAGGGGACGTGCCTCGACGTCGGCTGCGGCGCGGGCTCGCTCGCGCTCCTGCTGGCGAAGCGCGGCGGGCGCGCCACCGGCACCGACCTCAACCCCCGCGCGGTGGCCCTCGCCCGCTTCAACGCGCGCTTCAACGGGCTCGCGGCGGAGTTTCTCGAAGGGAGCCTCTACGAGCCCGTGGCGGGTCGTCGCTTCGACCGCATCGTCGCGCAGCCCCCGTACGTGTCGCAGGCGCCGGGCCTCGCCGACGTGAAGATCCTCTACGGTGGTTCGTGGGGCGACGAGCTCGCGCTCCGCTTCGTCGCGGGCGCACCGGCGGCGCTCGCTCCGGGGGGCCAGGGGGTGTTCATGTTCGAGTCGGCCGCGCGGAAGGGATCGCCGCTGCACACGCGCCTGGGGCCGATGATGGAAGGGGCGCCGGTCGACCTCGTGCTGCTGTCGCACCCCGGCGCGCCCGCCGACCTGGAGGCCGTGCTGTTCGCCTCGCAGGACGAGCCGACGCTCGACGCGGCGTACGTCGAGGCCGTGGGCAAGCGCTGGCGGCACTTCCGCGCGCTCGGGCTGGAGGAGTTCCAGTCGGTGCTCGCGGTGGTGCGCGCGCACGGGGGGACGGCCGTCACCCGCGGCGCCGTCCTCGCGTCGCGCGTGGGCTCCTTCCGACACGGCGACGCGGCCATCCTCGACGCCTACCTCGCGGGCGTCGACCTGCTGCGCGCGGGCGACGTCGCGGTCTCCGCGGCGAAGGTGCGGCTCGGCGCGAGCGCGACGTGGCGCGAGGAGCGCCGCCCCGACGACGAGGAGCCCAAGCGCACGCTGCTCTTCCCCGAGGGGATCGCTTCGAAGCGGGAGATCTCCGAACCCGTCTACGCGCTCCTGTCGCTGCTGCACGAGAGCGCGTCGGTCGCGGAGGCCACCGCGCGCTACGGCGAGCTCTGCGGCGTCGAGGCCGGCGAGGTGCGGCCGCAGGTGCTGGGCTTCGTCCGCGAGATGCTCGGCGCGGGGGTGCTCGCACCGGTGGGGTAGCACACCACGTCGAATACGATCTCCGGGGCGACTTTTTGGAAGCCGCGACCCACCCGAGCGGAATCCGCCCCCCGTGGACATTGCGTGACCACGCCCCCGCTCAGCGCCCCACCTTGCGCTCCAGCTCGGGCCAGCGCATCGACCACACCACCGGGCGGCCATGCGGGCAGTGCCCCCCGAAGTCCACGCCGTCGAGCGCGAGCAGCAGCGCCTTCGCTTCCTCATCCGCGAGCACGTCGCCGCCGCGCACCGAGCCGTGGCAGGCCATCGTCGCGAGCACGAGATCGCGCGCGCGGGAGAAGTCGTTGCCCTGGCGCGAGAGCTCGCTCACGAGGTCGCGCGCCAGACGCCGCGGGTCGGCCCGCAGCAGCAGCGCGGGGACAGCGCGGATCGCCACGGTGGTCGGTCCGATGGGCGCGAGGTCCATGCCGACGGTGGCGAGGTCGTCGGCGCGCTCTTCGAGGAGGGCGACGTCCTCGGGGGAGAGCTCGACGCGTTCGGGGACGAGCATCGGCTGCATCGCCACCGCACGCGCCGCGTACGCACGACGCAGCCGTTCGAAGGTCACCCGCTCGGCCGCCGCGTGCTGGTCGAGGATCACGATGCCCGTCTCGTTCTCGCAGAGGAGGTACATCCGACGGAGCTGGCCCACGTAGCGGAGCGCGCCGAAGGCACCGCCCCCCGGGAGTTCCGACGACGCCGCGGGAGCCTCCGCGACGGGCGGCGGCGTGGGCGACGGCGTCACTGCGGCGGGGCGACTCGGGAGGTCGTAGGGCTTCGGGGGATACGGGGCCTGAAGGATGCGCGCCCACGGATCCGCGGGGTCGGCGGGAGATTCGACGAAGGCGTGCGCCACGGCGGGGATCGCTTCAGCGCGTGCGCCCACCGTGCTCGCAGGCGTCGTCGCGGGCTCGCTCGCCTCGGCTTCGGCGCGGGCGATGAGGGCCGCGGCCTTGTTCTCGACGGCGGGACCGGCGGAGAGGTGCTCGGCCCAGAAGTCCCGCGGGCGGAGCGTCGCCTGCGCCCACGGAGCGGGGCCCGCGGCGTCGCGGAGCACGGCGGCCACGGCTTCGAACACCGCGGCATGGGAGGCGAAGCGCACCTCGGTCTTCTGCGGGTGGACGTTCACGTCGACGTCCGCGGGCGGCACTTCGAGGAGGAGCGCCCCCACGGGGTAGCGCCCGCCCTCCAGGGTCGATCCGTACGCCTGCGCGACGGCGCGGAGGAGCACGCGGTCGCGCACGTGGCGGCCGTTGACGTAGAGGGCGAGGTGGTTGGCCCCCGCGCGCGCCCGCTCCGGCGGACCGAGCAGCGCGGTGACCTTCACGGGGCCGCGCGATCCGCGGAGGTCGGCGAGGTTCTCGTCGGGCCAGATCTCCCGCACGCGGGCGCCGAAATCGGCGTGGCGCAGGAGCTCGCGCACCACCCGGCCGTCGCGCCGCACCACGAAGCGCACGTCGGGCCGCGGGATCGCCATGCGCACCACGATCTCGACGCAGCTCGCCCCCTCGGTCTGCGGCGAGCGCATGAACTTCCGGCGCGCCGGCGTGTTGTAGAACAGGTCTTCGACTGACACCGTGGTGCCCACCTGACACCCCGCGGGGCGGAGCGTGGCCTCGGCGCCGCCCTCCACCCACACCTCCGCGCCCTCGTCGCTCCCCTTCGCCCGGCTAGTCACCCGGAACTTCGACACCGAGGCGATCGACGGGAGCGCCTCGCCGCGGAAGCCGTAGGTCGCCACCCCCACGAGGTCGTCGGCCGAGCGGATCTTGCTGGTGGCGTGGCGCACCACGGCGAGCTTCAGGTCGTCGGGGCCCATCCCCCCGCCGTCGTCGGTCACGGCGATGCGGGCGAGGCCGCCGCCGTCGAGGGAGACGGTCACGGTCTGGGCCCCGGCGTCGAGGGCGTTCTCCACCAGCTCCTTCACCACCGAGGCGGGGCGCTCGACCACCTCCCCGGCGGCGATCTGGTTGGCGACGTCGGGCGGGAGCAGGGCGATGCGGGTCATCTCGTGGCGAACCCTAACACACCAGACACGAACGGCTGTTTGACCCCCCGTGAGCGAGGGTGGTAGCGTGGCCGCCGCCCGAAGGCGGAGACGGGTATGCTTGTGACTGACCCATGAAGTACTGCCCGCAATGCAACCTCGAGTACGAAGACGAGACCGTCTTCTGTGCGACGGACGGGAGCCGTCTCCAGCCTCGGTTGCAGAAGTCCTCGACGAAGCCGATGGGCGGCCTCGGCGGCATGTCGCTCGGCAACGACGGCGTGGTGCTCTCCTCGCAGCCCATCAGCGCGCTGGGTGCGACCGCGCTCCAGGCGCCGACGCCGGCGCGCGGCACCGACACCCACCGCGCGCCGCGGGCGGGTCGTGCGCCCGCCGCGCGCGCCGCCCCCGCCTCGAATGGCGCCCAGGCGATGATGAACCTCGCCGACCCCGAGCCGCTCGATCCGAGCGAGCTCACCACGCGTCAGCCCGCGGTGAGCACGGAGATGCCCGCCGTGGGTGCCAACAAAGAAGAAGACGACATCCCCGACCAGCCCACGGTGGCGATGCGCACGCCCGTCGGGCAGGCGAATGAGTCCGACGAGCCCTCCCTCGTGGGGGCCGTGGTGGCCGAGCGCTACAAGGTGCTGCGGCGCCTCGGCGAGGGCGGCATGGGGGTGGTGTACGAGGCCGTCGACGACCGGCTGGAGAAGCACGTCGCGGTGAAGGTGCTCCGCGAGGATTTCGCGCGCCGCCAGGACGTCGTGGCCCGCTTCACCCAGGAGGCCAAGAGCGCCGCGCGCATCAAGCACGAGAACGTCCTCGACGTCACCGACTACGGCCAGACGAAGGACGGCAGCTTCTACATCGCGATGGAGCTGCTCGTCGGCACCGACCTCGCCGACGTGCTCCAGGCGGAGAGCACCCTCGGGCAGGAGCGGGGCGTCGAGGTGGCCGTTCAGGTGTGCCGCGCGCTCCAGGCCGCGCACCAGAAGGGCATCGTCCATCGGGACATGAAGCCCGAGAACGTCTTCCTCGTGCGGGCCGACGACGGGCGCGAGGTGGTGAAGATCGTCGACTTCGGCATCGCGCAGATGAAGGACATCTCCGGGAGCGCCGAGGGCAGCCGCAAGCTCACGCGCACGGGGATGATCTTCGGCACGCCGGAGTACATGTCCCCCGAGCAGGCCGCGGGGAAGCCCGTCGACCACCGGGTGGACGTCTACGCCGCCGGGGTGATCCTCTACGAGATGTTCGCGGGGCGCGTCCCCTTCGTGGGCGACTCGTTCATGGGGATCCTCACGCAGCACATGTTCGAGCAGCCGCCGAAGATCGGGGTGGTGAACCCCCACACGGTGGTGAGCCCCGAGCTCGAGGCCGTGATCTTCAAAGCGCTCGCGAAGGACCCGGGGCAGCGCTACCAGTCGATGCAGGAGTTCGCCGACGACCTCCAGCGCTTCCGCAGCGGCGCGCGCACCAACGCGGCGCTCGCGCCTCCGTCGGCCCCGGTCATCCCCCCCGGCGCCGCGCAGGTGTTGGGGATCGGTTCGACGCCCGGCACGGCCCTCCCCCCGCTCGGTCAGGTGCCCGTCACCGCGGGCGTCTCGCGCACCGTGGAGGGCGACCTCTCTCCGGCGCCCACGAAGAAGCGCACCATCGCCCTCGTCGTGGCCATCCTGCTGCTGGTGTTCATCGCCGGCGGTGCGGTGGTGGCCTACGCGCTCTCGGGCTCGGAGGCCCCGCCGACCCGCCCGACGGTGACACCGACGCCCACGCCGACGCCCCCCGCCCTACCCGCGGCCCGCGTGCCGACGCCGCCGACGCCCACGCCGCCGACGCCCACCGTCGCCGCCGACGCCGCGGTGGCGCCCGTGGCGGCCCCCGCGCGCGTGACGATCCGGGTGGTTCCCCACGGCTTCACGGCGCGGACGATCACCTTCCGGTACGCGACCCCGCAGGCGGGCGCCGCGGCGATCGAGCCCTGCGAAGGCAGCGGTGACTGCCGCCGCCTCGTGCTCTCCGGGGTCCCGCTCCAGGTGACGATGCAAAACGGTCGGCGCCAGGGCACGATGACCGTCACCCCCTCGCGCGACGGCGAAGAGTTCGAGATCCAAGCGGCCCCGCGCGCCAACAGCCGCCCCACGGGCGCGCAGGGCAGCGGGCGTACACAACCTGCGCAGGGCAGCGGCGGGCGGCAGTGCGGTCGGCTGAACCCCGTCACCGGGTTGATGGACGTCTGCTTCGATTGACAGGGGTGTGACAACCCGTAGGATGGCGCGCACGCGCGGGGTAGCGCCTCCCGCGACGTCCTGGTTGTCCTTGCGCGTAAAAAGCCAAACCTCCCGTGCCTGAAGCCGTCGCGCGCCCCGCGCCGAACAGCCCCGACACCGCGGCCCTCCCCGAGGAGCCGCTCCCCCGACGCTTCGGGAAGTACATGCTCGTGCGGCGCCTCGCCGCCGGCGGGATGGCGGTGCTCTACCTCGCGATCCACCGGTCGATCGCGGGCATCGAGCGGCTGCTGGTGATCAAGCGAATCCTGCCCGAGTACGGCCGCGACAAGGGCTACGTCGAGATGCTCCTCAAGGAGGCGCGCATCGCGATGACCTTCGCCCATTCGAACATCGTGACGGTGTTCGACGTGGGCCAGGCCGACGGCGAGTACTTCATCGCGATGGAGCACATCCACGGGGAAGACCTCCGCTCGGTGGTGCGCGCGATGAAGCCCAAGGGGGCGACCGAGTTTCCCCTGGAGCACGCGCTGGCGATCGGCATCGGCGTCGCCGCGGGCCTCGCCTACGCGCACGACAAAAAAGACCTCCAGGGCACGCCCCTCCGCGTCGTCCACCGCGACATCTCCCCGCAGAACGTCGTGGTCACCTTCACGGGTGACGTCAAGATCGTCGACTTCGGCATCGCCAAGGCCACCCTCGCGCGCGTCGAGTCCAACGTCGCCGGGACGGCCACCCGCACCGTCCGCCCGCGCGGCACCGACAGCGCTTCAGGCGAGGTGCGCCGCGACACCCACGTGAGCCTCAACTCCCTCGACGAGGGGACCGGGCCCGGCAAGGTGAAGGGGAAGATCCCGTACATGTCGCCCGAGCAGGCGCGCGGCGACGACCTCGACCACCGCAGCGACATCTTCTCGCTGGGCATCATGCTCTTCGAGCTGTGCACGGGTCGTCGGCTCTTCCGCACCGGCTCCGACGCCGACACCATCAAGATGATCACCGACGGCGACTACCCTCGCCCCTCGGAGGTGAACCCGCGCATCACGCCGGCCCTCGAGTCGGTGATCATGAAGGCCCTCGCGCCCGACCGCGACGCCCGCTACCAGAGCGCCAAGGAGATGCAGGCCGACCTCGAGTCCGTCGCCCGCGCCGATCACATCCCCGTCTCCGCCGTCGGCCTCGGCGCGTGGATGACGATGCTCTTCGCCGAGCGCCTCGCCGAGCACGACCTCCTCCTCGCCGAAGCCAAGACCGCCTCCGACAAGCTCGGGCACGCGGCCGACGACGACGAGCGCCAGGTGTCGGGCACCGTCACGCTCCCGCCGCGCCCCGCCGAGCCTGCGGCCCCTTCGCGGACGCCCCTGGTGGCCGGGCTCATCGTGTGCGCCCTCGCCGCGGGGGGTTACTACGCGTACCAGAGCACGCGCCCGGTCGCCGCGCCGGTCGTGAGCGACGGCGTGATCACGGTGCGCTCGACGCCCGAGGGGGCGCACATCTGGCTCAACGACGCGCCCACCTCGCACCGCACCCCGCACGAGCTCACGGGGCTCGCGACGGGCGCTGGGACGCGCTACCGGGTGCGGCTCACGGCCGAGGGCTACGCGCCCTACACGGGGGAGGTCACGCTCGACCGCGCGGGGGGTCGCGGCGAGGTGAGCGCGACGCTCGCGCGCGAGCAGGCCGCATCGTTCGCGGTGCTCGAGGTGCGCACCACGCCGCCGGGCGCGCGGGTGATCGTCGACGGCCGCGAGGTGCCAGGGGCGACGCCGGTGACGATCCCCGAGCTGCGCGCGGGCGTCGAGCACGCGGTGGTGGTGCGGAGCCCCGAGCACCTCGACGAGAACTTCAGCTTCGTCGGCGTCGGCGGCCGCGTCGAGTCGCGCGCCCTCACGCTCCGCGAGCGCCCGCTCGGCCCGGACGAGGCGTGGATCACCGTGCCCACCGAGCCCGGCACCGCCTCGCTGCGCGTCAACGACCGCGAGCTCACGGGCGGCGGCCCCTACCGCGTGCGGGTGACCGTCGGCCCGCGCCCCATCACGCTCACCGCGAGCGCGCCCGGCTTCGACAGCGTCTCGCGCTTCGTGCGCCCCACGGTCGGGCAGACGCTCGCCGTGCGCACGATGCACCTCACGCCGCACGAGAGCTCGGGCAGCGCGCACACGCCCCCTCCGCAGCCTCCGCCGCCGCCGCCTCCGACGACGCAAGACACGCGGCCCGGCACCATTCGCGTGGGCGCGACGGGGGCGTGGTGCGAGGCCTTCGTCGACGGCCGCTCGTACGGCCAGACACCGACGCGCGACATCACCCTCTCACCAGGACGTCACGCGGTCCGTTGCGTCAACCCCGAGCGCGGCACCCGCACGCAGAACATCACCGTCGCCCCTGGCTCACGCCAGCCCGTCCGCATCGACTTTTCCCAGTAGCGTGACCACCGACCTCCCTCCTGCGCCGCCCGCGGCCGTCGCTCCCTCCCGCCTCGGCGCGCTCTGGAAGGGTCCCGTCGGCACGGGGCTCCGCGCGCTCTTCGCGCTGCTCCCCATCTTCTGGCTCACGCGTCGGGTGCGCTGGACGGACGTGCTGGCGCGCGCGCGCGACGTGGGCCCGCTCAACCTCACCTGGGCCTTCGGCGCGCTCATCGTGTCGGTGATCATCGCCTCGGCGCGCTGGCGCACGATGATGCGCGCCTACGGGGCCACCGCGACGCCGCCCCTCCCGACGCTGCTGCGGCACTACTTCGTGGCCTTCTATTTCAACATGCTCCCGAGCGGCGTGGCGGGCGACGGCGTGCGCGCGCACCGCGTCGTGCCCGCGGCGATGCCCGACATGGCGACGTCGCTGACGGTGGTGTTCCTGGAGCGCGTGGCGGGGCTCTTCGGGCTGTGCATCGTGGCGGCGGCGGCGATGCTGATGAGCGAAGACCTCCGCAGCGACGCGGTCGCGACGCTCCTCGAGGTGGGCCTCATCGGCGCCCTCGGGCTGTCGTCGCTGGTGCTCCTCGCCCCGTGGGCCCTGCAGCGCTTCGACGGCCTCCGCGGGCTGGTCGCGCGCGTCCCGGTGCTCGGCGGGCTGCTGCTGCGCGTCCCTTCGCCGCGCTCCTACGGCGGGCTCGCGCTGTCGGTGCTCCAGTCGGTGGGGACGCAGCTCATGTCCGTGGTGTCGGTGTCGTTCATCGTGAAGACGCTGGCGCCGGGGGTGTCGTTCCTGGTGTGCGCGCGGGTGGTGCCGGCGGTGATCCTGGCGACCTACGTCCCCCTCACGCCCGGCGGTATCGGGCAGCGTGAGCTGGTGTTTCAGTACATGTTCGGGCTCGTGGGCGTGCGGCCCGACGCGGCGGTGGCGACGTCGCTGCTGTTCTTCGCGATGCTCGTCGGGCTCGCGGCCATCGGCGGCGTGTGCCTCCTCGCCGAACGCGCCCTGCGCCTCGACGACCCCACGGACTGAGCGCTGCCTACGGCGCCAGCGTGCGCAGGCGGTCGAGCGCGAAGAGGGTGGCGAGGTTGCGCAGGTTGTACCCGTACATCAGCCCCGCCGGCGTGAGGATGCCGCAGGTCACGTTGCCGTTGATCCGGTAGGCTGAGGGGTGGATCCCGTCGGGGTCGATCCCTTTGTTCGGCAGCGGCTGCAGCACGCGCCAGTAGTCCACCAGCGGGAGGTGGCGCGCCGCGGCCAGCGCGCGGATCGCGTCGTTGAAGGGCGGCACGCGCATCGCCGCGTCGGGGCGGTCGAGGCGGTCGGGGATGGTGCTCATCACCGGCACCGAGCCGTACGACTCGATGATCTCCAGGATGCGCGTCAGGTCGCGCGTGAACTCCATCGGCGTGATGCGGTCGAGGTCGTTGGTGCCGTACATCACCACCGCGTAGGCGGGCCGCGTGTAGTCCATCTCGCGGCGCAGCGCGCTCATCGGGTCCATCGAGAGGGCGTAGGCCGCCACCCAGCCGCCCATCGCGCAGCCGCTCGAACGGGTGAAGGAGTTGCTCCCGTCGGCGAAGGTCGTCCGGCTGAAGTGCGTCACCGTCGGCGCGAGGGCCGTGTGCGCGCCGAGGTCGTGCCAGCCGTGCCCGATGTCCGAGAGGAAGCTCGCCGACTCCGTGATCGAGTCGCCGATCTTCGCGAACACGTCGGGGCGCATCCCGCGCGACGCCCCCATCGCGCGGAGGGCACGGACGCGCGCGACGGTGGCGGCGTCGAAGACGGGCACCGACAGCGTCGGGTCCATCGGGGGGCCGTGGTCGCGCGAGGGCGCGTCGGGGCCGGGCGCGACGGCGGCGTCGTCGGCACCGCCGCCGTCCGAGGGCGCGGGGACGGCGGGCGCGTCGGGCGAGGCGCCACAGCCGAGCGCGAGCGTCACGAGGAGGGCGATGGGCCGCACGTCACGCCTTCGCCAGCAGGTCGCCGTACGCCTCGCGCAGCTTCGACTTCAGAAACTTCCCCGTCGAGGTGCGCGGGATCTGCTCGACCGTCACCACCGCGTCGGGCAGCCAGAACTTCGGGAAGATCGGCTCCAGGTGCGCGATGAGCTCCGCCGTCGTGGCCGTCGCGCCGGGCTTGAACACCACCGCGGCGATGGGGCGCTCGTCCCACTTCGGGTGGCGCCCCGCGAACACCGCCGCCTCCAGCACCGCGGGGTGCGACATCAGCGCGTTCTCCAGCGCCACGGAGGAGATCCACTCGCCGCCGGACTTCACCACGTCCTTGGCGCGGTCGGTGATGCGCACGTACCCCTCGGCGTCGAGCGTCACCACGTCGCCCGTCTTGAACCACCCGTCGGCGGTGAACTTCTCCGCCCCCTCGTCGCCCATGTAGCTCGACGCCACCCACGGGCCGCGCACCTCGAGCTCGCCCATCGTCTTGCCGTCCCACGGCAGCTCGCGGCCCTGGTCGTCGACGTGCCGCACCTCCACGAAGGGGACGGGGTAGCCCTGCGTGGCCCGCACCGCGAGGCGCGCGTCCTCGTCGAGCGCGCCGAGCGTGGTCTTGATGCGCGCGAGGGTGCCGAGGGGGTTGGTCTCGGTCATCCCCCAGGCGTGCGTCACCTCCAGCCGGTGGCGCTCGCGGAAGCCCTTGATCATGGCCGCGGGCGCCGCCGAGCCGCCGATCACCATCGAGCGCATCGCCGACAGGTCGAAGCGCTTCGGGTCTTGATCGAGCAGCGCGAGGATGCCGAGCCAGATGGTGGGGACGCCCGCCGCGAGGGTGACCTTCTCCGACGCCATGAGGTCGAGCAGCGACGTCGGGTCGAGGTGCGGCCCCGGGAACACCACCTTCGCCCCTGTCGCCGCCGCGCAGAACGGCAGCCCCCACGCGTTGGCGTGAAACATCGGCACCACCGGCAGCAGCGTGTCGGACTCGGAGACGCCGAGCGCGTCGGTCATGCACGCCACCAGCGTGTGGAGCACCGTCGAGCGGTGGCTGTATACGACCCCCTTGGGGTTGCCCGTCGTCCCCGAGGTGTAACAGATCATGGCCGCGCTGTTCTCGTCGAGCGTGGGCCACGCGTAGGCGCTGGACTCGGGGGCGAGCAGCGCCTCGTAGTCGAGGTGCCCGTCGGCGAGCGCGTTGCCCGTCTCGCGCAGCACCACCACGTGCTCCACCGAGGGCACGTCCTTGATGAACTTCGCCAGCAGCGGCAGCAGCGTCTCGTCGACCACCACCACCTTGTCGTGCGCGTGGCGCGCGATGTACGCGATCTCCGTCGGGTGGAGCCGCAGGTTGAGCGTGTGGAGCACGGCGCCCATCGCGGGCACACCGAGGTACAGCTCGAGGTGGCGCGCGTGGTTCCACGCGAGGGTGGCGACGCGGTCGCCGCGCTTCACGCCGAGCTTCTCGAGCGCGTGGGCGAGTCGGCCGGCGCGCCCGTGGAGCTCGGCGTACGTGGTGCGGTGGAGGCTCTTGTCCGCCCTCCGCGAGACGATCTCCTGCCGACCAAAGAACCGCGCGGCCCGGTCGAGCAGGTGGGTGATCGTGAGCGGGAAGTTCATCATCCGTGCGTGCATGGCTCCCTCGACGCTATCGCACCCGACGCCCTCTGTCGTAGCGTCAACGCGATGCGCTCCCTACGTTTCTGCCTCTCCCTCGGATGCCTGGCGCTCCCCGCGGCGGCCTCGGCGCAGACCGCGGCGGTGCCGCCTCCCCCGTGGGAAACCGCCGTCCCGCCCGCCCCCGCGGCGCCGCCCCCGCCGCGCACCCGGGTCGCCCCCGCGACCCCGCAGGTCACGGACGGTGAGAGCGACGAAGCCCGCGCCCTCGCCCGCCTCCGCAGCACCCTGGTGTGGTTCGAGGGCAACCACCAGTCGATGCGCCTCGCGATGGGCATCTCGGGCATCGTCGCGGGCGCCGCTGGGGTCGTGACGGGCGGCCTCCTCCTCGACCAGGGCCGGCGCAACGACATCGTCTACGGGCTCGGCATCGCGGGCGGCGGCCTCGGGATGATCATCGGTTCAGCGCTGACGCTGGTGTTCAACGACGCGTTGCAGCCCGTGCGCGACTCCCTCACGGCCTCGGCGGCGAGCGGCTTCACCCCCGGGCAGACGCTGGCCGCGGCGGAGGCCGAGTGGGCGCGCCGGGCCGAGCGCAACCGACGCTTCCGGCGCGTCGGCGGCCCCATCAGCATCGGGCTGGGTGTGGTGCTGATGGTGGGCGGGACGGCGCTGCTCTTCACCGACGAGCGCGGGAGCGCGACGCTGAACCACGCGACGGGCACGTTCGCGCTCGCGACGGGCGCGTTCTCGGTGCTGTCCGGGGCGGGGATCATGTTCTCGCCCGACCCGCTGGAGCAGTCGTGGGAGGTCTACCGTCGGACGCGCGGCGTCGGCGTCGACCTGGCGTTGGCGCCGGTCGCGGGCGGGGCGATGGTGGGGGTGAGCGGGACGTTCTGACGGGGCGCGCGAACGGCGCGGCGGGGGCGGCGGACTACTTGTTGGTGGGGTTGGACTTCCAGCCGAGGCCGATCTGCTGGTTGATGAGGAAGCGCGTGCCGTCCCCCACGATGCCGTCGACCGTGTAGCCGAAGGACTTCTGGAGGTGCTTCACCGCGTCTTCGGTGCCGTGACCGAAATCGCCGTCCGTCGCCAGGTTGTAGCCGAGCGTGTTGAGCTGGCCCTGGAGCGCCGTAACCGAGCTGCCCTTCGAACCGCGCTTGAGAATCTCGCCTGCTGACATGATCTGCTCTCCTGTGATGTTGGCCTCACGAGCGAGGCCACGCTGCTCGGCGGTGGGGGTACACCAGGAGCGCACCCCGCCGCAACCCGTGAGAGGCCGCGGGGCCGGGTTTCAGACCGCGCCGAGCCCCTTCGCGAGCAGCTCGATGTCGCCGCGCTTCACCCGCTCCACCGCGAGCGACGGGAGGATCACCTTCTGCCCGGGGAGCTTCGCGAGGCGCTCGATCATGCGGCGCTGGAGGTCTTCCCGGTGGGCGCGGGCGAGGCCGGCGCGGGCGATGGGGGCGAGCGCGTCGGAGCGGGAGAGCACCACCGCGGCGGCCTCCGCGGGCGCGAGCTGGCCCTTGAACACCGGCGTGAGCACGTTGTTGATGACCAGCCGCGCGAGCGGGAGGCGGAGGTCTTTCTGGAGCGACGCGACGAGCTCTTCGGTCTCGGCCGTGGGCATCTCCTCGGCGAGCGTCACCACCACCATGCCGGCCTTCTTCGGGTCGCGGAGGATCGCGAGCCCCTCGTCGGCCTCACGGCGCAGGAGCCCGGCCGGCGCGATGTCGGCGATCACCTGCGGGACGCGGAGCATCTGGAGCCCGTGGCCCGTGGCGGGCGCGTCGAGGATGACGAGGTCGTAGCGGTCGCGGCCGCTCTCGTCCTTCTCCTTCACGTGGAAGAGGGCCTTGCCGAGCATCGCCCAGGCGTCCATCCCAGGCACCGCGCGGAGGAAGCCCTTCACCGCGCGGTTGTCCATCACGGCTTTGTACAGGGCTCGCACCTTGAGCACCATGAGCCCGTACTCCTCGAGGCACGCCTCGGGGTCCATGTTCACGGCGTCGATGCGCGGGAGGATGTTCACCACCTCCGAGCCGATGATCTCGGTCTCGAGCATGGCGCTCATGCGCTCGCGGGCCTGCGTCATGCAGATGAGCACGCGCTTGCCACGGGAGGCCGCGAGGATCGCGAGGGAGGCGGCGACGGTGGTCTTGCCCGTGCCGCCCTTGCCGATGACAGCGAGGAAGCGACGGTCGAGGAGGTCGGATGCCATGGGGGCGATGAAGACGTACCGTCAACGCGCCCCGCGGGCAATCCCGATCACGTCGTGACCGAGACGACCAGCATGGCGACGCCGAGCAGGGCCATCACGAGGGTGAAGGACACGGCGCCGAGGAGCACGAAGGGGCGGCGGTCGATGGCGTGGGTGGTCTCGGTGCCCATGCGCTTCATGAAGGTGGCGGGGCACTCGACGGGGCAGTGCCCCTCCTCGATGGCCTGGAGGCGGTCGAGCATCACGGTGATCGAGCGGTGGCGCTCCGCGGCGTTCTTCGAAACGCCGTGGCGGATGAAGTGGGCGAGGTCGGCGGGCACCATGGGCTGGTGCGGGCTGCGGATGTCTGACGCGAAGGGCACCTCCAACTGCTGCGCGGCGCCGAGGCACTCGGTCACCGTCTGCGTGTGCCCGAGGTAGTGCGTCAGCGTCAGAAGCTCATGGAACATCACGCAGAGCGCGTACACGTCGCTCCGCTCGTCGAGGCGTTCGTGGTCACCGCGGGCCTGCTCGGGGGACATGTACGCCGGCGTCCCGATGAGCTGGCCCACGACGGTGCGGTGGCGCGGCGAGTCCGGTTCCCCCGCGGCCCGCGGCGCCTTGAGCGTCGACGCGCTGTCGCGCACCGGGAACGGGAGCTTCTCGTCGGCGTGGAGGCGCCGCGCGATGCCCCAGTCCATCACCAGCACCTCGCCGTAGCGCCCCACCATCACATTGGCCGGCTTGATGTCCCGGTGGATCACTCCCCGCGCGTGGGCGTACTGCACCGCGCGGAGCACCTGGCGGAACACCTCCACCCGCCGTTCGAAGGGGTAGCGGGCGTGGTACTCGCGGTCGCCCGCGGCGAGCTTCTCGATGATGTGCTCGAGGGTCTCGCCCTCGACGTACTTCATCACGTAGTAGTAGCGCCCGTCGGGGTCGACGCCGACGTCATGGATCGGGACGATGTTCGGGTGGTCGAGCGCGCCGAGCACCCGGATCTCGTCGACGAAGCGCCCGATGAGCCCCGGGTCGTCGAGCTCGGGCAGCAGGCGCTTCACCGCGACGGGGCGCTCGATGTCGTTGTCGCGGGCGAGCACCACCTCGCCCGCCCCGCCGCGCCCGAGCACCTTCGCGGTTTCGAAGCGGTCGCGCGCGTCGGTGACGAGCTGCGGGATGTCGCCGGTGTACGCGATGCGGGGGAGGATGGTGCTGCGGTTGTTGGCGTTGCCGGGCGGCGCGGCGTCGACCTGCGTCGCGCGGAGCGAGGGGCCGCCCGCCCGCGGGGGCGAGAGCGAGTTGGGGTCGACGAGGGTCTGGTCGAGCGCGGACATCGGTGACGTCTAACCTCCGGCGTACAGCTTGATTCCCGTCGCGGCGGCGAAGGCCATGCGGTGCGCCTCGGCCCACTCGGGGTGGCGCACGAGCACGTGGCCGTCGGAGAGGAGCGTCTGCTTCCAGTCGCGGCGGTGCGTGCCGGGGCGGAGGAGCTCGTCTTCCACCACCCAGCGACCGCACATCCGGAGCCAGTCGCCGAGGCCCTCGATGCGGGTGATGCGGCCTTGCCCGTAGGCCCGCTTGAAGACGATGGCGGCGTTGTACTTGCGCGCGGTGGCCCCCTCGAAGCGGCGGTGGCACACGGCGCGGGCCCACTCGCGGAAGAGGTCGACGTCTGAGGTGTAGTTCATCTGGTCGACGAGGTGCGCGCCGCCCGGGCGACACCCGATCTCCCCGAACACCGCCTCCCCCTTCGGCGTGAGGAACCACTCCATGTGCGTGAACCCGTCGCCCATCCCGAGCGCGGTGAGCACGTTGCGCCCGAGCTCGACGCCGGGCATCAAGCGCTCCTGGTACATGTCGCGCACGGTGATGATGACGGGCGAGATCCACTCCTCGCTGCGGGCCTCGATGGGCTTCGGGAGGTACGACGCGATGTTCTCGTAGACGGGCTTGCCGTCGATGCACACCGTGTCGAAGGTGAACTCCTCGCCCTCGATGTACTCCTCGCAGCTCGCCTCGGTGACGCCGTGCATCTGCCCGAGGGCGCGGTCGAGCTCGGCGGGGGTCGCGCAGCGGTAGGTGTTGGCGCTGCCCGCTCCGGCGATGGGCTTGATGACGAGGGGGTAGCCCACCTGCTCGGCCGCGGCGTGCGCGTCGGCGGAGGTGAACACCCGCGCCGAGCGGGGCACGCGCAGCCCGGCGGCCTTCACGCGCTCCTTCATGAGCTGCTTGTCGCGGAAGCCGCGCACCGCGTTGACGGACATCCCCGGCATGCCCCAGCGCTCGCGGATGCGGGCGGCGAGGATCACCAGGGGCTCCCAGTTGGCGAGGACGCGGTCGACCTCGCGGCCGCGCATCCACGCGGTGACGCGCTCGATGACGTCGTCTTCGTCCATGATGCGGGGCACCTGGAGCCAGCCGGCGAGGTGCTTCTTCATCGACGCGGGGAGGGCGGCGACGTTCTGATCGCCGACGCCGTACACCTCGGCCCCGACCTCGGCCAGGCCGCGGGTGTACTGCTGCATTTCGGGGGGATACGCTGCGGAGAGGAAGACGACTCGCATAGGTCGCCGACGGTAACGCGTTGACGGGCGCACCGTCGAGCGGAGAAGCTCTCACGTGATGCCCCGCAACGTCGTCTTCGTCGCCCCCTTCCCCCTGGAAACCACCATGCGCTTCGTCCGGGCCGTCGCCCGGCTCGCGGACGTCCGCCTCCTCGGGGTCGTCCACGAGGCCCCCCACGGCGACGACGCGAAGTGTTACGACGACATCGTCCGGGTGAGCGACCCGCTCTCCGGCAGTGACATTCTCGAAGCCGTCGCCCTCCTCGCGCGCCGCCACGGCCCGCCCCACCGCATCCTCGGCGTGCTGGAGGCCATCCAGGTGCAGATCGCCGAGGCCCGCGCCCACTTCAAGGTGCCCGGCACCGACCCGCACACGGCCGACCTCTTCCGCGACAAGTCCCGGATGAAGGCCGCCCTCCAGGCCGCGGGGCTCCCGGTGGCGCGCAACCAGCTCCTCACGTCGATGGCCGACGCGGAGAGCTTCGCGCGGGCTTCGGGCTTCCCGATGGTGCTCAAGCCGCCGGCGGGGATGGGGGCCAAGGCGACGTTTCGGGTGAGCGATTTCGGCGCGCTCCAGCGGGCGGTGGCGGGGATGGGCGTGAGCGCCGCGCGCCCGGTGCTCGCCGAGGAGTTTCTCCAGGGCCAGGAGTACAGCTTCGAAACGATCACGGTGGGGGGCGACGTGAAGGTCCACTCCATCTCGCGCTACCTCCCGAGCTGCCTGGAGGTGATCGAGAACCCGTGGATCCAGTGGTGCTGCCTGCTGCCGCGCGAGATCGGGGGGAAGGAGTTCGACGGCCCGCGGGCGATGGGCTTCGGCGCGATCAAGGCGCTGGGGCTCGACACGGGGATGACGCACATGGAGTGGTTCCGTCGGGCGGATGGGAGCCTGGCGATCGGGGAGATCGCGCAGCGGCCGCCGGGGGCGAACATCACGCGGATGACGGGCCTCGCGCACGACATCGACCCGTACCGGGCGTGGGCGCGGGCCGTGGTCGACAGCGCCTTCGACGGCCCGTGGGAGCGCAAGTACGCCGTCGGGTGCGCGTACCTCCGCGGCATGGGCAACGGGCGGGTGGTGTCGGTGACGGGCGTCGGCGAGGTCAACGCGATGATCGGGCGCCACGTGGCGGAGGCGAAGCTGCCGACGATCGGCGCGCCCAAGAGCGACAGCTACGAGGGCGACGGGTACGTGATCGTGCGCGACCCCGACACCGAGGTGGTGAAGAAGGCGCTGCTCGCGGTGATCGAGCGCGTGCGGGTGCAGTACGCGGGGTGAGCCGCGCGGGGAGGACGCCGCCGCCATCCGTTGCCGCGCGGCGGCCGTGCGATACCCCCGCGCTCCACTTCGCCCGCGGCCTCGCGTCCGAGCTCTTCCAGAAGCTCTCCGCCCAGGAGGTGGCCACCATCGAGGCGGGCAAGGGGTACTACGATCATGGACAGGACGGCGTGTCGCTCGCGTCGCTCTACCGCCGCCATGCCGCCGAGATCGCGGGGATGCACCCCTTCACGTCCGCGCAGCTCGACGCGATGGAGGCGGTCGGCGCGCGGGTCGCGGCGAGCGTCACGCCCGAGGGGGCCCGGCCCAAGGAGCGCGTCGCGGTGGGCGTCTCGCCCGCGCTGCGCGACCGGCTCTGGACGCTCCTCAAGCTCCGCCACGCCGAGCTGCGCAAGTGCGGCGTCGAGCTCTTCGGCGAGGACGAGGTCGACGAGAAGGTGCCCCGCCTCAACCGCCGCACGCAGACCGCCGCCGCGCCGCAGAACGACAACGGCGGTGAGCCGCCTGCGCCGACGCCGGACGCCTGAGTAGCGGGCGCGCTCTCCCCTACCCGATACGAAGTACAGTCCGTCCCCCCGCCGGGGGCGTTGCCATCGCGCGCCACGCGGCTGCTGCGCGGGCGCTGCCTTCGTCGAGATCGCCGCATACCATCAGCGTGCCGCGGATGGTGGGGGGCTGGGGCTTTGATGGCGCCTCTCGCCGCTTAGGGGCGGGCGTCGTCGTCGAGCGGCGGATCATCAGCGGACTGTAGCGGGCGCCGTCCTACGCCCGCAAGCCAGGCCCGGGTCAGATCGTGACGGTGTGCCGGCGTCCGCCGCAACGCGGCCATGGCTACGCGGCGCGGTGGGACGGCGCGGGCGGCACCATGAGCTCGGTGGCGCCGACGGGCTTCTGCTTACTGAATCGTGAGCAGCGCCGCCACCAGCGGCGCGACCCCCGCCGTCGCGACAACGAGCGCCCACGCCGCCCATGCTTCGCGGACGCGCGCAGTCATCTCCGCGAGCCCGGCGCTCGTGCACGGGTGCGCCTCCACGACCACCTGCAGCGCGACGTCGCGGTATGGACCTGGAGGCTCCTCCGCAGCCACCTCCGCCGCGGCGCCGCGGAACACGACCCGCCCCGAGCGGCCGAGCATCGGCCCCGACACACGCACGAGAGCGCCGCCGTCGGTCGGCGTGATCGTCCCATCGGGTGACAGCTCGCCGTCGCGCCACGACGCGAGCGGCTCGAAGGGGGCGACCGCGCGCTGCGTGCTGCGCCACACGAAGAGCGCCAGCGCGGTCCCGAGCGCGGTGCCCGCCAGCAGACCGAGCGCGCCATCGCGTGGCCCCGCGACCGTTCGCCACGCCGCGACTCGCATCGTGCCGCGGAAGCGCGCGGCGCGCTCGCCGGAGTAGAGCGTCACCTCGCCCGATCGCGGGTCGCGGAGGACTTCGAGCGGTTCGTCGATCGACCACACCAGTGGCTGCTGATAGAAATGGAGTTCGCCGCCATGCCCGTCAGGAAGCACATGTCCCAGCCTGCTAAATGGATCAAGATCGCTCCAACCGTCGTAGTGCGCATGGAGCGGCGTAGCCCCTGCGTTCGCCACGGAGTCCCACGCCCCATGGCCAAGGCCGTGGCCCCCTACGCCGTACCAGGGTGGCGTCGGGTTTTCGGGGTGGCCGATGGGAGGCAGCACGACGCGCGAGGCATCCAAACGCGCATACCGCCACGACCGCGCGAGCATCCCGCCCGCCAGTAGACCGCCGAGCGCGAACACGGCGACGAGCGCGGCCCGCACCGTGCGATGCGACGGAGTCCACGATCGATCCCACACCACCGGGAGCGCCGTGAGCACCAGCGGCGGCACGAGCCACGCGACAAGCCTCACGCCACCCATCGCGTTGAATCGCAACGCCAGCCCGACCACAACCGCGCTTGCGCCGAGCGCCCCCGCGACGGCCACGCAGCGCACCACCGCGCGCTCCGTCGCCGCGCGGCACGTCCACGACGCCAGCGCGCCGACGCCCGCGACGAGCGTGAGCAACGCGAGGGCCGCGGCCCGCCGCCACGACGGGCTGCCCCACCCGGCAGCGACGCCCAGCGCCAGCGGCCACAGGCCGAGCCAGGCGGCGGCCCAACGCCTCCACGCGCTGGCGTCACCGCGCACCCCATCGGGCTTCAGGCGCCGGTACCAGCGTTCGAGCGTGGCGATCGCCTCCATCGCGCGAGCCTACCTCAAAGCACGCGGGGTGAGGTCCCGTGGGTCAGGCCGCCGCGAACTCGCCGAGCTTGCGCGCGTCCGGGTCCCAGAAGCCAAGCACGATGAGGCTCTTGGGGATGCCCGCGGCGACGAACTCCGTCGCGACGCCCTCCTCCGTGCCGTCGCGCTGCACCCAGACCTTATCGCCGCGCAGCTCGACGTGGACGAGGCAGCCGTGCACGCGCCGGTCGCCCATCCACCCCTGCGAGACGACCAGATAGCGCCCGGCCTCCTCGTCGAACACCGTCTCGTTCTCGATGTCGCCGTTGGCGTAGCGGACGCCGACGAACTGGCGGAGGCAGCGACGGATGACCTCTCGGACGTCGATCATGGGATCCATTGGAGCACCTTGCGCTGGTCGGGGTCGAAGACGATGAGCCGGAGGCGCCCGTTCGCGAGCACCATCTGCCCGACGGGCTCTTCGAAAAGGTCGCGGAACACCTTCGCGCGCACGGCGACGTAGAGCACCCGGTCGGGCTCCAGGCGGGCCAGCGCGTCGCCGTACAGCACCACCTGGCCGAGCGTGAGCTCCAGCTCGCGCACCTCCGAGGCGCCGAGGAAGCTCTTGATCTCCACGGCGATCTTGCGCCCCTCCTTCTCCGCGCCGAGGAACCGCTCGGCCCCCAGGTCGATGAACATGTCCTTGGCGCCGATCCGCAGCGCGAGCGGGTCGTGGGTGATCCGCCAGCCGTCCGCGACGAGCGCGTCGACGACGTGGGGGTGGTACTGATCGCGCGCGGGCATCGACGGTGATCGTACCGCCTCCACCGCCGGGGCGGGAGAGCGAACCTCGCCGCGCGGGACACGCGGCCTGGGAGTGCTCTCGGGAGCGCCCGTCGCTCACGTCCGCAGCCTACTCCCGCCGCCCGCTCACCACGAACGCCCCCACGTCCACCGGCCCATCGCCCGGCGCGGTCACCGCCTCGCGCAGCCCGAGCAGCGCGCGGTCCTCCGGCGCCTGCGCCATCGCGCGGCGGATCGCCGACAGCGCCTCGGGCCGCGCCCCGCGGGCCGCGAGGAAGAGCGCGTCGTTGTAGCTCCGCCACAGCAGGAGCTCCGACACCTTCGGGTCGCGCGGCCCCGCCGTCGCCGCCTCCAGCTCATCCATCGCCGCGAAGTGAGCCGCAGCCGTCGCGCGCACCGCGGCGAGGGTGTTGGGCTCGCCGCGCACCTCCGCCAGCATCCCGCGGAGCACCACGTACGGCACCATCTGCACCACGTTGTGCGGGTCGAGCTCGATGCGCACGGGCCGCGCCATCGCGAGCGCGCCGATCTCCTCGGGGCGCGCCTCCCCCCGCGCGAGGTAGTCGCGAATCACCGGGAGCAGGTCGGGGTCCTGCGCGAGGAGCGTGTTGTTCATCCCGGGGTACGGGAGGAAGGGGACGGGCACCACCGTCACGTCGGGCCGCTCGCCCTCCACCCGCTGCGCGTACCGCGCGCGAAACACCGTCTCCGGCGCGTACGCGAACACCACCGCGCGCGGCGGCAGCGGCGCCAGCAGCGCGTGGGCGGCGGCCTCGGGGGCGTACGCGCGGTCGCCCTTCGTCGCCTCCAACCCCTTCGTCACCACGTAGAGCGGGAGCGCCAGCGGCAGCGCCACCAGCAGCGCCACCAGCGCGCGCCGAGCGCCCGGCGTCGGCCCCTCGGGCGCCGCGGGGGCCGTGCGGATCGCGCGCCAGAAGGCCGTCGGGAAGCCCACCGCGAGGCACGCGCACGCCACGATGCCCGGCATGAGGTAGCCCGCCGCGTCGGGGTTGTCGGCCACGAAGCCCAGCAGCGCGCGGGCGCCGAACACCACCGTCACCAGCGTGAAGAGCCGCGCCACCACGGGCCGCGCGTCGTGCGTGCGGCCCGCGCGGAGGAGGGTGAAGGTGCCCACCAGCGCCATGAGGATGCCGACGGGCGTGAGCGACGCGCCGAGCCAGTCGAGCACGTCGAGGAGGTGCTCGCCGAAGGTGCCGGGGACGCCGCCGGCCATGTTCTTCTGGAAGGCGCGGGCGCTCACCGTCCAGAAGAGGTCGCCGATGGTTCGCACCCGAACGAGCGACGCCCCGGTGTCGGCGCGGAGGAACAGCAGCCCGTACGGCGAGAGCCCGATGGCCCCGAGGGCAGCCCACGCGAGCACCATCCGTCGGCGCTGCGCCCACGAGCTCTCGAGCACGTGCTCGCCGAGCGTGAGGAGCGCGACGGGGGCCGCGGTGAGGGCGATGAAGTGATGGTTGGCGCCGCCGAGCGCGAGCACCAGCACCGACGCCCGCGCCCGCGCCGCGAGGGGGATGCGCGGGGTGACGGCGAGCGAGAGCACGGCGACGGAGAGGGCTCCGGCGAGCGCGTACACCTCGGCGCGGGTCGCCTGGCGGAGCACCGCGGGGCCCACCGTGGCGAGCACCGCGGCGGCGAGGGCGGCGAGGGGCGGGAGCGCGCGGTCCCACCGGGCGGTGAGGAACTCGTCGTCGAGGGCCGAGCGCGCGAGGCGGAGCGCGACGCCGTACGCGAGGCGACCCGTCACCGCGAGGAGGAGCCCGGAGAGCAGGGCGACGCGCAGCGGGATGGTGCCGATGGGGACGAGCGTGGCGAGGGCCGCGAGGGCGACCCAGAGCGGGTGCCCGGGGGGGTGGGTGACGCCGAGGCCGTGCGCCGCCGCCGAGAGCTCGGAGGCGTCGTAGAAGCCCATGGAGGCGCCCGCGCCGAGGGCGGAGACGGCCCAGGGGATGGCGAAGGACGCGGCGGCGCAGCCCGATTCGAGGCGGCCCGTGGGGTCACGCTGGGGCGCTGGCACGACGGCGGGAGGGGATATCACGGCGAGGCATTTTTCTGGCGCCCAATCCGCGAGATCGCTCTACCCTCCGAGGGCCGCAAGGAGTTTCGCGATGATCCGCACGACCGTGTTCTTCATGCTCACCCTCGCCGCCTTCGGATGCAGCTCCGGGGGAGGACGGGCCGTCAACTACGTCTACCACTCGGAGCAGGACCCCGTGACCAACGAGGCCGCTCACATCACCCGCGGCGAGATGCCCTCCGCCGAGAGCTTCACCGGGAGCTACCACTCCCCGCAGATCGGCGACGTCTTCCTGGAGCAGACCGGCGAGACCGTCATCGGCACCTACGAGTACGACCGCGCGGCGTGCCACGCGACGGGCCGCTTCGAGGGGCGCGTGAGCGGCAACCTGCTGCGCTTCACGTGGACGGAGAGCCAGGCCGAGTGCGGGCGCATGCAGCCCCTCACCGGACACGGGTATTTCCTGTTCTGGAAGGACAGCGCGGAGAACGGCCGCATCAACGGCGAGTGGGGCGTCGGTGAAGACGAGAACGGCGGCGGCCCCTGGTCGGCCACCCGCGACCGCGTGCGTCGGCAGCCGCAGCGGCGGACGGGGAGCTCGTCGGGCGGGAGCGTCTTCGAAGACGCCAACGGCACGCCCCCCGCCTCGGGCACGTCGTCCTCGGGCACCTCCACCACGCCCTGAACCGTCTCGTTACACCGCATTCTCCTTGAAGGGACGGTCGTCGGCGTTGTACGCCGATCGGCGATGGATGCCCCTTCCGCGATGCTCTTCCGCATGAGGGACTGGCCGATCGCGCGCGCCCTCATCGAGGCGAGACAGCTCCCGCCCATCTTCGACGACCTCGCGGGCTACCTGTACGCCCCGGAGTTCACCGGGCGCTCGGCGCTCGACGAGAAGCTCCCCGAGGGCCCGGTCGAGGCGCCGCTCGCCGCGATCGTGATGGAGGTGCTCGACCTCGTCACCGAGGTGGCCCTCGACTGCTACGGCCATGAGCTGTTTCCCGCGGGCCCGGTGGGCAAGAAGCACTTCGGCTTCCACCCGACGGCGCCCTACGAGGCCGTGGTGGCCCGGTTCGAACGGGACGGCTTCCGCGTCGTCCACACCGCGCAGCTCGTGGGCGCGACGGAGCCCGACGGGTCGTCGCTCGAAGCCTCCAAGACGCGCGTCCGCGCGGTGCCCAAGACGGGCCTCGCGGAGCGTCAGATCGCCCTGCTGGAGTACGTTCGCACGGGGGGTCGCCTGCCCGCCGCGGGCGCCGACGACGCGGGCATCGCGCTGCAGCTCGGTCGCCTCCTGACGCCCCAGTTCGAGCAGCTCAACGAGCTCGACGGCCGGCTGCTCGACGTGGTGGCGGCGGTGGGCGAGCTGCGCGGGGTGTTCGAAGTGTGGGCCGCGCGCGTCAACGCCCACGAGGAGGGCGGCCACGACACCTACGGCATCCTGCGGCGCGAGCTCACGCGCCGCGGCGTGGCCGACGGGCGCATCCTCGTGGCGCTGCTGCGCTCGGGCGCCGAGGCGGTGTCGTCCGCGACGCTCCACGTGGCCGCCCGCTACGCGCAGCTCGACGCGCTGGTGGAGGCCGTGCGCGCCAACGAGCCCTCGCGCAGCGACCAGGCGCGGCTCACCTCGCTCCTGCTCACGTGGGTGTCGTGCGTGGGCGCCGCGCCTGGGGCCGTGGAGGCCGTGATCCGCTTCGCCGAGTCGCCGCGCGCGAAGGACGTGGAGTTCGACGAGCTGCGCGCACACCTCGCCGCCGCGCACGGCTACGAGGGTCCGAAGGGCCGCGGCGCGAAGGCGAAGGCCACCAAGACGAAGGCCGCCGAGCCCGAAGCGCCCGCACCGCCGCCGCCACCGCCTCCGCCGCCGCCTCCTCCTCCGCCGCCTCCTCCCCCGCCGCCGCCTGCGGTTGTGGCGGAGCCTGAAGCGGCGCCGACGCCTGCGCCTGCGCCGAAGAAGACGCGCGCGAAGGCCGCCGAGAAGGCCGCCGTCGAGAAGCCCGCGGAGAAGGCCGTCGAGAAGCCCGCCGGGCCGCCCGCGCTCACGGCGGTGAACGAGACCGTGACGCTGACCTTCAAGGGCGACCTCGTCGCGCTGGGCGAGCCGGGCGTCGACAACAGCGACGAGGACGAGCTCCTCGACGTGGTGAACAAGAAGCACGCGCTGGGCTTCCGCACCGAGCTGACGAAGCAGGCGACGGTGCGGGTGACCGGGCGCAAGCTGACCGGGCCGGAGGCCGATCACGCCTTCGGCGCGCACCAGTGGTTCGTGTGCAAGACGGGCGAAGACGCGCTGGAGCTGCGCGTCGGGACGGGCGCGCACACGATCGTGGTGCCGAAGGGCAAGTACGCCGTCGAGGTGGTCGCGGTGCGGGCCCCCAAAGGGTCGGCGCTGCCGGACTACGTGTTTCTCCTGCGCGAGGAGCTGCCGGCGAAGCTGCCAAAGCGCTCGTCGCTGCTCACCATCGAGACGCGGTAGCGCCCGCTCACTCCGTGTAGTCGAGCTCCTTGCCGTGGGTCTCGTCGAGGCCCCACAGCGAGGCGAGCGCGATGACCAGGCACGCCACCCCGAGCACCGCGGCGCTGCCGACGATGGTCATCCCGTGGCCGCGCAGGTACTTGAAGCTCGCGGTGAGGAGCGGCACCGAGCCGCGCACGAAGTTGGGCACGCTCGTGGCCACGGTGGCGCGGAGGTTGGTGCCAAACTGCTCGGCCCCCACCGTCACGAACACCGCCCAGTACCCGATGCCGAAGCCCATCGCGCCGCACACGGCGTAGAAGCCCGTCTTCGAAGGCTCGGCCTGTGTGAGGTACACCGCGACCGCCGCCGCCGTGACCGCGAGGAAGCCCGCCACCACCTTGCGCCGGCTCCCGATCCACTGGCTGAGTGATCCGCTCGACAGGTCGCCGACCGCGAGGCCCACGTAGGTGAAGAGCACCGCGTCGCCGGTGGTGATGGTGGCCGCGTCGGGCGAGTGGAAGGCGCGCGCGAACTCCGGCGCCGCCCCCACGAGGATGCCCACCACGTACCAGATGGGGATGCCGATGAGGATGCAGCGGAGGTACTTGAAGAAGCGCGCGGGCGGGCTGAAGAGCATGGTCACGTCGCCGCGGGGCGCGTCGCTGGCCTGCACGCGGTCGAACATCCCCGACTCGAACATGCGGACGCGCAAGACGAGCAGCGCGAAGCCGAGCCCCGCCCCGATGAGGTAGGCGTGGCGCCACGCGAAGTTGCGCGCCACGAGCGCCGCGGCCACCGCGCCGAGGAGCCCGACGCCCGCGACGACGGCCGTCCCGTAGCCGCGGGAGCGCGCGGGCATCATCTCGCTGACGAGCGTGACGGCCGCGCCGAGCTCGCCCGCGAGGCCGACGCCCGCGATGAAGCGGAGCCAGCGGTAGGCCTCGACGGAGTGGACGAAGGCGTTGGCGAGGTTGGCCAGCGAGTAGAGGAGGATGGAGCCGAAGAGCACCGAGAGGCGGCCCTTCTTGTCGCCCAGCACGCCCCACGCGAGGCCGCCCACCAGCAGCCCCACCATCTGGATGGAGAGGAGCTCGAGGCCCTGGTCGAGGCTCGCCGACGCCGACACGCCGAGGTCGCGGAGGCTCTGCACGCGCACGATGGTGAAGAGCAGCAGGTCGTAGATGTCGACGAAGTACCCGAGGGCGGCCACGATCACGGTGACGGTGATCGCTCGCGTGGAGGGGGTGGTCGAGTCGCTCATGGAGGCGGGACGGTACCGCAACCGGGCGCGGGCCGGTGGCGCAGGTTGCGGCCTCAGCGCTCGTCGACGGGCTTCCACCCGTGGGCGCGCAGAAACACCCGCAGCTTGCCGAAGGTAGCCATCGCCTCGTCGTAGTGTCCGGCCGTCTCCGTGAGCCGCTGGACGCGCCCGCCGTCGAGGCGCGCCACGATGCGCGCGACGCGGACGCCTCCGCTCACCTGGGTGTTGGGCATCGGGTCGCCGACGGCCTGGTGAAAGGTGACGCGCTTGATCTCATTGCTGTCGATCTCGACGTTGTCCAAGGTGGCGAGGGCCGTTTGGAGCACCGTCGCGTCGCTGAAGTTCACGGTGAGCCCCGCGTCGTCGACGTGCGCCGCGAGCAGGACCGGGCGGCGCTGCCTCGAACGATGCACGAGGTAGCCCAGCGTGCACGTGACGCCAAGCACGGCGATGGGCCACCACACCCATCCCATCATGAGCGAGACGGACACGCCCGCGGCGGCGAGCTGATACACCGCCCACGAGTCGCCGGCCTTCTCGGCGTCAGCCCACGGTCGTTCGAAGGATGGGGGCGGCGCGCTGAGCACGGGCGGCGCGCCCTCTCGGTAAGGGACATGACTCACGGGTGACCTCCTGCGCCCGATCGTAGTCCCGAGCCGGACGGCGCGTCACCGGGACCCGTCGCGCCCCACGCGTCGGGCTCGCGGCCCTTGCGCGGGCGAGGGAGGTGGTACTCCCCTGAGCGGGGCCAAAAGTGACGCCAGGGGGTTCACCCCCAGCTGGACTTCGTGTAGAAGCCTCCATCACCTTCATCCACCTACACGGAGTTCCCTTCGATGCGTGACCCCCTCGTGCTGACCCGTCGCTCCTGGCTCGCTCTCCTCGGCGCGGCGGGCGCCACCGCCGCGTGTGCGGGCGAAGACCTCACCGACGACGCCTTCACCGAGCCCGGCGACCTCGTCGAGAACGTCACCGACGTCAGCCACACCGACGTGCGGCGCCAGTCGATCGGCAACTGCTGGTCGTACGCCTCGACGGGCTGGCTCGAGTCGCTCCACCTCGCCCGCACGGGCAACCAGGTGAACGTCTCCGAGTCGTGGATCACCTTCTGGGACTGGCACAAGAAGATCACCAGCGGGTCGATCACCCGCAACGCCACCACGATGAAGGACGAGGTCTCCACGGGCGCCTGGTGGGACACGGCGATGACCGTGCTCCGCGACCGCGGGGTGGTGTTCGAAGCGGAGTTCATCCCCGAGGAGGCGCAGGCCGAGCGCTCGACGCGGCAGTCGGAGGCCCTCACGGCCATCAACGCCGAGCTCAACGGGATGGGCCGCCTCGTGTCGTCGACGGCGCGCCGCGACCCGCAGATGGTGCTCAACGCCCTGCTCGACGCGTGGCGCATCAACGACACCATCCGCGCGGAGGTCCGCCGCGTGTTCGGCCTCTCGGCCCGCTCCACGCTGGCCACCACGCGCGAGACGATCCCCGCGTGGATGCGCAAGGCCAGCGCCTTCCCCATCCGCACCGCGGTGGCGCGCAGCTCGACGGGCGCGGCGACGCGCTGGGACGGCTTCCTCTCCGACGTGATCCCGGGCGGCCGCTACGCGTGGAAGACGCTGTCGTACCCGAGCAGCCCGTCGTCGCGCACGGCCGCGCTGCGCCGCGTGATGCGCGCCCTCAACGCCGGTCAGCCCGTGCTCACCTCGTGGCTGGTCGACTTCAACGCCCGCAACGGCACGACGGGCGCCTTCGACCTCGCCACGCTCCGCGCCGCGGGCCCTGGGCGTCAGGGCGGTCACCTCGTCACCACTGAGGACTACGAGGTGATCATCCGTCAGCCCGGGATGCCCGAGCGCCGCCTCGCCGCGGGGCAGATGGCCTCCGAGGCCGACATGCGCCTCGCCGAGCAGTTCGGCGAGATGGTCTTCCTCCGCATCAAGAACTCCTGGGGCACCGCGCAGGGCCCCCTCGGCGGCAACTTCGGCGGCTACCACGACCTCACCGTCGCGTACCTCAACGGCCCCATCCGCTGGACGGAAGCCAACGCCGACCGCACGCCGCTCTCCTCGGTGATCCTCCCCTTCGGCTTCTGAGCCCCCGCGCGTGTAATCTCCACGCGCGATGCCCCCACCATCCCCCATCGGAGACCCCAGCGCGCGCTACCGCCGCGACGGCAGCCGCACGTGGATCGAGCTCCGCCTCCGCACGACGCGCCAGCTCTTCGACGCGCGCGACCCGGCCCCCTTCCGCGAGCGCGACCTCGACGACGAGGCCGTGGAGTACCTCGTCTCGGCCACCGAGGAGATCCCGACCCGCGAGGAGCTGGCCCTCCACCTGAGCTTCTCCGAGGAGCCCGCGCCTCACGCGCTCGACGCCGACACGGTCGCCGCGGCGATCCGCCAGCACTTCGCCTACGAGGTCGCCCGCGCGCGCCGCCAGCTCCGCGCCAACGCCCGCGTCGCGCAGGTGGGCATCGTCGCGGCGGCGGTGCTGCTCGGGCTCTGCGTCGCCGTCGCGGGCGCCCTGGAGACGCAGGGCGACGCGTTCACCTGGCGCATGATCCGTGAAGGCATCGTGATCCTCGGCTGGGTGGCCCTCTGGCGCCCGCTGGAGAGCCTCCTGCACGACTGGTGGCCCCTCGTCGCGCACATCCGCGTGCTCCGCCGCATCGCGTCCGCCCACGTCGAGGTCCGCTTCGAACCATGACCCGCGCCCTCGCCCTCCTCCTCGCGCTCACTGCCTGCGCGCGGCGCCCGACACCATCAGCGCCCGCGCCGTCGTCTTCCGCGGTGGAGGTGACGCTCCGACCGCTCGCCGACGGCGTGTGGCTCCACACCTCCCGCAAGGAGCTGGCGGGCTACGGGCGCATCCCCTCGCACGGGCTCGTCGTCGAGGGGGCTTCGGGGCTCCTGCTCATCGACACGGCGTGGGGCGACGGGCCCACCCGCGAGCTCCTCGCGCTGATCCGCGCGCGCCTCGGCCGCGTCCCCGTGGCGGCGATCGTCACGCACGGGCACGACGACCGTGTCGGCGGGCTCCCGGCGCTCCGCGCGGCGGGCGTCGCGGTGTACGCCACGGCGGAGACGGCAACGCTCGTCGCGGCGGCGGACGGCGGGGTGATGGCGGGCGCGCTGAGCGTCCCCGTCGACCAGCGCACGCTCGCGGGGGAGGCGGTGGAGGTGTTCGCGCCGGGCGCCGCGCACACGCCGGACAACGTGGTGGTGTGGCTCCCGTCGCGGGCGGTTCTCTTCGGCGGCTGCATGATCCGCCCGGCCGGGGCGCGCGCGCTGGGCAACCTCGCCGACGCCGACCTCGCGACGTGGCCCGCGTCGGCGCTGCGGGTGGCCGAGCGCTACGCCGGCGCGCGGGTGGTGGTGCCGAGCCACGGCGACCCGGGCGACGCGTCGCTGCTCACGGAGACGACGGC
>JBILLV010000325.1:0-10574 GCA_044375895.1 Polyangiales bacterium | reverse complement strand
CTAGCGCGGGCGCACCACCCGCGGTCGCGCGGTCGTGGGCGGGGGCGTCGGTGTCGGCTCTGGCGCAGGCTCGGGCGCAGGCGCAGGCGCAGGCACGACCCCAACGAGCTCGACCTCGAAGGTGAGCGTTGCGCCCGGCGGGATCGCGCGTTGCCCCCTCTCTCCGTAGGCGATGGTGGACGGGCACACGAGCTGCGCCCGGCTCCCCACCGACATCAACTGGAGGGCCTCCTGCCAGCACGGGACGACGCCGGGGAGAGGAAACTCCGCCGGCTCCGTCCCGCCGTCTTCCGAGTAGGTGCTGTCGAACTCCAACCCGTCGACGAGCGTGCCGCGGTAGTTGGCGCGGACGGTGTCGTTCGGACCGGGTCGCGTCCCGTTGCCCGCGCGCAGCTCTCGAAACACCAGCCCCGACGGCAGTCGCCGCGCCCCGGGCTCGGCCGCCATCCGCTCGGCATACACCGCCCCGACGCGCTGCTCCGTCCGCGCGCGGTCCGCGCGACGTTCGGCGGCGAGTTCATTGATCCGAGGCCCCCAGGCGCGGAGCGGCACCAGGGGGCGCGTCCCCAGCACCTGATCGGCGATGCCGTGCTGCACGACCTCCAGCTCCGACGCCGAGAGGGCGAAGTCGCCCATGCGCTGACCCATCAGCAGGCCCAGCGCGTAGAGCGTGCGGTCGGTGTTGTCGTCGAGCGAGAACGGGGGCGGGGGCGTCGGGGCGGGGGGACACGTGGCGGCGACGGGCGCGACGGGGGGAGCGCTCGCGCAGGCGACGAGCGCGAGCATCGACGCCAGGGCCAGAGCGCGAGAACACATGGTGGGTGACATGGGGATGAAGCTCCGCGGCGGGCGCATCCGTGCACCCCCCCGCACGCGCCGCATCGTACGACGCCGGTCGGCTGTCGGGTAGACGGTGTCGTCCTCCGCCGCGCCCGGCGCCCCACTTGACGCCGCCGCGCCCACTGGCCTATCGTCTCGTTCGCCCGCAAGGGTCCTCGTGATTTGTCCGGCCAGCTTGCAACGAGGTAAAACAACTGCGCTAAACGGCCGTCGGGCAGACGACGCACCACCCTATTGCGCCGCGCGCCCCACGAAGCCCGAGATGCATGGTCGGACCCGCTCACTGCCCCGCAGGAGTCTCCGATCATGGACCGTCCGCTTCTCCCCCCGAACCTCCGCCCCGACACCCTGCTGGTGCGCGGCGGATCGTTTCGCACCGAGCAGGCCGAGACCTCCGACGCGCTCTTCCTGACCTCGGGCTTCGTCTACGACAGCGCCGAGCAGGCCGAGGCGACCTTCACCGGCGGCACCGACCGCTGGGTGTACTCGCGCTTCGGCAACCCCACCGTCGCCTCCCTCGAGCGCCGCCTCGCCGCCCTCGAAGGCGCCGAGTCGTGCCGCATGACCGCGACCGGCATGGCCGCCGTCCACGCCGCCCTCCTCGCGCACCTCAAGACCGGCGACCGCGTGGTGGCCTCGCGCGCCCTCTTCGGCTCCTGCCACTGGATCGTCTCCACCCTCCTCCCGCGCTACGGCATCACCGCCACCTTCGTCGACGGCCCCGACCTCGCCCAGTGGCGCGCGGCCCTCGCGACGCCCGCGGCCCTCGTCCTCCTGGAGACGCCGTCCAACCCCATGCTCGACCTCGTCGACCTCCCCGCGGTGGCCGACCTCGCGCACGCCGCGGGAGCCCTCGTGGTGGTCGACAACGTGTTCGCGACGCCGCTCCTCCAGCGCCCGCTGAAGCTCGGCGCCGACGTGGTCGTGTACTCCTGCACGAAGCACATGGACGGGCAGGGCCGCGTGCTCGGCGGCGCCGTCCTCGGTCGTCGCGCGTGGGTCGACGAGGTGCTCCAGCCCTTCCTCCGCAACACGGGCCCCGCCCTGTCGCCCTTCAACGCGTGGGTGATCCTCAAGGGCCTGGAGACGCTCCGCCTCCGCGTCGACGCGATGTGCCAGCGGGCCGCCACGCTCGCCGCCTTCCTCGAAGCGCGCCCCGAGGTGGCCGCGGTGCGCTACCCCTTCGCCGCCTCGCACCCGCAGGCCGAGCTCGCCCGCTCGCTCATGAGCGCGGGCGGGAGCGTCGTCACCTTCACCCTGCGCGGCGGCAAGGACGCGGCCTTCCGGCTCTGCAACGCGCTCCAGCTCGTCGACATCTCCAACAACCTCGGCGACGCCCGCTCGCTCATCACGCACCCCGCCACCACCACGCACCACCGCATCGGCCCCGACGAGCGGGCGCGGCTCGGCATCGGCGACGGCACGCTCCGCCTCTCCGTGGGCCTCGAAGACGTCGACGACCTCCGCGAAGACCTCGAGCGCGGCCTCGCGGCGGCGGGAGGTTCGCTGTGAGCACCCTCCGCGTCGGCGTCATCAACCTCATGCCCCGGCTCGAGACCTACGAGCCGCTCCTCGTCGACGCGCTACGCCCCCACGACGTCGAGCCCGTGTGGATCCGCCTCGCCACCCACGGCTACCGCAGCAGCGACCCGGCCCACCTCGCGGCCCGCTACCAGACGTGGGAAACAGCCCTCGCGCGCGGCCCCCTCGACGCGGTGCTCCTCACGGGGGCGCCGGTGGAGTCGATCGATTTCGCCGCCGTGCGCTACTGGGACGAGCTCCGCGCGGTGCTCGGCGACGCGCGGAAGCGCTGTAGCAGCACGCTCGGGGTGTGCTGGGGGGCGATGGCGCTCGCCGCGCTCGAAGGCGTCGAGAAGGTGTGCCTGACGCGGAAGGTGTTCGGCGCGTACGAGCACCCGCTGACGGCCGAGGGGGCGCGGTGGCTCCCGTCGCTCGACGGGCGCTACCGCTGCGCGCAGAGCCGCCACGCGGGGCTCGACCGGGCCTCCGTGGCGCGGGCCGAACGGGACGGGCGCGTCGTCACCCTCGCGGCCTCCGAGGCGACGGGGCCGACGTTGCTGGCGACGCGCGACGGAGCGGCGGTGATGCACCTCGGGCACCCGGAGTACGAGCCGGGGCGCATCGCCTTCGAGTGGGCGCGCGACCGTGAGGCCGGGCGCGACGATGTGGCGCCGCCCGCGGGCTTCGACGCGGAGGGGCGGCGGCCGACGCTGCCGTGGCGGGCGGACTCCGAGGCCTTCTTTCAAGCGTGGATCAACACGGCGCGGGCGCGCCAGGCGGAGGTGCGGTGATGCGTGGCGTGCGGGTGTTCAAGTTCGGTGGGACGTCGGTGGGCGGGGTCGAGCGGCTGGCGCAGGTGCTCCGCATCGTGAGTGACGAGCGGAAGGCGGGGCCGCTGGCGGTGGTGGTGAGCGCGCCAGGCGACGCGACCGACTGGCTCATCGAGGCCGGACGTCGCGCGGCGGCGGGTGACCTCGCGGGCGCCGAGGCGAAGGTCGACGCGGTCGCGGCGGTGGCGCTCACTGCGGTGCGCGGCGCCCTCGATGCGTGCGGCGGGCATTGGGCGGGCGCCGACGCGGTGGCCCAGGAGACCCTCGCCGACCTGCGACGTCTGCTCGCGGGCGTCGCGCTCGTGCGCACCTTCGAAGGGGCGGTGCGCGACCACGTGGTGTCCTTCGGCGAGCGGCTCTCGCACCGGCTGGTGGCGGGCGCGCTCGGCGCGGTGGGCGTCGCGGCGCAGCCCGTGGACGCGCGCACGTGGACGGTGACCGACGACACCTGGGGCGACGCGCGGGTGGACTGGGAGGAGACTCGCGCGCGGGTGACGGAGCTCGCGGCGGCGTGGCGGCCCGAGGTGGCCACGGTGCACACGGGCTTCCTCGGGGCGACGCGCGACGGCGTCACCACGACGCTCGGACGCAACGGGAGCGACTACACCGCGGCCCTCCTCGGCCGCGCCCTCGGCGCCGAAGAGGTGGGGATCTTCACCGATGTGCCCGGCGTGATGACGGCCGACCCGAGCGTCGAGCGCGAGGCGTACCCCGTGCCGCACCTCTCGTACCGCGAGGCGCTGGAGCTGGCGGGCCTCGGGCTGAAGATGTTCCACCCGCGCACGATGATCCCGCTGCTGGAGGCGGGCGTGCCGATGCGCATCCGCAGCACGCTGCGCCCCGAGGCGCCGGGGACGCTCGTCGACGCGCTCGGCTCCACCGACGCCCGCCGCCCGACGTGCGTGTGTTCGCTCGAAGGGCTCTGCCTCCTCAACCTCGAAGGGACGCAGCGCACGGAGGGACTCGGGGTGGGTCCGCGCGCCCTCGCGGCGTTGGCGCGCGACGGCGTCCCCACGCTCTTCGCGACGCTCGCGCCGTACGGCAACGGGGTGGCGGTGGCGGTGGCGCAGGCGCACCTCGACCGCGCGCAGGAGTCGCTCCACGAGGCGCTCGGGCGCGAGTTTGCGCGCGGCACGCTGGCGCCGCCGCAGGTGGTGGCGCCGGTGACGGTGCTCACCCTCGTGGCGGAGGCGATGGGGAGCACGGTGGGCGTGGCGGGCCGCTTCTTCGGCGCGCTCGGCGCGGCGGGCGTCAACGTGCGGGCGAGCGCGCAGGGGGTCACCTCGCGGGCCATCTGCGGGGTCATCGACGCGGCCGACACGCCCGTCGCGGTGCGCGCCGTCCACGCCGCCTTCAACCTCGCCCGCGAGCAGGTGAACCTCCTCGTCCTCGGCAAGGGAACCGTCGGCGGCGACCTCCTCCGCCAGGTGGCCGCGGAGCGCGAGAAGCTGGCGCGTGACTTCGCCCTCGACCTCCGCGTGGTGGGCGTGGCCGACACCGCGGGGACGCTCTTCGACCCCGACGGCCTCGACCTCGCGACGGTGCGGGCGCGCCTCGACGCGGGCGAGGGGCCGCGGCTCCCGGTGGCCGAGGTGCTCGACCGCGTGGCGAAGCTCCCGGTGCCGGTGCTCGTCGACTGCTCGGCCGCCGACGGGATGGAGGCCCGCTACGTCGAGGCCTTCGCCCGCGGGCTCCACGTGGTGACGGCCAACAAGAAGCCGCTGGTGCTGCCGCGCGCCGAGCGGGCCCGCGTGTTCGAGGCCGCCCGCACCGCGCACCGCGCCCTCCGCTACGAGACCACCTGCGGCGCGAGCCTCCCGGTCATCGAGACCCTGAAGAACCTCGTTCGCACGGGCGACCGGGTTCGCCTCGTGGAGGGGTCGCTGTCGGGCACGCTGGGCTACCTCGCCAATGAGGTGATGCGGGGCGTTCCCCTCTCGGTGGCGGTGCGCGCGGCGAAGGAGAAGGGCTACACCGAGCCGCACCCGCGCGACGACCTCGCGGGCCTCGACGCCGGCCGCAAGGCGCTCATCCTCGCGCGCGAGCTCGGGGTGGAGGCCGAGTTGACGGACGTTGAGGTGGTTCCCTTCGTGCCGGCCGAGCTGCTCGCGGCCGACGACCTCGCCACCTTCTTCGCCGCGCTCGAAGGGCACGACCGGGACTTCGCCGCGCGCATCGAGGGGATGCGTCGCGAGGGCCTGACGCTTCGGTACCTCGCGCAGGTGGAGCCCGGCGACGGCGCGCGCAAGGCCCGGCTGCGGGTGGGTCCGGTGGCGGTGCCGAGCGACCACCCGTCGACGCGGCTGCGCGGCAGCGAGGCCTTCGTGGCCTTCACCACCGAGCGCTACGCGGAGTACCCCCTCGTCGTGCAGGGAGCGGGCGCAGGCGGCGCGGTGACGGCCGCGGGCGTCCTCGCCGACGTGCTCGCGCTCAGCCAGTCGCTGCGCGGCCGCTGACGCTCACAGAGCGCCCGGCGTGGGTTGCGCCAGGAGGGCCGAGGCCAGGAGGTACCCCACGGCGACGAGGAGCGCGGCCGTGACGACGACCGCGAGCAACGACGTGATCCACACCCGCGCCGGGAGCGTCGCGCGCCACCGGCCGTCGTGGCCCGGCCGCGCGACCGATCCCAGGTCGATGATGCCGCGGCCCTGGCCGGTCTCCGGGTCGACCAGCACGACGCCGTGGAAGTCCGGCCCGTGGCTGACGGTGACGTTGCCGATGACGCCGCGCGAGGTCTGGACGACGAGGTCCGTGTGCCGGGTCATGCCCGTGTAGCTCTCGACCGTCACGTCCCAGCCGCGCGCGGAGAGCATCGGGACGTTCTTGTTGCGGGTCGCCCCGACGCGCTGCGTCCGCCGCAGCACCGTCGCGACCTCGCCGCGCGCCAGCAGGCGGATGCGCGCGAGGCCCGCCGCGAGGCCGTAGCCCCAGAGCGCCGTCACCGACGCGCCCACGAGCCCGGCCGCGCCGAGCGCCGACGACTGTGCCAGCGCGGCGACCATCAGCCCGAAGAGCATCCCCGCTGGCGGAAACAGCAGCCACCGCAGCCACAGCCACGGCCCCCGCGCGATCTCGGCGCAACAGAGCGCGAGCGGCACCGGCCGCGGCCCCGGACCGAGCACCGCATCCGGCTCGCCCGCAGTGGCGGTGGGGGTGGCGGTGGCGGTGGGCCGCGGCGTCGCCCCCACCAGCGCCTCCAGCCGCGCCGCCTCGCGTTCGAACCACTGCGCCTGGCTGTCGAGCAGCAGCACCACCTTCTCCGCGGGCAGGTCAAGCGGCGCCTGAGGCGGTGAGAACGTCCCGACCTCGAAGGGCGCGATGCCCTGAGCCATCCGCACGCCGTTGGCGCTCGCCGCGTGCGCCACGGCGGTCATGAGCCGGCTGTAGGCCGCGGTGGCGCGCTGCCAGGCGGCGTTCACCAGGGCCTCGTCGTCGGGGCTGCGAAAGGTCGCGGGCTGCATCGTGGGGCGATTCTACCGTGTCGTCGGGCGCGGCAGGCATCCGGAAGATCTCGGCCACTCGGGCCAGGCCACCGCCCTCGGCGTTCGGTGACGGTGATGCGTCCACCCGCTTCTTGCAGAGGCGTACCCACCGAGGTCCGCCGTCATGTTTGCCTCCGCCCACTCGCGCCTCATCGCGCCCCACCACGACCCCCTCCCATCGCGGCGCGATCGTGGCGCCGCGTCACACCTGAGACCCCCCACCCCGATGCTCCCCGCGCATCGCCTCGGCAAGGCGCCCACCGCCCACGCGCCCGACGCCGAGCGCGACCTCCAGCGCCGCGACGGCGGCCACCGCGAGCCCCTCTCCGAGGCGTCTTCCCCTGTCATCCTCCTCGACTTCGACGAACTCGAACGCCTCCGCGCGTCGCTCCCGCCGGGTGGGCCGTGACGGTCGCGCCGCTCCTCGACGTCGCCCCGCACCCCGACCTCGCGCCCGCCACGGTGGCCCCGCACGCGCACCGCCGCTGGCTCGTGTGGGGGCTCACGGCTCTCGGCGTCGTCGCCCTCGGGGCTGGCGCCTTCGCGTGGTCGCGCGCGCATCGGGCCCCCGTGGCGACGCGCTACCTCAGCGGCCGCGTCACGCGCGGCGACCTCGACGAGACCATCCGCGCCACGGGGAGCGTGCAGCCCGTCCTCACGGTGCAGGTGGGGGCGCAGGTGAGCGGGCGCGTGCTGCGCGTCGCGGTGGACTTCAACAGCGTCGTGCGCCGCGGCGACCTCCTCGCCGAGCTCGACCCCACGCCCTACCGCTCGCAGGTGGAGCAGTCGCGCGCCGCCCTCGGCGTCACCCGCGCCTCCCGCGCGCAGAACCGCGCCAACCTCACCCTCGCCGCGCTCACCCTCGGGCGCGCGAAGAGCCTCCGCACGCAGCGCCTCAACGCGCAGGCCGACGTCGACCAGGCCGTCGCCCAGCAAGGCGCCGCCCACGCCACCGTCGACCTCGCCGAGGCCCAGATCGCCCAGGCCCAGGCCTCCCTGCGCAACGCCGAGACGAGCCTGTCGTACACCCGCATCCTGGCGCCCATCGACGGCACGGTGGCGACGCGCTCCATCGACCCGGGGCAGACGGTGGCGGCGAGCTTCCAGACGCCGACGCTCTTCGTCATCGCCAACGACCTCACCCACATGCGCGTGATGGCCGACGTCGACGAGGCCAACATCGGCAAGCTCCGCGTCGGGATGACCGCCGAGGCGCGCGTCGACGCCTTCCCCGCCAACGTGTACCGGGGGGTCGTCTCGCAGCTCCGCATCACGCCCACCACCACCAACGGCGTCGTGACGTACGCCACCGTGATCGCGGTCGACAACCCCGCCGGCGAGCTCCGCCCCGGGATGACGGCCACCATCACCGTGAACACGCGTCACCGCGCCGCCGTGCTCTCCGTGCCCAACGCCGCGCTGCGCTACCGCCCCGCGAGCGCGTCGCCGACGGCCTCACCCGCCGTCTACGCGTTGCGGGGCGGCGTGGCGGTGCGCGTCCCGGTGACGGTGGGGGTCACCAACGGGGCGAACACCGAGGTCGACGCGCCGACGCTCCATCCTGGCGACGAGGTCGCCCTCGACGAGACCGACGCCACCGGCGCCCGCACCAGCGCGCGCATGAGGATGTTCTGAGTGGGCGCGGCGCCGCCGGTGATCGCGCTGCGCGGGGTGGAGCGGGTCTACACCGCGGGGGGCACTCCCTTCTACGCGCTCGGCGGCGTGTCGCTGGAGGTGGAGCGCGGCGAGTTTGTCGCCATCATGGGCCAGTCGGGCTCGGGCAAGAGCACGCTGATGAACATCATCGGCTGCCTCGACCGCCCCACCAAGGGCACCTACCACCTCGCCGGCCGCGACGTCGCCACCCTCGACGCCGACGCGCGGGCCGTGCTGCGCAACCAGCTCCTGGGCTTCATCTTCCAGGGCTTCAACCTCCTCCCGCGCACCAACGCGCTGGAGAACGTCGAGACCCCCCTCGTGTACAGCGGCGTCCCGGGCGCCGAGCGCACCCGCCGCGCGACCCGCTCGCTCACCCTGGTGGGCCTCGCCGATCGCCTGAAGAGCACCGCGGCGCAGCTCTCCGGCGGCCAGCAGCAGCGCGTCGCCACGGCCCGCGCGCTCGTCACGTCCCCTGAGGTTCTCCTCGCCGACGAGCCCACGGGCAACCTCGACACGCGCACCGCCGAGGAGGTGCTCGCGCTGCTCCAGTGGCTCAACCGCGAGCGCGGTCTCACCATCGTGATGGTCACCCACGACGCCAACGTTGCCGCGTGCGCGACGCGCGTCGTGACCGTGAGCGACGGGCACATCGTCTCCGACACGCGAGCCACCGCGCCCCGTCAGGCGACGCCCGCGGAGGGCGCCGTGCTCCCGTGGCTGCAGGGCGGTGCGCGGGCGGAGGTCGCGCGCGCCCCCGTCGGCGTCGATCGCCCGCGGGTGAGCCTCGCCATCACCGCGTACATGGCCTTCGGTCTGGCCCTCCGCGCGCTGGCGCGATCGAAGCTCCGCGCGTCGCTCACGGCCCTCGGCATTCTCATCGGCATCGCCGCGGTGGTCACCACGAGCGCCCTCGGCGCCGGCGCCCAGGAGCGCATGGCCGCGCAGCTCACGTCCCTCGGCGTCAACCTCCTGGTGGTGGTGCCGAGCGGCGTGGTGAGCGGCGGGGCGCGGGGCGCACAGGGGGCCGCGGTGACGCTCAACGACGACGACGCCGAGGCCATCGCCCGCGAGCTCCCCACGGTGGGCGCGGTGGCGCCGATGCTCGGGGCGGGCGTGCAGGTGGTCGTTGGCGCGCTCAACTGGTCGACGCGTGTGACCGGGACCACCCCGGGCTACTTCGCCGTCCGCACGTGGCCCGCGGCCCTCGGCGCGCTCTGGGGCGCGGAGGAGGTGCGCACCTCCGCGCGGGTCTGCGCGATCGGCGAGACGGTGCGACGCCAGCTCTTCGGCGCCGCCGACCCCATCGGCCGCGACCTGCGCGTCGGTCGGATGCCGTGCACGGTGGTGGCCGTCCTCGCGGTGCGCGGGCAGACGGGCTTCGGGCAGGATCAGGACGACACCGTGGTGATCCCGATCAGCGCCTTTCGTGCGGGGATCTACCGCCTGCCCAACCTCCAGGTGAACAACATCATGGTGACGGCCCGCGGCCCCGACGTGCTCTACCGCGCGCAGGCCGGGGTCACCGAGCTCCTGCGCCAGCGGCACCACACGCGCCCCGGTGAAGACGACGACTTCTCCGTGCGCAACCTCACCGAGCTGATGAACTCCTTCAAGGCGCAGCAGGCCATCATCACGGCGCTCCTCCTGGTGGTGGCTTCGATCTCGCTGCTGGTCGGCGGCATCGGCGTGATGAACATCATGCTGGTGTCGGTGACCGAGCGCACCCGCGAGATCGGCGTCCGCCTCGCGATCGGCGCGCGGCGGCGGGACGTGCTCGCGCAGTTCATGATCGAGGCGGTGGTGCTCTCGGCGATCGGCGGCCTGGCGGGGCTGCTGCTCGGCGTCGGGGCGGGGGCGGTGCTGGGGCGGGTGACGCAGTTCAGCGTGCGCTTCCAGCCCGACGCGGCGCTGCTGGCGATGGCGGTGTCGTGCGGCATCGGGCTGGTGTTCGGCTTCTTCCCCGCGCGCCGCGCCGCGCGCCTCGACCCCATCGACGCGCTCCGCCGCGAGTGAGGCACCAGACGACCGCGCCGTGATCGCGTCGCCCGCAGGAGCACGTCGGCTAGCGGGAATGCTGGTCAGTTTGCGTGGTGCGAGCGCCATCGGGCGTTCCCAGGGTTCGCCGGAGCTCACGCCTGGGCTAGCTTCGGATCGCCCGCAAAGCCGGGCTCCCTCGTCGCACACCCTCACTGGTTCTCCATGAGCCCGGCTCTGCGGGCGATCCGATCACAGCCCAGGCGTG
>JBILLV010000672.1:0-2526 GCA_044375895.1 Polyangiales bacterium | reverse complement strand
CGTCGTCCCCGGGCGGATCGACTCGCGCGACACCGTGATGGGGTAGTAGTCCCCCTGCTCCTGGTTGGGCTCGACCCGGTACATCCCCGAGTGCACCGCATCGGAGATGTGCCGCAGGATCGAGCGCGGCGAGCGGTAGTCGTTCCAGCGGTGGAAGAGCACCGGGCGGACGCGGAGCATGTAGCGCGGATCGGTGCCCGAACCCGTGATCGCGTCGACGTAGCCGTACGGCAGCCGGCGCTTGAAGGCGAAGTACGCGCGCAGCACGTAGGGGAGATCGCCGCAGTCGACGTCGAGCGACAGCCGCCCCTCCGTCGCGGGGTCGTAGAGGGTGTTGATCTGCGGGTCGCGCAGGCAGCGGTCGAGGCGCCCGCAGCGCCGCGACTCCACCCCGCGGCCGATGGCGCGGACAAACTCCGAGTACTCCCGCTCCATGGCGTCGTTCCAGCGGTTGACGGCCGGCCACGCTTCGGAGGTGGGGAGGTCGAGCGTGGTCCCGGTGGGCGAGCCCGCGACGGCCTGCTGCGCCGTCTGGGCCGCCGCGTCGGGCAGGGGGACGTCGTCGAAGACCACCACCCGCGGCGCGTCGACCGTGACGGCGGCGACGTCGGTCGCCAACGCGCTGGCGTCGCGCGCGGCCGCATCGCGCGCGGCGGGCTTCGGCCCGTGACACGCCGAGAGGGCCGCGATCGAGGCGGCGGTGAGGAGCGCGTGAAGACCGCGAGCGGAAGGCGTTGAGCTCATAGGGTATTGGGAGGTTCGGCGCGTGGGGATGCGCCGCTCACAGGGGATGGTGAATCCACCCTCCACGGCTCGCCAAGGAATCCGCACGACTTTCAGCGCGCGGCCGAATCTGCCCGTTAGAACCGCGCCTGCATGGTGATCCCGAACCCGAGCTGATCGGGCCGCTGGAAGACCCGCACCTGCCGCGTCCCGCTCGCGTCCACCTGGAGCAGCGTCGCGTTGCCGTCATAGACGTACTGGACCCACCCGATGCCCGCCATGATGGTCGACAGGTCCCAGCGCAGCGACGCGCGGGCCGACAAGATGGGCACCGCGGCGTCGCCCGGCGGCAGCACCGAGAAGTTGCCCGCCCGACGGATGACCAGCGTTCGAAGGGACTGCAACGAACCCTCCGTCACCTGCGCCGCGAAGGTCGCCGGAAACTGCATCCCGACGATCACGCTCGGCACCAGGTGGGCGGCCGTAAACGCATAGTCCACCTGCCCCGCGACGAAGAACTCCGGGTTCACCTGCGCGTCCGCCGGGAAGGTCTGGAAGGGGATGAAGCTCGGCACGTTGCGCAGGATGAAGGCCGGGTCGCGGTAGAGCCCCGTGACGCTCGCCCCGAGGTAGCCCACCTTCACGCGCCCCTGGATGGCCCCCGCGATGCCCGGCTGGAGCGCCGTCGCGCCCGGCGTGGCGACGTCGGCGAGGTTCTGCGCGAGCACGGCCGCCTCCGCGGAGACGCTCCAGGCGACCCGCCCCGGCGTGTACGTCTCCGGCGCGAACGCGACGAAGGGGGCCGTCGGGTCGTTGCGGTAGAGCATCATGTCGAGCGACTGCGTGGTGCGCAGCCCCTGCGAGAAGAGGACGCGCGCCGAGCCGCCGAAGAGGTACACGGGCTGGCCCCGCACGCCCGGAAAGTCGAAGCGGCCCTGCGCAAACCACCCGCCGCCCACGTCGAAGCGAAACAGGTCGCCGATGCGCAGCCCGAGGCCCCCGAGGCCCGCGTACTGGGTCTCCTCCACGCGCACGATCTCGATGTCGCGCGACGAGGTGATCACCTCCAGCGGCACCACGATGCCCGCCGTCTTGAAGCCCGCCCAGGCGGAGAACGGTCCGAGGTCGAGGGAGAGCTTCAGGCCCGGCGCGGGGCCGACGCGGCGCGGGAAGATGTCGTTGCCGCCCCAGGAGAGATCCCAGAGGTACCCGAGGCGAAAGCGGTCGGTGTCGAAGGGAAAGAAGGTGAGCGCCAGCGCGTCGGTGGGCCGGGCCGGGTCGAGCGCATACGAGACACGGAGGTAGGTGCCCGCGTCGTAGAGCGCCTGATTGAGGTTGCCCGTCCCCGACGTGAGCTGCCCGAGGTCGAAGCGGAGCACCAGCGCCGCCTCGGTGTTGACGCGCGGGATGAAGCCCGGCGCGCGGGCGTACATCGCGAGGTGGGTGAGGTTCTCGCGGCCGGCGAAGCGGCTGTTGAGGGCGTCGAAGAAGAGCTGGTACTGCTGCCGGTCGCCGATGCGCACCTCGGGCGACACGGGTACGCGCTGCCCCGTCGCGGTGAGCACGTCGTCGTCGCCGAAGGTCCAGGTGATGCGCGTGTCGATGAAGTCGTGCGCGGTGCGGGCGAGGCCGGCGCTCAGGTCGGCGGCGGCGCTCCCAGGCATCGCACCGGTCGCTGACGCCGGCGGGAGCGCGCCGGCGACCGGAGGCCGCGCGGGCGGAGCGCTCGGCGCGGGCTGCGCGGCGACGAGGGGCGCGGCGAGCGTGAGGGCGAGGGCGATGGGGGCAGCGTGGCGCATGGGG
>JBILLV010000455.1:0-5916 GCA_044375895.1 Polyangiales bacterium | reverse complement strand
GAAGGGGAGGGGGGAGGCGTCCGGCGCGTCCGCCACGGGCTGCGCGAAGAGCTGGGCCCGGGCGGTCTGCGGCGCGCGGCGCTGCGCTTCGCCTCGCAGCCCGAGTGGGTGTTTCATGACGCGCAGGGGTGGCACTATTTCAGCGCGACCAACCGCTGGCGTTCGGCGAGCTTCCTCGGGGAGATCGAGCAGGTGACCCTCGTCCCCCGCGGGCGCGTCGGCCGCGGACCAGGGCGCGCGGTCGCGATCGAGGAGGGCGCCATCGCGGGGATGGGCGTGCCGGGCGTGGTCGTGGACGCCGCGTTCCGGGACGCGGCGCAGGGGCTCGCGGTGGTCGAGCCGGGCGCGGTGCTCGCGACGGGTGACGGAGGCGCGACGTGGCGCCACGTGCCGCTCCCCGAGGTGGCCACGGAGGTCATCGCCACGCCGCAAGCGTCCTTCGTCGTCACCCGACGCGGGGCGTGGCGCTACGACGGGACGGGCTTCGTCGCGGCCAGCCTCGATCGGAGCACCCCGTGCCCGGAGGAGGACTCCCCCGACTGGGGCCTGGCGCAGCTCGCGCGGGAGGTCCCTGATGTCGCGCCGACGTCCACGCGGTGGCTCGACGCGGCCCACACGCGGGCGCTCAACGTCCGCACCGGCGCGGTGTTCAACCTCGTGGACGAGCGTGACGAGGAGCGCCTCGGCCCCCCCTGTGAGACGTGGGAGTTTGTCGACGGGAGCGCAACCCTCGCCCTCTGCGGCGAGTCCCCCGGCGAGGTGACGCTGCGACGGCGCGAGCGCGGCGACGCCTGGCGCGACGTCGCGACCCTGCGCGATTGTGGGGGCCGCTGTGTCGCCTCGCCCGACGACGCGCGGGTGGTGTGCGAGGGACGCTGCGACCCGCGCGCGGAGTGTGATGGGGTCGCGACGGTCTGCGAGGTCGCCCCCGACGGCCGCAAGACCGAGCGCCGCGTCGGCGACCTCCGGCGGAGCTTTCGGCCCGTGGGCTTCGACGGCGACGCGGCGGTGCTCGTCGACGATCGAGCGTTCCTCGCGCACAAGGAGTTCATCCGCGGCGAGGGGCCGCCGCAGCGCCTCTGCCCGGGCCTCCGTTCGACGACGCTCCGCTGGAACCGTCAAGCGCAACCGAGCCTACGCCTCGGGCGTGACGGTCACCTGCGCCTCGACGTCGTCGGGGGCGCTTCGGTGCGCAGCTCGCTGCTCGACGTCGAGCCCGGGGTTCGCTGTGAGGAGGTCGCCGAGCCGCCCGGTGCGTCGGAGGCAACGATGCGGTGGTGCGGACCCGACGGCAGGGCGCTCGGCTTCGCGGGGAGCGCGCTGTGGCGGCTTCAGGGCGAGGGGGCTGGCGCGTGGGTTCGCCTCGGCGGCGGGCCCGAGGGCGACGTCGAGCTCGGACCGTTCGGTAGGCCGAGCTACGACCAAACCGATTGCAACGAGGCAGGCCTGTGGTCGCGCGCGACCGGCGAATGGATCCTCGGCTGGGGCCCGATCCGCACTCTGCAGCGGCGCCAGATCGGCTGGCGCGAGGGCTGGGACCTCGTGCGCGTGCCGCAGGACGCCGCGCCGTGGCGCTGTGCGGTCGAGACGATGCCCCTCCCGCGACGCTCCCCCGCAGAGCCGCCCATGGGGCTGGAGCGTGAACCGCTCGTGCTGGGCGCCAGCGCCCTGTGGGTCGCGGTGCCGGGGCCCGAGGGCGACCGTCCAGGGATCGCGTGGACCCGGCACGATCGTCGGGGCTTCACGCTCGCGTTCGATCAGGACCCCTTGCTGCCGCTTCGTTCGGGGGACGGCGCGTGGCTGATGAGCGCCGACTCCGGGCGCGAGCGCTTCACGTTCTGGCGCGTCTCGGCCCACGTCCCGGCCGTTCGACGCGTGGAGACACCGGGGCGGCCCGGCGGGGCGAGCGACGTCCTCTTCACCGCCGCGGGCCCGGTGTTCGCGATGATGTGGCGCGAGGAGGTCGCGGCCCGCGACCGCTCGCGGCTCCAGGTCGTGCGGTGGGAAGGGGCGCGGCGCGACGCGGGTGAGGTCGCTCTCTCCCACGTCGCGAGCACGCCCGTGGTTCTCTACGTCCGGCGCGGCGAGGCCGGTGTCGCGCGCTACCTCCCGGACGGTTCGCTCCTCGGCGCCGCGCCGGGACGCGCGCCGCGTGTGGTCGCAGCGCCAGGAGCGGTCGCCGTGTGCGGCGCGTCGGCGGAGGACGCTGCGACGGGGGTGTTCCTGGTGAGGACGCCGGATGTGCCGTTGGCGGAAGACATCCAGGTCCACCTCGACTTTGCCTTCGAGGGTGACCGCCTCTGCCTCCGCGGGTCACGCGATCCGAACCACGTCGCCCGCTTCGAGGGGGCTTCGCTCCTCGTCCACCGCGAGCGGGAAGGGCGCCTCCTGCGGCTCACCTGCGGGACTTCGCCCACGGCGTCCCCGCGGTAGACGGCAGGCGAATGCCCCTGTACGCGACGGTCGACAGCGGTCACTCCGTCGGGTTGCCGTGAAGCACGCCGAGCAGGACAGCTGCGGCATGGTGCGCATCGTAGGGGGACCAGACCTCCGCCGTCGGCAGCACCGCGGGACCGTTGGCGGGTGCGTCGTTCGCGAGGCCCTCAGCGAGCAGCTGAACGAGCCGCGCGCGCTCTTCTCGTGGCAGAGCGGATGCGCGTTGGAGGAGTTCGTCGAGCGCGGCGCTCATCGGCGGCGAAGATGCCCGATGGCCTCGTGTGCAGCAAGCGCTGCGGCCTCCTCGACGGCGCCCCCGAGCCACCCCGACCCAACCCTCCCAACGTGCCGCCGCGGCGACCGCGCCACGCCCGCAGGAGCACCACATTTGCCCTACTTCTCCTGGTGCGGGGCCAGGTCGGCGTGGATGATCTCCTCCATGACGGCGTTCGAAGACTTGGTCGATGGCATGTGCCAAGGGCGTTCGTGGTCCCGCATGGGCGACACCGACACCGTGCGAGAGCTGCTCGACGCGGTGTACCGGGAGCGCTGCCACAGCGCAGCGCACCACCGCGACGCCTACCAGCTCCGGGTCAATCTGCAGAAGAAGGACGAGGCCGCATCCTACGCTGGCTGGATCACGGCGGAGAACCCCACCTCCGGGCCCTATCAGGGCACGTCGCTCGTCTGGTTCCCCGGCAAGCAGGGCAGCGTCGCCGTGCTCGTCATCGGGACCGACGGCTTCGGTGCGGACGCGCACATCCTCGGAAGGCCCGGACATCGCCGCCGCCTGAAGGCTCTCTCGCGGCTACACGGTGGGCAAACCTGGGTCAAGCCGGACCTGCTGGACATCGCCACGCCGGTGCCGGACGCCGTGTCGGTCGACTGGCCCGCGATACCGGCGGCGCTCAAGTCCTACGCGCGTCACATCTACGCGGCGACGCCCGTGCGCACCGCCGCCGACGGCGCCCGCGTCGAGGACCTGCTCGACCTGTTCTTCGACGAGCACCACACCCCGCTCACGGGCAAGGCGCGGGAGCGCTGGAACGTTCGAACGAGCGACATCGCGAACGCCGTCTTCCCTCGCCATCCCGAGGCCGACCTGCTCGCCCTCGTGCGTGAGCGCCGCTTCGTCGTGCTCGAGGGGCCCCCCGGCACCGGCAAAACCCGCCTCGCGCTGCGGCTGGCGGACCAGGTTGGCGCCTCCACGCGCATTCAGTTCCATCCGGCGCGGACGTACGAAGACTTCGTCGTGGGGCTCTTCCCGAGACCGACAGCAGGCGGGCTCGCCTTCGAGGTTCGCCCCGGTGATCTGCTGCGGGCGAACGCAGAGGCCGTCAAGGGCGAGCACGTCCTCGTGGTCGACGAGATCAACCGGGCTGACCTCGGGCGCGTGCTCGGCGAAGCGATCCAGCTCTTCGAGCCCGGCGAGGCGGGGCGCACTGTGCACCTGCCGCACGTACCGTCGGGGTATCCGGAGTCGTTCGGGCTCCACGAGAACCTCCGCGTCCTCGCCACACGCAACACGGCCGACCGTTCGATCGCCCGGATGGACCTCGCCATCCGCCGCCGCTTCGCCTTCGTTGAGGTCTGGCCTGAGCTCGACGCCGTCCGTCGCGAGGGCATCGCTCTCGCCGAGGCGCTGTTCACGGACACCCTGCAGACCTTCACCGAGTACGCCGACGACGAGACGCTGAAGCTCGTTCCTGGCCACGCCTACTTCCTCGACCCGCGGCCCGACCTGCCGTCTTCAGGGCGCGCCGGCCGTGTCGCCCGTCGCATCCGCCTCGAGCTGCTTCCGCTCCTTCGCGACTACCTCGACGAGCGACTGTGCGGAGGCGCGAGCGAGGCCATCGCCGGCCTTGCGGAACGCATCGAGGCGAGGCTCCTCGCGCAGCCATGACGAAGGCGGGCACCAAGGTCGTCCCAAAGTCGACGAGGTCTCTGCTCGAGGTACCCCGGGCCCGACCGCTGCTGCGCGCTCTGGACCACGGGCCGGACATCCGCGTCGACGCGGATACGCTCGGCGTGACCGGTGACCGATGGGTCGAGCCGTTCCTGCACGCGAACGCGTCGTCGCTCGCCCGACTCGATTTGAAAGCCTCGGTGGAGCTGCGTGGCGGTGTCGGGGTGCGGCTCACGCCGGGCGCTCGCGTAGGTGCCGTACCGCTCGTCTCGCCGACGACGCGGCGTGTCGCTGCCGGACTGCTGGTCGAACCTCGCTTCCGCTGGAGCGGTCTGGGCGCGGTGCTGAGCGGGATCGGCTTTGCGACGGAGGCCGCCGTCGGGGGCGCGCCGCTCGTACCTGGCTCGGCCCGCGAGGTGCCGGCGTGGCTTCTCGCAGCGCCGGTTCTGCGTCGCCTCGAGGCATTGAGGCGCCATCTCAAGCGTGGGTTCGTCGAGCGCAGCGAGGATCGCACGAGTCCCCGCGGGCGCATCGACTGGAGCCGCTGGGTCCGGGAGCACGTCCCTGCCGGACGGTGGGCGTCGTTGCCCTGCCACTTTTCCGAGCCCGACGAGGACCCGGCGCTGCTCGCGGCCATCCGATGGACCCTCGGCCGGCTCGATAACGAGCTCGCCCCGCTTGACGAGGCCGTGGCCGCCCGCGCCTTGCGCGCCCGCGTCGCCGACCTGCGCGCGTGGGCTGGCACCGGTGAAGCGCGTCGGCCGAGTCCGCATGAGCCTGCGAGTGCCCTCGGTCCCGTCACGGAGGCGCTGCAGGCGATGGGCTGGGTCTCCGAGGAGCGCGGCCTCGGCGGCTCGCGGGCGCTCGACGGCATGAGCTGGGACCTCGCCATCGAGGAGGTATGGGAAGCCTGGGTGGATGCGTTCGTTGCCGAGCTCGCGCCCCGGTGCGGGCTCGTGGCGCTGCGCCGGGGGCAGACGCGGCGAGGCATCCAGTGGGCGACGCCGGTCGCGTCGATGCGATCGCTCGTGCCAGACAGCGGCCTGCGCGGTCCGGGGAGGCTCACTTGGGTCGACGCGAAGTACAAGGTTCACCTGCAGCTCCTCGCGCAGAAGGGCTGGAGCGGCCTCGACGACGCCACCCGTGATGCTCACCGGGCCGACCTGCATCAGGCGCTCGCGTACGCGTCCCTCGACGACGCCGAGCAGGTCGACTCGGTCCTTGCCTACCCGGAGTTCGACCCTGACCGCCGTGCGACGCCCGCTGTCGCGACCGTCGCCGCCGGTCGCAGGCGCGTACGCCTCCTGCTCCTCGGACTGCCGTTCGGGTTTCTCTCGGCTACGCATCGAGACGAGACGACGCGTCGGTGGCGCGATGTCCTGACGACGTAGGGCCGTTCGGTCGCCGTCATCGACGCTCGGTACTCGTTCGCGCCGTCGAAGTTCTGCCTGAGCATCCCCGCAGCCAGCACGGTGGCGAGCGGCCGCCGTCACCCCTCACCGTCGGGGGCATCCTCTCGCCGGGCGAGATGGTCGCTGACGCCGCACCCGTGGGGCGTGGGACGGGCGCGGCGT
>JBILLV010000520.1:0-4687 GCA_044375895.1 Polyangiales bacterium | reverse complement strand
GGGGGGGGGGGCGCCCCCCCCCCCCCGCGAGCCACGCGAAGGACTGCGCCCAGAAGCGCCGCGGGCGGTCGCCGTAGCTCGGCATGCCGACGTGCTCGTCGCCCCACACGATCACGCGGCCGCAGCCGGGCGTCGCGGCGCGGGCCACCACCTGCCCGTCGATCTCGGCGAGCGATGCGGTCGTCGTGCCGGGGCGCTCGGTGACGCCGCGGCCGTTGACGTAGGGGACGTCGTCGACGACGAGCCCGTCGGTGACCGGGTGCGGGAGGAAGGCCGAGATGGGCCCCCACGGGACGGGCGACGCGCACGAGTACCCCAGGCCGAAGCGGCGCAGGAGCGCGTTGGGCGCGTCGCACTCGGGGGAGTCGGGCTCGCCGCTGCCGATGACGAGCGTCATCACGGCGCCGCCGCCCTCCACCCATGCCTGAAGCGCGTCGCGCGACGCCTCGTCGACGGGCGCGCCGTACCCGAACACGATCACCGACGACGCGGGGAGCGCGGCGGCGTCGACTCCGCCCGCGGTGATCGTGAGCCCGAGGGACGCGGCCGCCTGCGTCGCGCTCGGCGGCGGCGTTCCCCCGACCCAGCGGACGCGCGTGCGGGGCGCCGCGGGGATGGGGCAGTTGGTGGCGGGGCAGTCCTCGTCGATCCGCCCGTCGAGGTTGTCGTCGAGCCCGTTGCCGCACACCTCCTCCGGGCCCGCGTCGCGGGGGACGTCCCGCGCGGCGTCGCGGGGGGCGTCGGCGACGATGTCGCGCGGGACGTCGGCGACGATGTCGCGCGGGACGTCGGCGGCGGCGGGGCGGTCGGCGGCGTCGCGCGACGCGTCGATCGCGACGCGGTCGTCGGGCGTGGCCGCGTCGGGGGCGCCGCTCGCCACGAGCGACCCGCCCGCGTCGGGGGAGGCGTCGGGGGAGGCGTCGGCGGTCGCGTCGGGGGCGGCGGCGGCGACGTTGGTCGGCGGTCGCGCGGAGGTCGCGGCCTCCGCACACCCGAGGCAGGCGAGCGTGAGCAGGGTGACGTAGCGGTGCATCGAGGGACGCGATGATCGCGGACCGCGGTGGCGCCCGTCAAAGCGTTACAACACTGCGCGATGCAGCGAGTGTAGACCGTACATGACGTACGCGAACCGTCGCCGGGCGGATCAGAGACGGAGCCAGGTCAGCTCGTTGCCGTTCGCGCGGCCGGTGTGGGCGACCCCACCGACGACGACGCGAAACTGCACCGGCTCGAAGGGCTCCGCGAACGGGTCTTGGAACAGCACGATCCGCTGGCCGCTGGTCGGGTTGCGCCAGACCTGAACCCACGGCTGGGCGTGCTGCCACGAGCGCACGAACTCCCCCGTGTCGGCGCCCCACCTCGCCGTCTGCTCCGCGCCGTCGCGACGCTGGTAGCGCGGCGCCTCCGTGAGCTCTTCGCGCACCTGTGTCCCGTTCAGGACGGGCGCGAGGTGCCGCGCGAAGAGCTCGTGCGCCTGGATCATCGCCGCGACGAGGGGGATGTCCTGGCCCATGTAGTTGGCGTCCGTGGTGGGGCAGGGGGGCGAGTCCGTCCCGGTGTACTCGTAGACGAAGAAGCCCCCCGCGGAGGCGGAGAGGCAGCGCAGCTCGCCGTTCACGCGGCAGTAGCGAAGGGAGAGCATGGGGTCGTAGCTCTCGCCGAAGATCCAGTAGTTGGTGTAGACGACGCGAGGGTTCGCGAGCATCGTGACGAGGCCATCGCGCACCAGGTTGGGCGGATAGGTCACGCGGTTGTCGACCTGTCGGATGAGACCCGCGTGGCCTGGGAGTGGAAAGCGGGTGACGGGCGATCGCTTGCTGTCGTTGGGGAGGTCTTCGAAGGGCCAGAGGAATGCGACCTGCCGCGCCGTGGGGGAGACCAGCGACACGCGCAGGGCGCCGTTGTATCACCGCACGGTACGCGACGGACGACGGAGGGCGGTGCGCGGGGTTCGCGGCGAGGCGCTACGGCGAGCGCTCATCACGACAGGCTGTACACACCCGGTCCCGAGCGAGCGAACCACGCGGGGCGTGGGACGGACGCTGTGGGGGGCTTTCCCTTAGGCGGGACGCACCCCGCGAGACGCCGTGATCATCGCGCGCACGCCGGTCTGGAGTGCAGGCATTACGTCAGTGACCCCCGCGCGGACGCCGCAGCGGATACGGAGGGGAGCGGGAGGAGTCATGGGCTTCGTCTGTGACATGGTGTACCTCGGGGCTTCGAGCGGGCCGACGTGACCACACGCGCCGCGGGGGATGGGTGTAGCCAGCGTCTCCCTCGCTCGCACATCAAAGCGCCTCAATCGATCTCAACGGAGGGTCTGCGACGGCTCCGCGTACACGGGGCTCGAGTCCGCGCGTCCCCCGCAGCGCTCACCCCGGGGTCGTGCCCGGGACGGTCTCCACGAGCCCCTCCGCGATGGCGTAGCGCACGAGGTCTGCCACGGTGTTGACCCCGAGCTTCTTGCGCACGTTGGCGAGGTGGTTGCTCACGGTGCACGCGTTCAGGTCGAGCTCCGCGGCGATGTCGACCACGGGAGCGCCCTGCACGATGCGCAGAAACACCTGGTGCTCCCGCCGCGTGAGGGTGGTGTGCGGCGGCGCGTCGTGCGCGCGGGCGGTGGTCCCCACGGTGGCGACGTCGCGCACCCCGCTGGCCGCGCGGCGCACGGCGGCGATGATCTCCGCGGGCGGGCGCTCCTTCGAGACGTAGGCGGAGGCGCCGTCGGCGAGCGCGCGGCGCGCGAACTGGTCCTCGGGGTGCATCGAGAGGACCACCACCGCGAGGGAGGGGTGCTCGGCCCGCACCCGGCGCAGCACCTCGGGGCCGCTGACCTTCGGCAGCGACAGGTCGAGGACGAGCACGTCGCAGGTGGCCAGCAGCGGGGAGTTGAGCACCTGTCGCCCGTCCTCGGCCTCGCCGACGACGTCGAAGCCTCCGAGCTCGCGCAGCAGGAGCGTGACCCCGCAGCGCACCACGGCGTGGTCATCGGCGACGAAGACTCGGGTCATGAGAGCGCCTCGGGCTCGGTGTGGGGAGCGCGCAGGGTCGCAGTGACGCAGGCGCCGCGCCCGGGGTGGGCGTCGATCGTGAGGGTGCCGTCGGCGGCGCGGAGGCGCTCACGCAGGCCGAGGAGGCCGAAGCCCGACGCGTGGGCGGCGGGGTCGAAGCCGACGCCGTCGTCGCGCACTGTGACCGTGTACACGTCGCCCTCGACGGAGAGCGACACGTCGAGGGTGCTCGCGGCCGCGTGCTTGAGCGCGTTCGTGGTGGCCTCCTGCGCCACGCGGAACAGGCACAGCGCGCTCTCGGACGCCGGGCGCGCGACGCCGTCGGGGAAGTCAGGCGCCACGGTGAGGCGGCAGTCCAGGCCCTCCCTCGCGCGCACGCGCTCGCAGAGCCACTCGACCGCCGCGACGAGGCCGTAGTCGTCGAGCACGCGCGGGCGGAGCTCGGAGACGAAGTCCCGCGTGGCGCCTGAGGCCCCGTCGAGCAGGGCCGAGAGGTCGTTGAGCAGATCGGGGAGGTCGTCGTCGCGCGCGCCCACGCGGCGCTCGACGCGCGCGAGGGTGTAGCGCATCGCGGTGAGCCGCTGGCCGAAGTCGTCGTGGAGCTCGCGGGCGATGCGGCGCCGCTCAGACTCCTGCGCGCGCTCCAGGTGGATCGCGAGGTCGCGCAGCTCCTGGGTCTGCTCGGCCACGCGGCTCGAGAGGTTGTCGGTGAGCTGCGCGAGCGCGGCGTTGGCCCGGTCGAGCTCGCGCTTCTGAAAGAAGGTCTGACGGGTGAGCCGCGTGGCGAGCTCCCCCGCGAGCACCGAGCTCAGCGCGGCGAAGGCGAGGAAGGCCACCTGCGCCGAGGCCGTCGGGGCGGCGCGGTTGGCCGCGAAGGGGAGAAAGAAGCTGCCCAGCAGGACCGTCGCCACGGCGAGGGTGACGGCCAGCCGCGCGGGCAGGCGCAGCGGGAGGAGCACGGGCGGCAGCACCGCGAGCGCCGCGTCGGCGAGCCACGTGAGGTCGGGGCCGCCGAGCTCGCCGAGGGAGTAGCCGATGCTGATGACGAAGAGCACGTACATGAGGGGGGCCACGACGAGCGAGTGACGGCGCGCGCGTTGCGAGGTGGTGAAGAGCGCGAGGGCGAGGAGCTCGACCGCGGAGGCGCGCACGCGCAGCCAGAAGAAGGCGGTGACGTAGCGGCCCTCGGGCCAGACGACGCCGTCGAGGGGCCACCACGCGAGGGTGCCGAAGAGCAGCACCACGCTGGCGAAGACCGCGAACTGCGCGCAGACCTCCGCGGCGTAGACCTCGAACGCGGCCTCGTCCTCGGGGGTGCGGGCCGCCTCGCGGCGCAAGAGCTCGGGCGTCACGGCCGCAGTGTACCGCGGATCGATGGCGCGAAGGCCCGGGCTCAGCGCCGCGGAGCTCACCGGGCGAAGCCGATCCAGTCGATGATGACGTTGCCCCGGGAGGTGCTCCCGAAGTCGATGCGGATCTGGCGGATCGTGCCGACGCTGCTTCGTAGGAGGCCGAGGATCCCCTGCGCGGGAGGGTACGTGGGAGAGGTAGTGCTGCGGGGCGAACCTTCGACGCACCTGCGTTCGCAGCTCAAATCCGAGCGGGGAAGGCGCACGGCGCGTCGGCCATGGTAGGTAGGCGCGGAGAGGCGCCACGCCATGGACCATCCGATCGTT
>JBILLV010000055.1:0-38060 GCA_044375895.1 Polyangiales bacterium | reverse complement strand
GGTCTGCGGAATGCGTACGCGCAAGGAGCGAAGCTCGGCGCGGACGCACACGTACTCGTCGGCTCGCTCATCCCGCCCACGCCACCGAGCGCCACGCCTCGAAGGCCCGCCGCAACTGCGCCGCCCGCGCCTCGTGCGACGCGTCGCCCTCCTTCGGGAACGCCGAGAGCAGCGTCACGGACCTGCCCGGCGCCCGCCGCGCCGCCTCGACGCGGAAGCCCTTCGCTTCGAGGGCCGCGCGCACCCGCGGTACCACCGTCAGCGTCGCGGCGCGGGGGTCGGCGGCCTTCGCCCACGCGCCGGCCTTCACGCGGAGGACGCCATCGACGACCTCCAGGTACACCGTCACGTGCATGTCCCCGTGCGGCACCCGCTGCCACGACGGGAACTCCGACATCACGACGCCGTAGGGCAAGACGGCGACGTTCCACCGGCCGTGCTCAGGCGCGAGGGCGTCGGCGAGGAGGGCGTAGCGGTAGGTGACGAGAAGGCGGTCGCGGTAGCCGCAGCCGCGGAGGTGCTCGTCGGGCAGGGAGGCGAGCGTGCGGCGCTGCTCCTCGCGGCGTAGCTCCTCCAGCCACGCGCGGGCGACGTCGAGCACGGGCGACGCGGCCTCGATGTCGGCGGCGAGCGCGAGGAGGTCGGCGACGCGCCAGCGCGGGACGGCGTTGGCGACGGGCGTCTCGCCCGCGATGCGGCACACCTGGGCGCCGCCGAGCGTGAGGAGGATGAGCTTGCGGTGCGAACCGATGCCGAGGGCGTTGGCCTCCGAGGTGAGCTGCGCGCCGTCGGGGGCGCCGTCGACCTTCGCCACGATGGCGAGGGCCCGCGTGGTGCTCCCCACGGCGAGTTCGAGGTAGAGGTCGACGATCGCGCCCCGGCCGCGCTTCAGGCGGTACTCGGGCTCCACCGCGCGGATGGAGAAGTCGGCGAGGTCTTCCCCGGAGGCGCGCTTCCAGAGGGCGGCAGCGAGCCGGTGGGCGGCGGGGGTGCGGGTCGCGAGGGCCCGCGCGAGGGTGTTGGTGTGCACCTTCTCCAGCGTGTACCCGGCGATGTCGACCCAGGTGGGGGCGGTGACGGCGTCGCGGAGCGCGCGGGCGGCGGCAGGGTCGGCCATGGCGCGGGAGCATCGCGCGGCCCCGGCGGCAGTGGCAAGGTGATGGGCGCGGGCGCGATCCGGGACCTGACCCGTCGCCGTCTTCGGACGCGCCAGCGAGCGCGAGGCTACGCGGGGGAGGCGGAGAGGGCTTCGGCGGTGGTCTTTGCGAGCGCGGCGGCCTGCGTCCAGGCGGCCAGCGTGGCGAGGTCGTGCGTCGCGGCGATGCGCGCGCGCTGCGCCGCCGAGACGCGCAGCGAGCGAGAGCGGAGCGTCGAGAGCAGCACGGAGCGAAACGCCGCGGCGCCCTTCTCGATGCCCTCCTCGCGGCCCTTCTTGATGCCCTTCTTGATGCCCTCCTCGATGCCCTTCTCGACGCCCTGGCGGTAGGAAGGTGTCCTCTCGATGATGCCTTCGTCCTTGAACATGGCGTTGATCCTGTCGGTGATCTCGTCGAAGCGTGGCCTCGCGGTGGCGAGGGCCCCCATGGCCGTGGCGATGCCTTCGAGCTGTCGGCGCGAGTGTGCCCGCTCGCGCGCGGCTTGTACAGCGAGGCGGAGGTTGTCCTCGGTCGCGTCGACGGCGAGCGGCGCGAAGACGGTCCAGAGCGCGCCCGGGTGCGCGAGGAGCTGCGCGGTGGTCTGCTGGTACACGGCCTCGATGCGAAAGGTCTGTCTCCCTTCGCGCTCCACCGGCGTCCCTGGCGGTGTGATTCGCCACACGCCCTCGCTCGGCATCGGTCGCGCCGGCCCGTCGAGGAGCACCGCGTTGGCGCGCACGTAGACCGGGTCTGGCCGCGGCGGCGGTGCGAGCGAAGAATTTTTTCTGGCGGCCTTCGACGCGGCGGCGTAGAGCGCCTCGTCGGTGGCGCGGGTGGCGGCCACGAACTCGCAGGCGTACTCGAACATCCGCCACGCGATGTCCTCCTCGTCGTCGATGAACCACTCGTGGTGGTAGATCACGCGGTAGCCGTCGTGCTGCGCGATGATCCCCTTGTCGGCGCGGCGCGCGCGGAGCAACCGCCGGCTTCCTCCTGCGGACGTAGGCTGTCAACGCCCATGGTGCGGCGGCGCGAAGAGGGCGGCGGTGAAGGGGGAGAGGGCGAAAGGGAAAGGGGCGAAGGGCGGCGCGTTCGCTCGGGTCAGTTGGGCGGGGGGGCGCTCGGGCGGGCGGGCGGCGCGACGCTGGGGCGCTTCGGCGCGGCGGCGGACTCGGCGGGCTTCGCCGCCTCCTTCGTCGCCTCCTCCTTCGTCGCGTCGCTCGCCGCGGCCTTCGGCGCGCGCGCGGTGGCGTGGAGGGCGGGCATCTCGGCCTCGGCCTTCGCGCGCCCGAGGCCCAGCGTCGCGAGCTCCAGGAGGTGTTCGAAGGGCGCGGTGACGAGGGCCGCGAACTGGTCGCACAGCGTCGCCTCGGGGCCCCGCGTCCGCTCCTCCTTCGGCGCGTTGCCGGGCCGCATCTGCTGGAGGAGGCCGGCGCCCACGTCGGCGAGGCGCGCGAGCTGCGCGTCTGTGAAGGGGTGCTTCCCCGCCAGCGCGCCCGCGAACTCCGCGATGACGGCGCGCCCCTCGTCGCGAGCGCGAGCCTGGCGCGGGGCCATCGCCGTCAGCAGCGTCGACTCGATGTGGAACGCCGTCATCTTGATCACGTCCCCGAGTAGTTTGGGGGCGCGCGCCAGTTCGAGCACGTCGTGACCTTCCCGCTCCCGCACCTCGCCGATCGTGGCCCGCTTGTCGAGCACGTCTCGCAGCTCGCGGCAGGTCGCGATCCGCTGCTCCAGGACGGCGATCCGCGTCGCATGCTGCGCGCGCTCCTTGGCGGCCATGCACTTCGTCAGCTCGCGGCCGAGCTCCTTGACGCGCCGGTCGTAGAATGCGCGGTCGGGGTTGGGCACCGCGCGGTTCGGATCGCCGTCGATCACGTCGTAGGTCCAGGGCGCGTCGAAGGCGAAGGACCCCTCGAGGTACTTGAAGAAGTTCTCCTGCTGCCACCGCGAGAACATCCGCTCCAGGGCCTCCGCGCCCTGGCGCCTGACAACGGCGCGGTGTGGGCATCGGGCGGCCCGAAACCGCGCTCGCGTCGAGCGTCGCGTTCGCCTCGACGAGCTGCGCGACCAGCGCGGAGAACACCACTCCAGCAACACTGCGTGGAGTACAGCGAGAGTAGACCGAGCCTCGCGTATGCGCGCCATCGGTCGGGCGCTGGAGCAACGGTGTTGACGACGAGGGGCGTCGAATGCCTGATCCCCCTCGGGCGTGTCCGACGTCCCGGCGCGGGCCACGCACGACGAGGTTGCGCTGGCGGCGCGGATGACGCAGCTTGGCGCGCGTCGGTCTCCGCGGTGGTGGCGCGTTTGGAGCGACCGCCGCCCCGGCGCCGCCGAAGGGCCCCTACACCATGAACACCTCCATCCTGCGCCCGAGGTACCACGCGGACGACGACCGCGTCGTCGTGCGGCCCGCGCTCGGGCTCACGCTCTGGACGGACGACCCCGGCCACTGGCGGTCCGCGGGCCTCCACGCGGCGCTGCGCGCGTTCTTCCAGGTGGTCTCGCCGGATGAGATCCGCTGGTCGACGACGTCGCTCCTCACGCACTGGATCGAGCTCGCGGGCAACGACCTCCACACCATGCTCCGCACGCTCGACGAGTCCGCGTACGCGTCGCAGGGCCCGCGGCACCATTTCTTCATGCGCCTCGGGGACACGCCGCAGGTGCCGTCGTACGGCTTCTCGTACACGGAGGTGGACACGCGGCGCGCGGCGCGGGCGGGGGTGATCGAGGTGACGCTCCCCCTCGACGCCGCGCCCGCGGCCCTCCACGCCCTCGCCCTCGCCCTCACCGCGGCGGGGCCCTTCCACGCCCTCCTCGGCGGCCACGTCGCCCGGTGGAACCCCGTCGATCGCAACCTCGCCTTCGACCAGATCTACCTCTGGGCGACGCGCTACCTCGGGCTCGACGTGCAGGACGCCGACGCGATGGCCTGGGAGGTCACGAAGGCCGTCCCCGGCGTGAGCTGGCTCACCGCCATCGGCCACCCCCTGGCGCGCGCGCGGGAGATCGACCTGGCGACCCTCTACGAGCTCCCGTGGAGCCCCGCGGTCGAGCGCACGGCGACCCCGCACGGGCTCCTGCTCCGCGCGGGGGAGGCGCCGACGCTCGGCGACCTCAACGCCTTCGAGACGCCCTACGCCTACCTCGAGGTCGCTCGCGCGCTCGCGCCCTGGTGGGTGGAGTCGCCGCCGTTGATGTGGGGAGCGTTCCTCGCCAACGACGCGAAGACCCGCTGGTTCAGGCGCTTCATCGACCCCTTCGAGTGGCCTACGTCCGAGGGTCGGGTCTTCAGAGATCCTCCATCAGCAGATAGGGCGCCCTGAACTCCTCCAGCGACCGCTCGGCCGCGGAGAGGAAGCTCTCGCCGTCGTCCGTGCTGGTCACGCGGCGCTTCTCGCAGATGAACAGCGGCCCCCGCGCGTCGAAGCCCACCGCCAGGACCTCGGGCTTGACGCACTCGAGCTCGTTGGTGATCCCCTTGCGGCGCCAGAGGCCCGCGTTGCCGGCGGCGACCCAGAGGTGGTCCTTCCAGCGGCACACGCCGAAGAGCGAGAGGGGGATGTCCGTCTCCGGCAGCCTCGGGCCGCGCGCGACGATCCCCCAGCCGCTGCGCGAGCCCTCCAGCACGCACCCGTCGTCGCCGACCGCCCAGACCTCGTCGGGCGAGGCGACGTAGACGCTCGTGAGGTACTGCGAGACGGGCGAGCTCGCCGGGTGCCAGGCGTACCCGTCCCAGCGCGCGATGGCCCCGCCTTCGCCCACCGCGTAGAGGCAGTCGGGGGCTACGCCGTGGAGGGCCTTGACCCGAAACGTCGGCGAGGCCATCTCCTCCAGCGCGCCGTCGCGCCAACGATACATCCGCCGCGGCCCGTCCCATTCGCCGCCCCACACGTAGACGTGGTCGTCGTCGAGGCCCCACACGCCGTTGGCGGCCACGTAGGGGGGGAGGTCCTGGTAGATCCAGCCGGTGCCGTCGAGGTCGGCGCGCGGGTCGGGGTGGTAGAAGAGCTGCGCGCCCGTCACGAAGCAGGCGCCCGACGGCGACCGCCAGATGCCCGACAGGAACGTGTCCACCTGGCACTCGGTGATGAACTCGAACCCGTCCTCGTCCCCCGCGGGCTCCGTGCGGCACACCCACGACTCGCCCCGGTGCGCGCGGAACCCGGTGACCTCGTCGTAGCGCTGCCCGAGGAGCACGCAGTCACGGATGTCCGTCCCGCTCGCGGCCTGGTACTCGCAGCGGATCCGCTGGCGAAGCCGCTCGCGCTCCTCGCGCTCTTCCTGCTCGGGGTCGATCATGCGTGGGCTCTCATCTCGGGGGTTGGGTGCGGCCGAACCCGGTGCGGTTGCGCCGGGAGGGGTTGGGCGTGTTGCTCGGCGAGCCGCCGACCATCGGGCCGAAGGTGCCGTCGTTCCTCATCGCCGGGGCGAGCATGTTGCCCTGGCGCTCGAGGCAGTCGGCGTTGCGCTGGGCGGGCGTGCGCGTGTCGGGCGACGGCGGCGTGCTGAGCGCGGCCTCGCGCGCGGCGATCTCGGGCTGCGCGCGCTGCAGGACGTCCCGGCGGGCGTTCGGCGGGAGGTCGGAGAACTTCGTCGCGTGCGGCGGCGGGAGGCCGCGGCGCACCCGGTCCGCGTTGTGCGCCGCGATCGCGTCCGCGCACGCCTGGCTCTGCGAGACCGTGGAGTTGGTGTCCACCGTCTCGCGCTGCATCGCGTGGATGGTCTGCTTCGCCTTGTCCGCGATGCACTTGGCCGCCTTCTCCACGGCCTTCTTCGTGGGCGTCGTGGACGACGGGCCGTTGGTGAACTCGTCGACCTTCGCCGCGATGTGCGCCCGGCTCGGGTCGGCGCGGGCGCGGTCGCGCAGGTCGTTGGTGAGCTGCCCGCGCACGTTGTCCGTCGCCTGCGCGAGCGAGCGCCGGTGGGCGTCCTCGCGCTGCCGGCGGGGGCGCTCGGACGCCTTCCCCCGGCTCGCCGAGTTGGGGTTGTTCGCGGCGTCGATCGCCCGGCGGTCGCCCTCGCTCGCCAGCTCGGGGTACCGGGGCCCCGCCCCGGTGTAGTTCGCCGTCATCCGCGCGTTGTTCTCGATCCCGCGGTCGACCTCGCTCGGGGGGATGGTCCCCGTGGGGTAGCGCTGCTTGAGGTACCCCTCGTGCTCCTGCTCCCGCTCGCGCACGGCGTTGTGCATCCCGTAGGTCGACGCCTCGCCGTGGTGGAGCACCGTGAACGAGTCGTTCGGTCGGTACCCGGGCACCTGGTTCTCGCACGCGCTCCCGCGCTCCGACCCGCCCATGGTGCGCATGAGCCCGTCCGCGCCGATGTGCCCCGCCTCGCTGTTGGCCAGGAGCCACGTCTCGGGGCCGGTCGCCGGGGGGTTGAGCGCCCCCATCTCCGCGACGACGTTGGGGCTCTCGTAGCAGGTGCAGTCCCCGCGGGTGCCGGTCTTGCGCGGGCTGAGCCCGCAGTTGCTCTCGTGGTCGCGGCCCGGCGACGCCGAGGCGTCGGCGATGCGCTTGTCGCGGTGCTCCGCGCGCGCGTCCTGGAGCGCGTCGGAGACGTTCTTGTAGCCCCCCGCGGCGTCGGGGTTGATCCCGCACGCGATGAGCGCGGCCTGGCAGTCGTCGCTCCAGAAGCCCGCGCCGCCGCCCCTCAACCACGCCCCGACCGTCCCGATGGGTGCTCCCATGCGCCCCCCTCCCGCTCAGCGGACGTTGCCGACGCCGGGGCAGCCCACCACCACGATGGGCTTGCCGCCGGTCTTCACGTTGGGGCAGCCGACGACCGCCTGCGCGTGGTTCTTGTTCACCAGCGTGAGGATGTCCTTCTTGGGCATGCCGGGCGGGAGCTGCCCGACGCCGGCGTTGTTCCCCTGGATGCCGTCGGCGACGGATCTGGTGTTCATCACCTTGCCGCCCTTGTGCTTCACCTTGGAGGCGTGCGCCTTCACCAGGTTGCTGCTCGAGGTCATGATCGGGAACGGCGTCGGGATCCCCTGCGGCCCCGTCGGGGGCGGCGGCGCGGGGATCAGGCACACGTCCGGCGGCGTGGAGACGTAGCGCAGGGGCTGCTTCTCCGTCGCGACATCCATCATCGATGCGACCAGCGTCATCGCCCCTATACCCCCTAGTTCAGGCTCACGAGCCGGGCCAGGATCTTCGCCACCTCGCGCGCCCTCGTCACCACGCGGTGCCCGTACACCTCGACGTCCGCGCGCTTGAGGTCGACGTAGGCCCGCGCCGTGCGCAGCGTCACGCGCTCGGTCGCCGACACCTCGAAGCGGCGCGCCGTCACCGACACGCTCCCGTCGCGGTCGTACCCCACCGCGCGCCGCGCGCAGAGCGTCCCCACGATGACGACGCCGTCGCCGTCCTCGACCACCACCCTGCCCCCTTCGCCCAGGGCCTCCCGGAGCAGCGCGGGGTCGACGGACGCGTCGAGGGCGGCCTCGCGCTCGCGCGCGCCGAGCCGCACGACCCAGCGCTCGGGCGACACCTCGGAGACGAGCGCGGCGAGGCGGAGCGCCGGGGGGCAAGGCGCGCCCGCGCCGCCGGCCTCGTCGGGGGCGGCGGGAGAGCTCGAGGCGGAGGTGCGTCGGGGGGTGCGTGCCATGGTGGGCTCCAATCTCGGCGTGATGTTGCGGGGCGGCGATCAGCTCCCGATGGTCTGGCCGCGCATCTTGATGGTGGTCCCTTTGATCACCAGCTTCGCGCCGCCCGTGACGGTGATCTTCCCACCCGAGAGGATCACGCTGCAAGCGCCACAGGTCAGGGTGATCTTCCCGCTGGCCTTCATGCGCACCGTGGGGGCCGTCACCACGCAGCGCCCCCCGGCGGAGATGCTGTACCCCCCGGAGACCTTCTCCCGGATCGACCCGGCGGACGACACCGCCATCGCGCCGTCCGCGGTGAGCGAGATCGCCTCGCCGGTCTTCACCATGTACACCGCGCAGGTCTCGGCCTTGGCCGCGGACACGGACTCGACGTAGCTCCCGCGCGCCAGGATCACCCGCGCGCCGCCGACGTTCTCACGCAGGCTCCCCGCGATGTTGAACGCGATCCCGCTCGCGGAGGTCATCGACGCGAGGCCGCCGATGGACTCCGTCACCGACGCGCCCACCGCCGTGCGCCACGTCCCGGAGCCCCCGCTCGTCGCGCCCGTCGCGGCCGCGGCCGCCGCGTCCGCCGGGGGCGCCGCGGCGCGGCTGGCCTCGCCGAGCTCGCCCGCGAGGGCCATGTTGGCGATGGACGCGTGGGTGTCGGCGACCCCCTGCGCGCCCGGCGAGCGCGAGAGGGAGGCGGCGGCGGAGCCGAACAGCGCGGCGGGTGGTGAGGTCCCGCCGAGGAGCGCGGCGGCGGGCCCCGCGAAGCGGGCGGCCGGCCCGACGGCCTGACGGGCCTGGGCGAGCGCGGGGGCGATGGGCGCGGTGAGCGCGGCCGTGGCGCGGTCCGCGGCCTGGGACGCCGCGCTGGTCGCGGCGGCGATGGCCCGGTCTTCGACGACCTGGAGGATGGCCTTCGAAGGGCTCCCGACCATGATGGTCTCCATCCCGCTCACGTCGAGGGTGTAGCTGCTCGCGGCCGCGTCGGAGATGCTGCCGTTGACGCCGGTGGCGCGCGAGCCCCCGACGCGGACGGTCTGCGAGCCGGTGACGCCGGCGTTGAGGTTGGCGCCGACGGTGGCGGTGTCGTTGCCGTCGACCGTCACGGTGCGCGAGCCGCCGACGGTCCGCTGGTCGTTGTGGCCGACGCGCACGGAGGAGCAGTTCTCCACGCGGAGGTTGAGGTCCCTCCCGGCGTTGACGACGACGCGCTCGCTGCCGGCGGCGTCGTCGAGGATCCACTGGTTCATGGTCCCCGCGCCCGGCGAGGACACCGTGGCGTGGTGGGTCTGGAGCCTGTCGTCGGGCAGCGCGGCGGGCGGGGGGAACGCGGGGTTCCAGAGCTTGCCGAGGCACACCGGGCGGTCGGGGTCGCCGTCGATGAAGTCCACCAGCACCTCCCACCCGACGCGCGGCAGCAGGAACGACCCCGTGGTGTGCCCTTGCGCTACCCGCAGCCAGCACGAGGTCTTCTCGTCGAACGCGCCCTCGCGGTCCCAGCGGAACTGCACCTTCACCCGCCCGTGCTCCTCCGTGTAGATCTCCTCGGCGCCGGGGCCCGTGACCCGCGCCGTCTGGAGCCCCACGGGCCTCGGCGCGGGCGTCACCGGCGCGGGCCGGAATGTCTGCTGGGCCGCGAGCGTCTCGACCCTCACCGCGAGCCGTTCGGGCCCCGCCTCGGCGAGCTCCGAGCCCGCGAGCAGCTCGGCGAAGCGCGCCTCGAAGCGCACCGCGGTCACCAGCCGCTCGCCCGCCGTGGCGGGGTGGTCCTCCAGGTCGAAGCGCGCGCCCGGGACCAGGTCGATCACGCACGTGTCGCACGACGCGGTGACCCGGCGGCTCCGGTGCGCGTCGAGCCGCACGCGCGCCAGGCGCCGCCCCGCCGCCTCGTCGAGGTACCCGCCGGGCCACGTGTACTGCTCGCGCTCGACCACCTCGGGGGCCGTCGCCGAGGCCGCGAGGTCGGCCGTCGGGCGCGCGAAGTCGTAGTCGTCCAGCGACACCTTCGCCACGCTCACCCGCGCGCGCTCGGCCCACGCCCACACGCGCTCGCCGCGGCCGTGGACGTCGGGGTCGGTCGTCAACGACAGCGCCGCGGGCTCGCGCTTCGCGAGGGCGTCGTTGCGGTCGGTGACGACCATCACGCACGCGTCCTCGGCGTGCTCGAAGGTGTACCAGATGCCCTCGAACTCCAGCAGCCGCGAGAGGAAGTCCCACTCCGTCTCGTCGTACTGGACGCAGTACGCCCGCGGCGCGTAGGCGCCCTGCACGTCCCAGCGCACGCGCTCCGCGGCGACGCCCGCCCCCGCGAGCACCGCCCGCGCGATGGTCGGGACGTCCGCGTCCTGGAAGATCCGGTACCCGCGCCGCCGCGACAGCGCGAGGAACACCTCCGGCACCACCCGCGCCCTCGCCCGCACCACGTCGTGGACGCCGTCGCTCGGCGCGAGCTCCACGTCGATCGACTCGACGCTCCCGACGACGTACCGCGCGGCGCCGAGGTCGTCGGTGACCGCGAGCCATGCCTCCCCGCCGACGGCCTCGTCGGGCGAGACGGCGCCGGCCTCGAAGGCCACCTCCCACACGAAGGGCCGCGAGAGGCCTTCGTCGCCGCGCGCCTCCAGCGCCCGCGTCTCGCCCGTGACGCCGCGCGCCTCCCAGCGCGCCTGGAGCCTCCGCGTCGGTGCCTCGTCGGTCATCGCCCCTGCCTCATGAGTTCTGCCTGTGCGACGACTTGGAGGAGATCACGTCGGCGTTGGTCAGGTCGACGGTCGACGACTTGATGGTGACCTTCGAAGGCTTCACCTCGATGGTGGTGCCGCCGACCTTGAAGACCACGCGCGTCTTCCCGCTGATGGTGATGTTGGCGGCCTTCGCGCTGAGCCCGCCGCTCGCGGTCAGCACCAGCGGCCCGTCCGCCGAGTCGACGCGGTTGCCCCCGCACTTGACGCTCAGGCTCGCGCAGGTGAGCGCGTGGGCCTCCCCCGCCGACGCCGAGAAGGTCTTCGTGCGGATCAGCTTCAGCGCCCCGACGGTCTCCAGCCGTTGCTTGCACTGCGTGGCGACGCTCGCCGCGCTCGTGTCGATCCACGCGCCCCCCACGCTCGTCGACGAGCTCCCCTGGATGTCGCGCTGGATCCCGCCGATCCCGAGCACCGACTGGAGCCCGCCGACGGTGCGCTTCAAGCTCCCCTGCACCGTCTCGGCGAGGTCGCCGCCCACCTTCTCGCTGCGGCTCGCCACGGTCACCGCCGTCGCCCCCTGCACCCCCTCGTTGGCGTTGCCCTCGACGCTCACGCTCAGGTTGCCGCCCACCGCGAGGGTCCGGCTCCCGGTGACCCGCTCGGTGGCGTTGGCCCCCACCCGGCAGGTGCGGTTGCCGCCCGTGTGGCAGCGCTCGTCCACCGCGACGCGGGTGCTGGCGTCGTGCTCGACCGAGCAGGTGAAATCGCGCGACGCGTGGGCGTACATCTCCTCCGCGCCGGCCGCGTCCTCGAAGCGGAGCTCGTTGGCGCCGGGCCCCCCCGCCGTGGTCGCCGTCTGGAGCGTGCTGACGGTGGCCCCCGCGGGGAGGCCGTAGGGGGGCGGGGCGGCCCCGTTGTAGAGGTGGCCCGTGACCACGGGGCGGTCGAAGTCGCCGAGCTCGTGGCCGACGATCACCTCGAAGCCCACGCGCGGGATGATCATGGGCCCGGGCATCGGGATCTGCCCCACGCGCAGCCACGTCGAGCTCGTGGCGTCCGTGACGCCCGAGCGGTCCCACGGGAAGCGCACCTTCACGCGCCCCCTGGCGTCGCCGTGGAGCTCCTCGCCGGCGTCGCCCGCGACGGTGGCCACCTCGACCCCGCGGTGGTCGGGCGCCGCGGGGCGCGCGTCGGGCCGAAACGCCCGCGCTTGGGGGATCGCTTCGAAGCGGTTCTCGTACCGCGCCGCGGCGCCCTCCGCGCCGTCGCCCGCGCGGTAGGTGTGCTGCACCGCGACCAGCAGGAGCTCGGCGTTGATCGAGGCGCGGGGGTGGCCGTCGAGCGTGACCCGGCGCCCCGCCGAGAGCGTCGGCGCGTCGCTCCCGCCGACGATCGTGTGCGCCCTGCGCTGGAGGCCCTCGAGGGTGCGCCGCGTGAGGCGCCGCCCGCGGGGGTCGTCCTGAAACCGCCCGGGGTGCACGTACACCTCGCGCCCGGTGGCCCGGTCGGCGGCGCGGCGCTGGGAGAGGTCGTACGACGCGCGGTCGTGGGCGTAGTCCCGCAGCATCGCGGCGTCGGACGCCGCGGCCCGCGCCTCGGACGCGTGGATGAGCCGGCGCGCGCCGAGCTCCGCGGTCGCGCGCCAGGGGAGCACGTCGTCCACGGCCACGGGCTGCGTCGCGGCGTTGTCGTCGAAGAAGAGCACCCTCGGCGCGTCGTCGTGCACGAGCGCGAAGGCGATCCCCTCGGCGGCCAGCAGGCGGGCGATGAACGCCAGGTCGCTCTCGCCGCGCTGGGTGACGTAGGGGAGGGGCTCGTCGGCCGCGCGGAGGTCCCAGACGAAGAGGGCGTCGTCGAGGCCCGCGCCGCGGAGCACCCGCCGGACGATCGCGGCGGGCTCGAGGTCCTGGAAGATCCGGTGGTCCTCGCCGAGGCCGAGGGGCCAGAGCGGGTGCGCGAGAGCGAGCTCGACGACGCAGCGGTCGAACGACGCGTGCGTCACGGCCGCCTGGGAGACGACCCCGTGGAAGCGCCGCCACGCGCCGGCGCCCGTGACCGGGAGCTGCACGTACGCGCGCTTGCCGAGGAGCGACGCGGGGTCGACGGGGCCGAGGGAGACGGCCACCACCGTCGCCGCGGTGACCTCGGAGAGGGCCTCCCGGTAGTCGAAGCGCAGCACGCGCCAGGCGGCCGCCTCGTCCGCCCCGTCGACGACGAGCTCCGCGACGATCGGCTCGAGGGTCTCAGGCATGGTCATCGCTCCCGCGCGCGCTCATCGGAGGGTGATGCTCCCCCGGATATCGACGGAGGCCGCGTCGCCGTCCACCGCCCCGGCGTCGAGCTTCACCGACCCCGGCGTGGCCTTGATCTTCCCGCCCGCGTCGAGGGTGAGCGAGCCGCAGGTGAACTGCACCGACGCGCCCGAGATCGCGAGGTCGCCGCCGCATTGGATCACCACGGGCCCGCCCGCCGTCGTCGCGCGCGCCCCCTGGGAGGTGATCTGCACGTCCGTCCCGGCCTTGAGGCTCGCGAAGCCCGTGGTGAGGGCCTTCGCGGCGGCGACGTTCTCCGAGACCGACCCCTTGGCGGCGATGACCCGCGCGCCGCCGACGAGCTCGGTGTAGGTGCCCGCCGTGGTGGTCGAGATCGCGTCGCCCGCGGTGAGGAGCTGCACGCCGCCGACTGAGCGGGAGTGCGCGGCCCCGAAGCGCTCGGAGACCTTCTGCGCGATCACGCTCATGAGCCCGCCGATGGTCTCCGTGCGGTCGCCGACGACGCCCGTGGTGTGGAGTGACTTCACCTTGATGTCGTCGAGCCCGCCGACGGTGACGGAGAGGGCCCCCAGCGTCTCGCGGCTCAGGAGCCCCGTCACGCTCAGGCTCATGTCGCCCCCGACGGTCACCGACTCGTCGCCCGTCACCGAGGCGTCGGCGTCGACGCCCACCTGGGTCATCGCGTCGACGACCACCGTCGACCCGCGGTGGTGGTTGACGGTCGTGGCCATGTCGCGCTGCGCGTGGACGAAGAGCTCCATCCCGCCGTCGCCGTCCTCCATCCTGAGCTCGTTGGTCCCGCCGCCGCCGGGGCTCGACGCGCTCTGGAGCGCCGCACGCGAGAGGCTGGCCGGGAGCTCGTAGGGGGGCATGGTCTCGTTGTTGTAGAGCTTCTGGAGCACCACGGGCCGGTCGGGGTCGCCGTACAGGAAGCCCACGTCGACCTCCCAGCCCACGCGCGGGAGCGCCATCGTCGCCGCGGTGTTGAGCTGCTGGACGCGGATCCAACACGACGCGGTGTCGTCCACGGGGCCCTCGCGGTCCCAGTAGAAGTGCACCTTCACGCGGCCGTAGCGGTCGACCCACACCTCCTCGCCCCCGCGCGAGGTCACCACGGCGCTCTCCAGCCCGTGCACCCGCGGCCGCGGCGTCACCCGCGGCGGGCGGAACGGGGCCGCCCCCGGGATCGCCTCGAACGACGTCGTCCACACGGCGTCGGCGCCCTCCTGCCCCTCGAGGTCGGGGTGCCGGAACCTGTGCTCCGCGCGGATCATCAGGTAGCCCTGCTCGGACAGGCCGAAGGCCGCCCCGTGGAGGTGGAAGCGCCGCCCCGGGCGCAGGCGCCGCGACGTCGTCGAGCCCGTGAGCGTGCGGGCCCGCAGGCGCTCGGCCTCCAGCGCGCGGGTCGCGCGCACCTTTGCGCGCGCGCTCGTCGCGACGTAGCCCGGGAAGTCGTAGCGCTCGGAGGGGGCGGCGTCGCGGGCGGTGACGGAGGCCTCGGGGGTCTGCGTCGGGGTCTCCCAGTTCCAGTCGCGGGCGGTGACGCGGTCGTGGGTGAAGGTGGCGCGCGCGCGGACGCCCCAGGCGTACTCGGCGTCGACGGCGTCGCTCCGGTTGCGCACCACGGGGATCGAGGGATCCCCCTCCAGCGGCGCGAAGACCGCGGCGTCGTCGTCGAGGTGGAGCACGTGCCCGCCGTCGCCGTGCTCGAACCAGAAGAAGCAGCCCTCCTCCTCCAGGAGCCGCGTCACGAACGCGAGCTCGCTCTCCTTCCACTGGGTGCAGTACTCCCTCGGGGGGTACGCCGGGAGCCCGCGCGCGACGCGCTCCGCGGGGACGCCCGCCTCGCGCAGCACGCGCTCGACGATGTCGGGCACGTCGGCGTCCTGGAAGATCCGGCTGCGGACCCGCCACGCGAGGCCGTGCACCGTGGGGCGCAGCACCACCCGGTAGAGGTGCCCGTTGCGGTGCGGCCGGAGGTAGGCGGCCTCCTCGACGACGCCGTGGAAGAGGGCGGTCCCGTCGTCGAGGCCCGCGGCGCGGCGGTCGTCCTCCCAGGCCTCCACCAGGGCCTCCTGCCAGATCACGTCCTCGACGGCGACGTCGGGCGACTCGTGGAAGAACCACGCGTCCACCTCGAACAGCTCCGAGAGCCCCTCGCGCGCGTCGAGGCGGACCACCGGGAGCCGGTCGCCGAGCGTCTGCTGTTGGAGCACGCACCGGATCGGCATCGCTCAGCCTCCCGCCGCGTCGTCGCAGGGGCGCAGCATGACCGCGCCGCGCATGAGGGACACCGCGCTCCCCACGGCGAGGCACCCGTCGACGGCGGGGTCGCCCCGCACGAAGGCCTCCGCCGCGATCACGCACGCGGTCGCCATCGTGGCCGCGCCCAGGTCGCCGAAGCACTCCGGGAGGAAGTCCACGGCGAGGTCGTCGGTGTAGAGCGCGCGGTGGTCGCGGCCGCCTGTGTCGAGCCCGCCGCCGGCGAGCGCGCGCGGCATCGCGAGGCCCCACTCGTGCGTCCGGTAGCGCTCGTTGGTCACGTCCCCGAGGATCCACGGGACCACGCTCCGCCGGGCCTTGAGGTGCGCGGTGACGGCGCGCATCGCGTGGGCGAGGCCGTCGCCCGCGCAGGGCTCGTCGGTGAGCATCGAGGCCGGCTCCACCGCGCACGCGGCGGACTCCAGCCGCGCGACGGGCGCGAGGCCGTAGCGGCGCGCGGCGCGCGGTGAGGCCATCACGAAGGCCGCGGCGCCCTCGCCGGGGATGCAGCTGTCGAGGTCCTCGAGGTCGAAGAGGCGCCCGTGGTCGAGTAGCGCGTCGACGGCCGGGGGGTCCCAGGCGGAGTCGACGGCGCCGACGACGGCCACGTCGACCTGCCCCGCGGAGAGGTAGCGCCCGGCGTGGAGGCACACCGTCGCGAAGGCGGCGTTGCCGTGGGGGACGAGCATGAGCATCCCGTGGTCGAAGCGCTCGCCGACCCAGCGGGAGAGGGCGGCCTGGAGGTGTTGGTGCTGCGCGGCGAACACGGCCGGCCCGCCCTCGGCGAAGCGGTCGCCGATGCCGAGCGCGAGGAGCACGCGGGCGTCCCTGCCGACGAGCCGCAGCGCCTCGGAGAGGGTGTGGAGCGGCCGCTCGAGCAGCGCGAGGAGGCGCTGCGCCCCGACGGCGCGCAGCGAGAGCGTCTGGCAGGGCACCATCGTCGCGCGCCGCCCGTTGGGGCAGCGGAAGGGGCTCTCGACGAAGGGCGACAGCCCCGCGCGCCAGAAGGCCCACGTCTGCCACGCGTTGAGCCCGAGGCCGTTGCACGCCGCGGGCGAGGCGAGCACGGGCGCGTCGCCCGCGTCGTCCCAGTGGGTCACGTCGGCGCTCACGCGACGCGCTCCTTGTCGTAGACGAACACCGCGCGGAGCCGGCGCTCCGGCCGCGGGGTCGGGATGACCGAGCGCCACGTGAGGTCGAGGAAGAGGTCGTTGGGGTGGATCACCACGGTGTCGAGCCGGGGCGGGTGCTCGGCGGCGGCCCCGTCGACCTCGGCGCCGACGAAGAACGCGCGGCGCGGGAGGCGAAACACCTGCTCCCCGGTCGGGTGCAGGCCCACCAGCGACACCGCCTCGCCGCCCGTCAGCGGCGCGGGCGAGGTGAGCTCGGGCACCGCGCACTGGAAGAAGCGCGGGTCGAAGTCCGACGGGCGCAGGGGGAAGCGCTCGTCGAGCCAGCGTTGGTTCATGGTGCCCGCGCGCTGGCTGCGCGGGGGCACCATGGGGGACACGGCCGCGACGCCCGCGGGGTGGGGGTTGGAGGCGTGGTGCATGATCAGGTCGGCGGGGTCTTCGACGCTGGGCCCCTCGCGGTGTCGCAGCGACGACGGGTCGATCGCCACGCCGCGCCCGAAGGGGTTGCGCGGGTCGTGCGCGGACGCCCCGTCGCGCGACTCGCTCCCGCCCCAGGCGTCCTCCCACCGGAGGCTCTGGGACACGAAGGGCTGCGCCGGGCTCAGCTCGAGGCCGACGGCTCCGTCGAACCACACGCGCCGGCCGAACACCCGCAGCGCCTTGCGGAGCGCCCCGACCCGCACCTCGACGTCGAGCGCCGCGACGGGGACGCCGCCCGGGCTCATCGCGCTCCCCACCACCACCACGTCGGTGCCCGGCTTCGCGAGCGAGAGGTCGCCCGGGACCTTGATGCTCCCGGCGGGGTCGTCGCTCCAGAGCTTGTCGACGAGCAGCACCTCCGCGCCGGGCACGGGCCACACCGCGCCGGCTTCGAACGCGTACCGCTGCTTGATCATCACGACCTGGAGCACCTCGCCGCCGAGGCCCACCTGCGGCTGCAGGGCGACGGCGGCGGAGGTCTGCAGGTTGAGCGACGGGGGCTTCACGCCGCGCCCTCGCAGGTCCAACGGCCGTCGGTCCAGCGGTGCGCGCGCGCGTCGAGGATCGGCGCGACGCCGCGGATCAGGTGCGCCTGCCTCGGCACGAAGTCCCTCGGGTCGAGCGGGACCCGACACGTCGTCCGCGAGGACGCCTCCATCGCGACGAGCCTCCGTGAGGCCGGGGCGCTCCAGCCCTCGCGGAGCTCCCAGAGGAGGTCGCGGAGCCCGCACGGGTGCCCGAAGCGGTGGCGCCGCGACGGGTCGGCGAGGTGCCTCCAGCGCGCCCACCACGCGGCCCACACGTCGGCGTCCAGGGAGGGCTCGGGCTGGTAGGTGGGGGGCGCGGCGCGTTCGAAGGGCTTCGGCGCGTCGGCGTAGTCGGGCGCCGGGTCGTCGTCGGTGAGGTTCGCCGCGGTGATGCGCTGGAGCGCGCGGACCGCGTCGTCCGCGCCGCCGCGGAGCCGCCCGATGAGGAAGTCCACGGCGCCGAGGTGGCCGTACCACCCGATCGCCTCGAGGCCCACGGGGGCATCGGAGGACGCGGCGCTGCGCAGGAGCGCGTCGAAATCGCGCTCGTCGCCGCCGAGCGCGAGCCAGAGGGCGGCGCGGGTCCCGTCCGCGGCGTCGGACGCGACGAGCTCCCGCGCGCGCACGACCCCGTGCGGGACGCCGTGCGCCAGGGCGGCCTCCATCGCCGCGTCGAGCACCTCGGGCGCCCGGCGCGACAGCGGGTCGACCAGACGGAAGGGCTCCACCCGGCCGGCCGCGAGCGCGAGCGCCAGGAGGGCCTCCCGCGCGACGCGGGGGTCGGCCTGCTCCGCCGCGAACCCGAGCGCTTCGTCGACGGAGAGGACCCGGCGCCGGCCCAGCGCGTGGAGGGCCACGAGCACGCGCTCCGCGTGCGACGAGCGCAGCCAGCGCAGCAGCTCCGCCTCGGCCCGCGGGTGCGGGACGAACGACCACGCGTCCGCGACCCGCGCGCGCATCTCCTCGTCGCCGAGGTCGACCTCCGACACGACGCGCAGGAGCTGGTCGAAGGTGTCGTCCCCGCCCACCGACCCATAGAGCATCATGGCGCCCCAGACGTAGTCAGGGTCTTCGAGCGCGGCCTCCTCCATCGCGCCGACCGCCACGCTCCACGCGTCGGGCCCGCACGCGAGGAGCGCGTCGATGCGCGCGAGCAGCCGGCGCTCGACGTCGAGCATCTCGGTCCAAACCTCGCCCTCGTCGGGCGTGCGCATGATCCCCATCATCGACAGGTCTTCAAAAAAGTCGGCCGCCCGCCTGCGGAGGAGCGACTCCTCGGAGAGCTGCTCGCCATAGAGCGCCCCGTCGAGCTCCATCGCGGTGGGCGCCGGCGGAGGCTTCTCGGCGCGCCTCCCGGGTGCGCCAGGCGAGCCGTGGATCCGTTGGAGCATCGCCTCGGCCTGCGCGGCGAGCGCTTCGAGCGTCGTGTCGTCGGGCTCGACGGACTCGTCGACGACGACGGGAGCGAGCGCGGGCGGCGGCCTCTCCAGCAACACCACCGAGGGGAGGATCGCCTTGCGCTCCATCGTCACGAGGGTGGGCTCCTCGCGGGTGGCGAGGACGACGGGGGGGGCGTCGGCGCCGGCCTCGGACGGGATGTCGAACTGCGAGGGCCGCGGCGGAACGATGACTTTGTACGAGAGGATCCCGAGGCAGCGGGCGAGGGTCTCCTGCAGGAGGAGCACGGGCTCATGGTCGGTGGGCTTTTGTTGAAGCACCGCGAGCGCCTCGCGGCAGCCGGAGACGGCCTCGCCGACCTGGGCGTCGAAGGCTGCGATCTCGGCCCCGGCGGAGAACGCTCGGTAGAGGGCCTGCAGTGCCCGGCCGACGTGCCCGCGGGCGGCGACGAGGTCGACGGACTCGTCGTCGATCGACCCGATTACCCGCAGAGCGTGGTCGAGGTTCGCGTAGAGGACGAGCGCGTAGTCGTGTTGTTGGAGCGTCATGCAGGTGCAAACAACAGGGCTGGAGGGTGATGGATCGTTCCCCAGACGATCGATGCTGGCGGAGAGTATCCTCGCTCGGGCGAGGAGGTGCCAGCCGAATTGCACGCGGCTGACAGGGATGCAGAGGTCTGTCGAAAATCTTCGCCGCGCGTTGCGAACGAGCGAAAAATCGCACGAAATCACGAGGGCTTCGTCCGATCCATACAGACCGCCCAGCGCCCACCTCGGTGTACCAGCGTCATGCGCGCGAGGCCCCGCACGACCTCGCGCGTGTACCTCGTGCGGGACGAGGCGCCGGTGGCGGGGCCGTGGGAGGAGACGGAGCGGGGGCGCGAGCTGCTCGGGCTCCAGCGCAAACTCGCGCGAAGGGAGCGACAAACGGCGATCGCGGGGTTGGACGCCAACCTCGCCCCCTGTGCGGATGAGGTCGACGAGGTTCCGGACGAGCCTCGTAGCGTCGAGGCACTCGAAGCGGAGGTAGCCGAGGTCGACGCTCGCGTCGCGGAGGTGCTCGCGAAGATTCCCGCGCGCTGGTTGGCGCTCCGCTACTCGAACGAGTTCTTCGGGTTTGACCTCGGGCTGCTGGCGCGGTGTGAGCGGGAGGCGCACGAAGCCGCGCGCTACCCCGAACGCGTGACGGTGGTCGAGGGGCCGGTGGTGTTCCGCTACAGCTTCGTGAAGTACCGCGGCTCTCCCCGCGGCAAGGAGTGGGTCCCGACGCCCGTGCCGATCGCGCGCTGGTGCGTGCATCAGCTCTCGCGCGACCGGCTGCTGCTGGTGCAGATGCAGCGTCGTACCCTGGTGGGCGTCGCGGCGATGCAGTGGGCGCACGTTCGAAAGCCCTGGAACGACGAGCCGTGGGCGCGCGTGGTGCTCGGTGAGCAGGGCACCTTCGAAGTCGATAACCCCGACGACTCGGCCCGCTGGGTCGCGACGCTGCGCGGGCCGATGGACGCCGCCGCCCTCCTCGCGTTCTGCGACGCGTACCTGGGCGATGCGGGCACCGTCCACGACCCGCGGGACGACGCCGCGCTCCCGTTCCTGCTCCGCAAGGCGCTGGTGGAGCACGGCCACGCGTTGGAAGGCGTGGTGCGGATCGTCGCGTCGGAGTAGAAGTGTTTTCCCCCCCACCAAAGGAGCTCGTAGCCACAAATCCTCTACGGCTTCGAACGTGACGCTGACGACGTCGTGAGGTCGCCCACCGCCGCCCTTCGGGACGGCGACGGCCTTCGAACGGCCCACCGCGAGGTGCGCTGCCGGACGCCGGGCGACGCCCTCCCCGATCCCGGGGAGAGGCCACTGCACGGGAGCGGTCGCGGCGGTGACGAGCCGACGCGCCGCTCACAACAGGGACAGCGGGTGGGTAGAACCCGGCGCCTCACCGTTCGTGACGCGCCGGGTTCATTTTTTCGAAGGCCGCGACGCGGCGTGCGTCTTGCTCGTAGGCTCCGCATGCCACGAAGTGCAGGGGAGTTGTGTCAGCGTGCGCCGTTCCGCGGTGGGTGGTGGCTCCTCGTTGCGGGGCTGAGCGCGTGCGAGGCGCCCCTGGTGGCGGCGGACGCGAGCGATGACGCGCCCACCACGGACCTCTACGTCAACCCGAAGGACCAACCCGGCTGCCACTACGATTGCTTCGGCCCGCCGTGGCGCTGCGGCAACGGCTACTTCGCACACAACCGCACCACGCCCATCCCCTGCGCCTACTTCGGGACCTTCCCGGGCGGCCGGCCGAACTGCACGAGCGCCACCTGGCGCTGCGACGGCCCGCTCAGCTGCGCCGGGCCCACGCGCTACCAGGCCTGCGCCCTGGGCCTCGACAGCGTGAGCGATCGCGAGGGCGACGCCCGCCTCGTGCGCCGCGTGCTCTGCGGGTCGGGCGCGTTGAAGGCCGAGGGGAGCCCCTGCGCGCAGGACGACGACTGCCGCCCGTCGGGGATCGACATCGCCTTCCGGCTCCGCTGCGACGTCGCCGCGGGCCGCTGCGTGCGCGCGCCGCGCCCGTCGGGGCTCACGGCCTACGGGGAGCCCTGCGGCCCGCCCATCGCGCGGGGCGCGGTCTCGTACGCCCAGGTGGTGGAGGGGGCGCAGTGCGCGCGCTGCCTCGTGGCGCCAGCGGGGGGGTGCGCGGTGAGCGCGTGCACGATGCCCTGCGATTTCGACGACGACTGCCCGGCCGGGTCGACCTGCGTCTGCGCGCCGGGCGGCCGGCCTTCGCGCCTCGGGCTCTGCGCGCCGGGGGGCGCCCGGACCTTCGCCGAGCTGGGGCGCCAGCGCGCGTGCGACGCCGGGGTGGACGGGGGTGAGGTGGAAGACGCGGGCGACGGCGGCGACGCGGGCGACGGCGGCGACGCGGGCGACGCAGGCGCGGCGGCTTGCGCGGCGCAGCGCGTGTGCGTCACCGGGCGCTGCGACGACCCGGACGTCCTCGGCGTGGCGTGGGACGGCTCGGCCTGCGTGGCGCTCCACGGGTGCCGGGTCGAAGGGCGCGACGCGGTCGCGCTGTACGGGTCTTTCGACGCCTGCATCCGCGCGCACCTCGGCTGCGGCGGGCGGGTCGAGCACGCGCCCTGCCGTGCCGACGAGGCGTGCCCCACGGGGGAGCGCTGCGTCGCGCCGCTGCACGGCGGGGCGGCGCGCTGCGGGCGCGTGGCCTCCGGCTGCATCGGCTCGCCCTGAAGAAGGTGCCCCGACAAACTTCCGCCACGGTGCGGGAGCCCTTCGGGTAGCATCGCGGCGCCCATGAGCACCGCCCTCCGCGAACTCCTCGACATCCCCCGCGAGGCCTCCAAGACCTCCTTCGTCGTCAAGCTCACCGACGCGGTGACGCGGCCCGAGGCGCTCCTGCGCGACTACGCCGTCACGCCGGGCATCGTCCACGCGCTCGAGCACGCGCTCGATCTGGTGCGCGGCGCGGTGCAGAGCCACGGGAGCCGGGCCACCTACGTCCACGGCTCCTTCGGCTCGGGCAAGAGCCATTTCATGGCCGTCCTCTCGCTGCTGCTCGCCAACGACGCGGGCGCCTGGGCGGTGGAGGAGATCCACCCCTTGCGGCCGAAGCACCCGTGGGTGGCGGAGACGAAGCTCCTACGGCTCCACCTCCACATGACGGGGGCGGAGACCTTGGAGGCGCAGCTCTTCCGCGCCTTCGTCGACGCGGTGCGGGCGCAGCACCCGAAGGCCCCCGTGCCCCCGCTCTTCGCCGACCGCGAGCTCTTCGACAACGCCGAGGCGCTGCGCCAGCAGGTGGGCGACGCGCGCTTCTTCGCGCGCCTCAACGGCGACGCCGACGCGGGCGACGACTGGGGCGAGTTCGCGGCCGAAGGGCGCTGGGGGGTCGCCCGCTTCGACGCCGTCCGCCAGGGCGACGTAGAGAAGGAGCGGGGGGAGCTCTTCGACGCGCTCGTCCGCACGTGGCTCCCGGCCTTCGCCGCGCAGGAGAACCGCTGGGTCGACGCGGACAAGGGCTTCGCGGTGATGAGCCGCCACGCACACGCGCTGGGCTACCAGGGGGTGGTGGTGTTCTTCGACGAGCTCATCCTGTGGCTGACGAGCCTCGCGGGCGACCGCAACCGGCTCAACGCCGAGGTGCAGAAGCTCGCCAAGCTGGTGGAGGCGCAAGACCTCCGCCGCCCCATCGCCCTGGTGGGCTTCGCCGCGCGCCAGCGCGACATCGCCGAGCTCGTGGGGCACCAGTTTGTGGGGGCCGACGCGCAGCTCCTCACCGACACGCTGAAGTTCTGGGAGGGGCGCTTCGAGACCATCAAGCTCGAAGATCGAAACCTCCCGGCGATCATCCGCAAGCGCGTGGTGCGTCCCCGCGACGAGGCCGCGAAGGAGCGGATCGACCAGGGCTTCCGCGACCTCCTGCGCAAGCTCAACCCCGTCGAGAAAGGGACGCTCCTCGGGGAGAACGGCGACGAGAAGGCCCTGCGCGACCTCCACCCTTTTTCCCCAGCCCTGGTCGAGGCGCTGGTCGCGATGAGCTCCTTCCTGCAGCGCGACCGGACGGCGCTCAAGATCCTTCACCAGCTGCTCCTCGGCCACCTGGAGGACTACCAGTTTGGCCGCATCGTCCCCGTGGGTGACCTCTACGACGTGCTCGCGGGCGGTGAGGAGCCGATGGACGGCGCGATGCGCGCCCGCTGGCAGGCCGCGCGGCGGCTCTACCGGGACGAGCTCCTCCCGGTGATCCAGGCGCAGCACGAGACCGCGCACCCGGACAAGTGCCAGCGCCTGCGCGAGGACCACCGCCCGGAGATCGGGTGCTCCAACTGCGCCCAGTCGCAGTGCCGGGCGGACAACCGGCTGGTGAAGACGGCCATCCTGGCGTCGCTCGTCCCCGAGGTGGCGGTGCTGCGCAACATGACCGTGTCGCGGCTCGTCCAGCTCAACCACGGGACGCTTCGCGAGGTGGTGCCGGGGACGGCCGCGCAGCAGGCGGTGGTGCGCCTCCGCCGGTACGCGGGCCAGGTGGGCAAGCTGCGCGTGAGCGAGGAGCCCGACCCGCGGGTGATCGCCATCATCGACGGCCCTGACATCCGCCCGATCCTCGACGGGGCGCGGAGCTACGACACGCAGGGGGGGCGCAAGGCGCTCCTGCGCGAGATGCTCTTCAAGGCCCTGGGCTTCGAGCGGGTGGAGGGCTCGCCGGTCGACTACGCGGTGGAGTGGCGGGGCTTCTCGCGCAAGGGGATGGTCCACTACGGCAACGTGCGGGAGATGGACCGCTCGCAGTTCGCGGTGGCGCACGGGTACGACTTCAAGGTGGTGGTCGACTTCCCCTTCGACGACCCGAGCCACACGCCGCAGGAGGACGAGCGCCACGTCATCGAGCTCAAGGACAAGGGCCTGGAGGCCACGACGGCGGTGTGGCTCCCGAGCTTCTTCTCCGACCGGCTGCAGCGCGAGCTCGGCGAGCTGGTGGTGCTCGAACGGGTGCTCAGCGACGAGAACCGCGAGCGCCACCTCAAGGACCTCCGCCCCGACGTCCGCCGCGAGGCCGAGGCCGAGCTCGAAGCGCTCCGCAACCAGAAGCGCAACCGCCTGCGGGACGCGCTCGACATGGCCTACGGCATCCGCACGCGCGACGCCGAGAGCCTCGACGAGAGCCGCCGCGTCGACCGCCACTTCCACCTCTTCGTCCCCGAGACGGGGATGCCCCTGCCCACCGAGACGCAGCTCGGCCCCGCGCTCGTGCGGGTGGTGCGGGTGCTGCTGGAGAAGCGCTACCCGCGGCACCCGCACTTCGCCGACGAGGCTGGCGTCTCGCGGCGCCGCCTGGAGGACGCGCTGCGGAAGGTGCAGGAGGTGGCCCTCGCCGACAACCAGCGCGTGGCCTTCGACCGGGCCGACGCGAAGGTCTTCGAGGTCGCCTCGCTGATGGCCTTCCTCCTGGTCAACGAGAGCACCGCCACGGTGCGCATGGACGGCGCCCAGCAGGTGGAGAACCGCCTGCGCGACAAGGGCCACGAGGCCCCGACGGTGGCCCAGGTGCGGGCCGCGTACGACCCCGAGGGGCAGATGGGCCTCACCCCCGAGTTGGCGGACTTCTGCGTCCTCGCGTGGGCCGCCCTCACGGGGCGCGAGCTCTACCGCGACGACCGGGCCCTCGCCGAGACCCCCGCCCTCGGCCGCCTCGACCCCGAGCTCACGCTGGTGCGCCCGCGCCTCCCCAACGCGGTCGCGTGGACCGACGCCCTCGCCCGCATGGGGACCCTCTTCGGGATGAACCGCGAGGGCCTCCGCACCTGCTCAGGCCGCTCGCTCCGCCGCTTCGCCGACGCCTGCGAGGCCCGCCGCGTGGCCGCCGTGAAGGACGGCGCCGAGCGCGTGGCCGGCGCGCTCCTCCGTTGGGAGGCGCTGGGGGCGGCGCCCGGGACGGCGCGGCGTGACACCGCCGAGAGCGCCGCGACGCTGCTCCGCGTGCTGACCACGGCCGACCCGGTGGCCCTCGTCGAGGCCCTCGCGGGCTTCGCCCCGCGGACGAGCGAGACGGCGCTCGCGGCGCACCTCCGTGGCGCCACCACCGCCCTCGCGGCGCTGGAGAAGACCTACTTCCTCCAGGGCCTGAGCGGGCTCACGGGTGACACCCGCCCCGAGGCGATCGCCCTCCGCGACGAGCTGCGCGCCGCCCTCGCGGGCGACGAGCTCAACGTCGCGCTCGGGCGCGCCGTGGAGGACCTCGCGGTGCGCTACCAGGGGCTCCAGCGGGCGCAGACGCCGCCGGAGAAGCCCGTGCAGCAGGTGTCGACGCCGAAGCCGCAGGCGCCCCCCGGCGCGGCGCTCGTCGACCGCGGCGGGACCGTGACGCGCGAGGAGATCTTCCACGAGGTCGCCCGCATGAAGAAGGCGCTCGACGATGCGGGCGAGGGGGCCACCGTGGAGCTCGCGTTCGAGTGGCGCGTGTTCAAGCCCGCGGGGAGCTGAGCGATGCCGACGGAGATTCCGACGCTCGGGGAGGCCGACCTCGTCGCCGAGCTCGAGCACATCCACCGGAGCCCGCGGCGCACCCGCGACACGGCCTTCTATGGGAGCGCCGACGTGGCGGCGGTGCGGGCGACGCTCCACGACGGGGCGGCGCTCTACCGGGTGGTGCTGGTCCGCTCGGAGCTGGAGCTGCGGCGGGCGCTGGTGGCGCCGCGTACGGAGCCCCTCCTCGCGCTGGTGAGCTACGAGGCCGCGCCGCTGCCGCTCGACCTCGCGGCCCGCCTCGCGCGCGGCGAGGTGTGCGTGGTGTCGTCGGAGTCGCGGCTGCGGCGGCACCTCGGCGTCCGCCACGTGCATCCCGACGTGCAGCGGCTGCGCGCGCTCTGCGAGGCGCTGCTGGTCGACGAGGCGCGGCCCGCGTCGCCGTCGGGGGCGTCGTCGCTCGACCTCGACCTCGCGTGGCGCCTCCTCCTCGCATCGCGCTGCGGCCTCCCCCGCGACGTGGCCTTCACCCTCCGCCGCCTCCTCGAACACCTCGCCATCGCCTCCCCCGCGCCGCGCTGGATCGCCTGGCTGCGCGACAACCCGGAGCTGCGGCCGGTGTTCGACGGGTGGCTCGCGCGGACGGTCGACCCGATCGCGCCGACGCTCTGGGCGCTGTGGGAGGAGAGCCTCGGGCGCCCCGTCGCGGCCCTCACCTTCGCGCTCGGCCCGCTCGCCGCCCGCCTGGGGACGGATCCCATCGTGCGGATGCAAGCGCGGGGGTGGCTCAACGATCTCTCGTCGCGGCTCGGGCAGGCCATCGGGGGCGACACCGCGGGACTCGCCCGCTGGGCCGCCGTCGAGGGCGGGCTCCGCGATGGGCTGCGGGTCTCGCACGGGCGGACGCTCGACCTCCTGCTGCGCGACGCCGACGCGATCGTGACGAAGTTCGAAGTGGAGCCGTCGGTGCGGGAGGCCCTCGCGGCGAGCACCTCCCTGTCCCTCGCGTGGGACGCGTCGCTCCAGCGCTTCGCCGAGGCCCTCGACGCGTGCCGCGCGGCCCCGTCGCCCGAGCGCTACGCCGCCGCGCTGGTCCCCTTCGAACGGCTCCGCGCGCACCGCAACGCCGACGCGCGGTCCGCCGTGGTCGACCGGGCGCGGGCAGCCCTCCGCCTCGTCGCGTGGCGGAGCGCCCGGCCCGACTTCACCCACGTCCAGACGTCGGGGCCCCCGTGGCAGATGGCCGTCGAACTCGCGCGGGACTACGTCAAGCACGGGGGTTTCGTCGACCTCGCGCGGCGCGACGTGCGGGGGAGCGACGACGGGGCCTTCGGGCGCGCCTGCGTGGCCGTGGAGGCCGACGCCGACGCGCTCCGCGACGAGGACGACGCCCGCTTCGCCGCCTCGCTCCAGCGCTGGGTGGAGGCGGGCCGACGCGGCGAGCACATGGTCCCCATCGAGCGGGCGCTCGACGCGTTCGGGGCGAGCTTCCTCGAAGGGGGCGAGCGGCGGAAGCTGCTGGTGGTGCTGCTCGATGGGGCGTCGTGGGCCAACGTGACCGAGCTCCTCCAGGACCTCGATGCGCGGCACCGCCACGGGGTGCTCCGCTGGCAGCCGACGTGCAACTCCGCATCGTCCTTCGTGGCGCCGGTGATCGCCGCGCTCCCGACGATCACGAAGGTGAGCCGGGCCGCCTTCTTCGCGGGCGAGGTCCCTTCTCCGGGCGACCGCCCCGACACCGGAAACGATCCCGTCCGCTTCTCCAAACACGCGCGCCTCCGCGCGGTGACCGACGACGTCCCGAAGCTCCACCTGGAGCACGACACCCCGCACGTTTCGGAGGAACTCCGCGCGTCGGTCCGCTCGAAGAAGCGGGTGGTGGGGGTGGTGTTCAACGCCATCGACGACCAGCTCCACGGGAGCCGTCAGGTGGCGGTGCGCTACCACACCGCGACCATCAAGCCGCTCGCCGAGCTGCTGGAGCTGGCGCGGGCGTCGGGCCGGGCGATCCTCTTCGCGTCCGACCACGGGCACGTCACGGGGGCGCGTCTCACCTCCGTCGCGAGCCGCCGCGACGACGGCGAAGGGCGCTGCCGCTACCTCGACGAGGGCGTGGCCCCGGTGGACGGCGAGCTGGTGTTCCAGGGCGCCGGCGTGTGGACGCCACACAAGGGCCAGCGCCTCGCGCTCCGCACGCGCGAGACCGATGCGATGGGCTCGACCCGCGGCGACGGGCTCCACGGCGGCGCGACGCTCGCCGAGGTGGTGGCGCCGACGGTGCTCGTCGCGAGCGACGGGCTCGCGGGCGACGGCGACGACCGGACGCTGGAGGTCCAATCGATGCCGCTCCCTCCGTGGTGGGACCTCGCGTGGAAGGCGCCGCCCGCTAGAGCAGCGACCCCGGAGCCCACGACCGTCGTCCAGCCGACGCTGCCGAACGTCGCAACTGCGCCCGTAGCACCCGCGGCCCCTGTGCCCACGCCGGCGAAGATCGGCGGAGACTACCTCCCGCGCACGCGCCTCGGCCGCGCGGTGTTCGACGCGCCGTCGTTCAAGGCGCTGCCGCCCGATCGCCGCCGCACGCTGGAGACGCTCGCGGTGCCCATCGTCGACGCGCTCGTGCAGCACGGCGGGCCGATGTCGTCGGACATGCTGGCCCGCGCGATCGAGCGGTTCACGTGGCAGGCGCGGGGGCTCTGGCCGACGGCCTCGGAGATCCTCAACATCGACGGCTACCCCGTCCTCGACTTCGACGAGCGGACGGGCGTCGTCCGCCTCGATGTCGCGACGCTCCGACTCCTCCTCGACCTCCCGGAGACGCCATGACCCCCGGTCCCTCCCTCCTCCGGCGGCGCGAGATCGTCGCCGCGCTGCGCAACGGAACCGTCCCCCGCCGCGGCGTCGAGGTGCTCGCCTCCGGGCTCGATCGCTACGTCGTCGCCCTCGACGAGGAGCTCGACCGCTGCGCCGCCGGCCACGGCGTCTTCAAGGCCATCCGCGGCGACTACGGGACGGGCAAGACCTTCTTCGCCCGCTGGCTCCAGCACCGGGCCACGCAGCGGGGCTTCGCCGCCGCCGAGGTGCAGATCTCCGAGACCGAGACCCCGCTCCACCAGATGGGCACGGTGTACCGCCGCGCGATGGAGTCGCTCCGCACCGCGGAGTGGGAGACCGGCGCCTTCCAGAACCTCGTGGGGCGGTGGTTCTTCTCGCTGGAGGAGGAGGTGCTCGCGGGCGGTGCGGTCGCGCAGGACGACGTCCGCGCCGTGGCCGACGCGACGGGGCAGCTCCTGGAGCGCCGCCTCGCGCGGGTGAGCACCGCCCAGGGGGCCTTCGCCGCCGCGCTGCGGGGGTGCCACCGGGCGCGCGTCGAGGGCGACGCCGCCGTGGCCGAGGGGCTCATGGCCTGGCTGATGGGCCAGCCCAACGTCGGTGCGGCGATCAAGCGGGGGGCGGGCATCAAGGGCGAGATCGACCACCAGACCGCGGGGGACTTCCTCCGCGGGGTGCTGGAGCTGCTCTCGCAGTGCGGGCGCAAGGGGCTGGTGCTGGTGCTCGACGAGGCCGAGACCATCCAGCGGATGCGCGGCGACGTGCGCGAGCGCTCGCTCAACGCGCTCCGGCAGCTCATCGACGACATCGCGGCGGGGCGCTACCCGGGGCTCTACCTCCTGCTCACGGGGACGCCGGCGTTCTTCGAAGGGCCACAGGGGATCAAGCGCCTCGCCCCGCTCGCCCAGCGCCTCCACGAGGACTTCTCGGGCGACCCGAGGTTCGACAACCCGCGGGCCGCGCAGGTGCGGCTCCTCCCCTTCGACCGGGCGCGGATGCTGGAAGTGGGACGTCGGGTGCGCGACCTGTACCCCGCGTCGCAGCCCGAGCGCGTCGCGGCGAAGGTCGACGACGTCCTGCTGGGGCGCATCGCCGACACGGTCACGGGGACGCTCGGTGGCAAGGTGGGCGTGGCGCCGCGCCTCTTCCTGAAGAAGCTGGTCGGCGCCGTGCTCGACCGCGTGGACGTCCACGAGGACTTCGACCCGCGCGTCGATGCTGGCCTCGCCGTGGCGGACGCGGAGCTCAGCCCCGAGGAGGCCGCCGCCGCGGGCGTGGTGCGCGACGCGAGCGCGCTCGCCGCGGTGGAGGGGATCGATCTTGACGACCCGCCGGGCGACCCGTGAGCGGAGACGCCTTCGAGCGCCTCTCCCCGGCGCTCCGCTACCAGATCGTGAACGGCCTCGGGTTCTCGGTGCTGCGCCCCGTCCAGGCGATCACCATCCCGCCGGTGCTCGACGGGGAGAACGTCGTCGTCCTCGCGCCGACGGCGGGCGGCAAGACCGAGGCGGCCTTCTTCCCGCTCCTGTCGCGCATGGACGCGGACGATCACCGGCCGGTCTCGCTCGTGTACGTGTCGCCGATCCGCGCGCTCCTCAACAACCAGCGGGCGCGCCTCGACGCCCTGTGCGGGCTCCTGGGGCGGCGGGTGTTCACGTGGCACGGGGACGTCCCGCAGGGCGAGCGTCGGCGCTTCGTGAAGGAGCCCGCGGACGTTCTGCTCACGACGCCGGAGTCGCTGGAGGTGATGCTGATGTCGGCGCGGGTGCCGGCGCGGAAGCTGTTCTCGGGGCTCCAGGCGGTGGTGGTGGATGAAGTCCACGCCTTCGTGCGCGACGACCGGGGCGGGCACCTCGCGGCCGTGCTCGAACGCCTCTCGCGCATCGCGGGGCGCGACGTGCAACGGGTGGCCCTCTCGGCGACGGTGGGCAACCCCGAGGAGATCCTCGCGTGGCTGCGCGGCTCATCGACGCGGGCGGGCCGGGTGCTCCGCGCCCCCGCGGAGAAGCGTGACCCCGAGCTGGTGCTCGACCACGCGGGGAGCGAGGCCGCGGCGGCGAAGCTCGCGGGGAGGCTCTTCGCGGGCGAGAAGCGGCTGTTGTTCGTGGACTCGCGACGCGGGGCGGAGGCGATGGCGAGCGCCCTCCACGCGCAGGGGGTGAGCGTGTTCGTGACCCACTCGTCGCTCTCGGCCGACGCGCGGGCGCAGGCGGAGCGGGCCTTCGCCGAGGCGCGCGACTGCGTCATCGTCGCGACCAGCGCCCTCGAGCTCGGCATCGACGTGGGCGACCTCGACCGCGTCCTCCAGCTCGACGCGCCGGGCTCGGTGGCGTCGTTTCTCCAGCGTATGGGGCGGACGGGGCGGCGCGCGGGGGGCAGAGCCAACTGCACCTTCCTCTGCACCGAGCCCGCCGGGGCCGTCCAGGCGGCGGCGCTGATTCGGCTGTACCGCAAGGGTTTCGTCGAGGCCGTCCGTGCGCCGCGGCGCGCCGCCCACCTCCTCGCGCATCAGCTCATGGCGATGTCTATCGACCACGGGGGCGTGCCGGAGAGCGACGCCTGGGCCCTCGTCGCGGGGGCGGCTCCTTTCGCGGGGCTCACCGTGGACGACTACCGTGCGCTGGTCGAGCACATGGTCGCGAAGGGGATCCTCCACCGGGATGGCGGGCTCCTGTCGCTCGGCCCCGACGGCGAGAAGCGCTACGGCCGCAAGAACTTCGAGGCCCTCTACGCCGTCTTCGACACGCCGCGGATGCTCACGGTGATGCACGGTGGCCTGGAGGTGGGTGAGGTCGACGCCCACTTCCTCGCGCTCCAGCAGGAGGAGGGGGAGGAGGCGCCCGCGGCGCCGCGCCCGAAGGGGCCGATGGCCTTCGTCCTGGGTGGCCGCGCGTGGCGCGTGGCGTCGGTGGAGTGGTCGCGGGGCGTCGTCCACGTGAAGCCCGCGGAGGGGGCCCGCATGGCGCGCTGGATGGGCCACGCGGTGGTCCGCTCCCCCGCGCTGTGCGAGGCGATCCGCGAGGTGCTGACGAGCGACGACGAGGACCCGTGGTGGTCGAAGCGGGCGCGCGAGGCCATCGCGGCGCAGCGGGCCGAGCATGACTTCCTCCCGCGGGAGGGGAGCTGCATCATCGAGGCGCCGGGCGGCCTCCGCTGGTGGAACTTCGCCGGCGCCGCGGCCAACCACCTGCTCGCTCGCACGCTCGACGGGATGCTCGGCGGGACGGCCGCGGTCGACGACCTCGGCATCACCCTGCGCGAAGAGGCCGCGCAGAGTGAGTCGGGGCTGCGCATCGCCCTGGCGACGCTGCGCGCGGAGGGGCGGCCGAGCGCGGAGGACGCGCGCGCCGCGGTGGCGCGGATGAGCGGGGCGGGGCGGGTGTCGAAGTTTCAGCCGTGCCTGCCCCCCGCGATGCTCGGCGACCTGCTGGTGGAGCGGCTCTTCGACGTGGAGACGGCGCGCGCGGTGGTGGCCTCAGGCTGAGCGCGACGACGCGGCGAGCGCCTCGCGGACGGCCTCCGAAGCGTCGTCGGAGGCGAGCGTGGCATCGACGTGGAGAGCGCGGGCCTCGCGGGGAGAGACGCAACGGCCGCGGGTCGGGGTGGCGAGGAAGACGGTCGCGAGGCCGAAGAGCTGGCGCTCCACGGGACGGTCGGCGACGAGGGTCACCTGGTCGGCGAGGTCGAGGCTCCCGCGGTGCGCGGCGAAGTGGGCGACGAGTGCGCGGAGGGCGCTGACGCCGCCGACCGCGAGGCGCGTCGAGGGTAGGATGCGCGGAAGGGCGTCGGGGGCGAGCGGGGCGACGGGAACTTCCCAGAGCGCGGCGGCGGCGTCGAAGGCCGCGACGGGGTCGTCGGGGGCGTCGAGCTCGGCGCGGAGGAGGTTGCCCGCGAGGCCGCGCGGGGGCCCTCCCCAGGAGACGCCGAAGGGGTCTTCGTGGGAGAGGCCTTCGAGGTCGAACACCTCCCTCGGCGCGAAGGCGAGGGGCGCGGCGCCGGCGGCGTCGCGGAGGAGGAGGTCGAAGCGGTCGGCGTCGGTGAGGTCGCCGCGGAACTGAATCCAGCGGGCGTCGGCCTCGCGCCCGAAGCGCCGTCGCGCGCCGCGGCCGTCGAGCACGCGGAGCCCGAGGTGAGCGGCCCGGTAGAACGATCCGACGATCTCGTGATCCATCACGGCGCGGACGGTACCGCAGCGTCTGGGGCCTCGACCAGCGCGCTCGACGGCTCGTCCTCGGCGAGGGCGCGCTGGCCGGCGGGGCAGAGGGCGCGCATCGCGCAGCGGCCGCAGCGGTCGCGCTCGGGGGCGGCGGGGAAGCGTCCCTCGCGGAGCATCTCGGCGGTGTCGCGGGCCATCGCACGGACGCCGTCCATGAGGGCGTCGTCGACGGGGCGGGCGTCGCGGGTCCCGTGGTCGAGCTCCCACACCTCGATGGCCTTCGCGTCGCGGCCTGTGAGGGCGCGGTAGCCGAGGGCGTAGAGGTGGAGCTGGGCCTGGGTCTGCTGCTCGGACTGGGCGTGCGACGAGCTCTTGAAGTCGACCACGCTCGGCCCCTCCTCGCCGCGCCGCACGACGAGGTCGATGCGCCCGGTCACCGTGACCCCGTCGCCCATCGGGAGCTCGATGGCCTGCTCGACGAGCTCGACGGCGTCGAGGGTGCTCGCGTGCTGGTCGAGGTAGCGCCGGAGGATCGCCTCCGCGGCCTCGCGCCGCTGCTCCATGACTTCGGGCGTCGCGTAGGGGAGCCGGAGGTGGGCGGCGACGAGGGCGGGGACGACGTCGTGCGTGAGGGCCGCGCCGGCCTGGGCGCGGCGGTGGAGCTCGGCGAGGGCGTCGTGGAGCGAGGCGCCGAAGCCCTGGGCGGGCTCCGGGGGCGCGGAGAAGCCGTACACCGTCTGGAGCTGGAAGCGCTGCGGGCACTCGACGAGTGACTTGATGGTGGTGAAGTCGAGGCGGACGTTGGAGAGGCCGCGGCGGGCCTCGGGCGTGGTGCGCGCGGTGGTGGGGACGTCCTTCGGCGAGACCTCGGGCCGCCGCGCCGCCCAGCGGTAGAACTGCGACGGGGCGCGCATGAACGACCACTCCGGGGACGGCGCCCAGCTCAGCAGGAGGTGCTTCTGCGCGCGGGTGACAGCGACGTAGAAGAGGCGCCGCTCGTCTTCGAGGGAGCCGCGGTAGCGGTCGCCGCCGCGGACGGCGCCGAGGGGGACGAGGTCCCACCAGTCCTTGCGCTTCTTCTTCCAGGGGTCGCGGTCGTAGGGGAGCGACGGGAAGCGCTTCTCCACGAGGCCCGGGATGGCGACGACGGGCCACTGGAGCCCCTTGGCCTTGTGGACGGTCATCACGCGGACGGCGTCGGGCGTGGCGTGGGCCTCGCTGACCTGCGCCTCGGCGTAGTGGTCGCGCGCGGCGTGGCCGAGGAAGTCGACCAGCATCGCGTACTTGAGGTCGGGCGGGCTGTGGTGGTGGACGGCTTCGAACTCGCCGAGGAGCCGCGACACCACCCCGAGGTTGGCGAAGGCCGCCTCGGCGCGCCCGCGCTCGCCCGGCACCTCCTCTGCGCGGAAGCCCACGCGCGCCAGAAACTCCAGCAGGACCCGCTGCGGTAGGAGCTCCCACGCGCCGGTCCGCGCGTCGTAGAGGACCTCGTCGCGCACGGCGTCGGCATAGGCGAGCGCGTCGTCGAGTCGCTCCGCGGGGAGACCGGGGCAGAGGGCCGACCAACGGGTGCGGAGGGCGTCGGGCTCGTCGGTTCCGACGTCGGCGATGTGTCGGAAGAGGGCGGCGGCGGCCTGGGCCTCGCGGGTGTCGAAGAGGGTGTTGAGGCCCGCGACGAGGTAGGGGATGCCGCGGGCTTCGAAGGCGCGGACGATGGGCGTGGCGTTGCGCCGGAGGTCGCTGCGGACGAGGACACACAGGTCGCTCCACGCGAGGCCCCGCACGCGGGAGCCGTCCTGGAAGGGGGCGCCATGGAGGTCGGCGAATCGCTCGGCGATCCAGTCGGCCTCGTCGTCGGGGTGCTGAAAGGCGCGGGCGAGGAGGTCGCCGTCGTCGTCGGGCTGCGCCCCGGTGGCGGCCATCTCCTTGGCGAGGCGGTCGCGGTTCTGGGCGATGAAGTCGCGCGCGAGCGTGACGATGCCGCGCGAGGAGCGGAAGTTCTCCTGGAGGCGGACGGTTCGGACGTCGGGGTAGCGCTCGGCGAAGGTGAGGATGTTGCCGACGGAGGCGCCGTTCCACTGGTAGATGCTCTGGTCGTCGTCGCCGACGACGCAGAGCCAGGCGCCGAGGCCCGCGAGGGAGCGGACCACACGCTCCTGCATGGGGTTCACGTCCTGATACTCGTCGACGATGACGTGGCGGAGGCGCCCGGCGACGCGTCGGCGGAGCGCCTCGTCGCCGTCGAGGAGGGCGACGGCCCGCTCCATGATGGCGGTGAAATCGAGGACGCCGCGCTCGTCGAGGAGCGCCCGCCACGCGACGAGGGCCTCGACGATGGACGCACCCGCGAGCTCGTCGGGGACGATCTCCGCTTCGCGCAGCACGCCGAGCGCGCGGAGGTAGACGTCCGTGTCGCGCCACGGGGCGAGCTCCTCGCCGTGGAGGAAGCGCGTCGCCGCGCGCCCGCTCCGCTCGGGGTGCCGTTCGACCAGGAGGCGCTGGGCGACCTCGTCGAGCAAGGGGGCGCCGCGCATCGCTGGGTCCTCGTTGCGGAGGAGGTCGAGGCAGAAGCCGTGGATGGTGCCGACGAACATCTCCGCGAGGCCCTCCACCTCGCCGAGGGCCTCGTGTACGCGCGCGGTGATGCGCTCCTTGAGCTCGCCCGCGGCCTTGTCGGTGAAGGTGAAGGCGACGACGCCGCGGGGCGCGACGGGGGCTTCGCCCGCAACGGGCGTGAGCAGGGTGGCGACGCGGCGGGCGACGACCTCGGTCTTGCCCGAGCCGGCGCAGGCGATGAGCTGGAGGTGGCCGTCGCGGTGGGCGATGGCGGCGAGCTGCGACGGGGTGAGCTGCATGGGCGCGGGGGGAGCTTCGCGGAATCCCGGCAGCGGGGCAACGTGGGAGGCTGGACGCCTTGGAGGTGTTGGGCGCGGACGTCGGGCGACGCGCGCGCCGGAGCACCTGCGCCCTCCGTCGAGGCGAGCGTCGCCGCGACCTTCACGAAGCCCCTTCTTTCCTGCGGTGGGTCGTGTGGGGATCGAACCCACGACCGACGGATTAAAAGTCCGCAGCTCTACCGACTGAGCTAACGACCCGATGCGGCCGCGGAGTGTCTCCGCGTTGCCCCTCCCCGTCAACCCGGCGCTCACGGCCGCCGCGTGATCGCCTCGCGCACCGCGGCCAGCGGCGCACCGTCGTCGAAGCGCACCACGCCCCCATCCTCTGCGCGCACCCCGAGCTCGCGCAGCGTCGCCATCACGTCGGGGTACTGCCGCGCCGCCAACGCGTCGCGCCCCATCGCGCCGCACGCCGTCGTCCCCATCGCCTCGTCCATCACCCGCAGCGCCTCCGTGGCCCGCCACGCGCGCTCCGGAGCCCGCGCCGCCGCCGCGTGGACCGCGCGCACCCCCGCGTCGAGCGAGCCCGTCCCGGCCCGCCGCAGCGCGACGTCGAGCGTCAGCGCGACGGCCGTCCCCCACCAGTACACCCGCACGTAGCGCCGCGTCCGCCGCATCGCTGCGCTCTCGTCCGCGAGCGTCGCGTCGCCCCCTTCGGCGAGGCCCGCGCGGAGGCCGCGGAGGAGGTCTTCCCAGCACTGCGTCACGGGGATGGCGCCGACCCGCGCGCGCAGCACCTCCTGGTAGTACGTCGCGAGGCCCTCCCCGAACCACGCGTCGTCGTCGTAGAACACCGGCTGCAGCAGGTGGGTGAATTCGTGGGTCGCCTGCCAGTCCCCACGAAACGCGCTCGCCGCCGCCGTCGGGTCGACCGTGAACAGCGTCGAGCGTCCGCCCCCGCGGCTCACCAGCCCGAAGCCCACCCCCTCCGGTCCGTGGTACGTCGGTGTCAGGAGCACCTGCACGCGCGGCAGCGGCAGCGTCGGGTCGAGCGTTCGAATCGCGCGGATCGCCCCGCCCAGCCAGTCGCTCACGGGGATCTGCGCCCGCGCCGCCGCGCCCAGGCGCACCACGTCGAGCGTTGTTCCTTCCACGGCGAGGGTCTCTTGCGCGAAGGGGCCCACCACCGTGTAGCCCTGCCACTGGAGGGCCGTGACGTCGATCGCGTCGTCGCCCCAAGGGGTCGACACGTGGGTGCCGTCGGGGAGTTCGAAGCGGGTGTCGATGCGGAGGCCCGGCATCCACGGGTCGGGCGCCCACAGCCAGTCGCTGTTGCGCAAGAGGTACGTGCCGTCGGGCTCCGTGAAGTCCGCGGCGGCGAGGTCGTTCACCACACAGCGCGTGTCCGGCGGGATCGTCACCACACCGTCCATCGCCGCGAGCGTTGTGCCATCCATCGCGCGCCGCAAGGTGGTCGACGTGGCGCCGCTGCGCAGCCGCACGCGCGGGGGAGGGGAGCCCTCGAAGCACGTCGTCACCCGCAGCGCGCGCGGCGCGTCGACGGCGGTCACCGTGCGACGCCAGCGCGTCGGCGCGCCGACGCCATCCGCCACGGGAGGACGCGTCACGCAAGACGCCACCAGCGCCGCGACGAGCGCATACCGCACGGCTACGGCGCCGCCCGCGCCGCCTGCCGCCGCCACTCCGCAGGAATCCCCAGCGCGAGGAACACCGCGAACCCATAGCCCGGGTACGTCCGATCGATCTCTGCGCGGATGCGTTCCACCGCTTGCGGGTCGGGCTCGCCGTGCGGTGAGGCCTCGCGCACGAGCCGCTGGGCGAGCTGGAGGTAGCGCGTCTCCGCATCGAGCAGTTCGGGGCCGCCGTTGGGGCCGCGGCCGGGGTGGACGAAGCGGGGGCGCCGCGCGCGCAGGTCGTCCATGCGGGCGAGCCACGCGTCGAGGTCGGCCTCCTTGAGCCACGAGTGGTTCTGGTGGGCCACGAGGTCGCCGGGGAAGAGGTGGCCGTCAAACTCCACCACCACGTGGGCGTTGCTGCACCCCGCGCCGAGCACGTGGGCCGTCACCGTCGCGCCGCCCGCGGTGAGCTGCGTCGTCGCGTCGCCGAAGCTCTCTGGGAGCGTGAGCGACTCGGGGTAGTCGGGGCGGTAGCGCTCGGCGAAGAAGCGGCGGCGCTCCTCGTCGATCGCGGGGATGCGCTCGATCACCGGGCGCGCGCTCACCACGCGGATCCCCCGGCGGCGAAGGGCGCCTACGCCGTTGTACTTGTCGGGGTTGGCGTGGAGCACGACGGTGAGTTCGGCCCGCTTGCCCGTCTCGCGCTCGGCCGCGTCGACGAAGCGCTCCGCGGCGGAGGGGAGAAACTGCGCGTCGACGAGGATGAGCCCGGTGGGGCCCTCGATCCAGTACGACGAGGTGGAGAAGCCCCACGGCGACGACACGAAGGTGCCCACGCGCGGGTCGGCCGGGTCGACCCAGGGCGCACGGTGCAGCGCGCGTTGCGACGCCGCGCAGGCTGCGACGGCAGGCAGAGCGAGGAGCTGGCGACGGGAGAGGCGCATCGAGCTCCGGAGCGTACGAGAGGGGGCGCGCGGCGGGCTAGCGACAATGCCGGTCAGTTGGCGCGCGTCCAGCGTTCCCAGGGTTCGCAGGAGCTCACGCCTGGGCTGGATTTGGATCGCCCGCAGAGCCGGGCTCAGGGAGAGCCATGGAGGGTCCTCGACGAGGGAGCCCGGCTTTGCGGGCGATCCGAATCCAGC
>JBILLV010000324.1:0-10643 GCA_044375895.1 Polyangiales bacterium | reverse complement strand
CCAGGGGCGTCGTGGTTCCCTCATGCTGGGGGAGAGGTCGAACGGGTAGTAGTACGAGCTACCCCAGTCATTGCCGCAGATCCTGATGTAGAAGTTCATGCCGTGTGTTTGTCCGAATGGGTTGGGGTGAAAGACGTCGCCGCGTGCTGTGGCGCCCCCGATCACACAACGCGAATGGGGACGGCCTGTACGCTCTCCACGACGCGAGGTTTCCTCGGGGCCGTTCGGCCGTTGCACCTCCCCCCCATCCAGGTCATCACTGGCGCCCCTCCTCTCCCCCGCCGGTCCCCCGTGTCCAACGAACGCTCCCTCCCCATCTCCCCCGCGCTCGGCGAGTTCCTCGACGTCGTCCGCGCCGCGCAGCTCCCCGCGCTGATCTCCGGCCCGCACGGCATCGGCAAGAGCCAGTACCTCGAGGCCTGGGCGCGCGCCCGCGGCTGCGACGTGTACGTCCTCGACCTGTCGCTCCTCGAAGCCACCGACCTCACCGGGCTCCCGTACCTCCGCGACGGCGTCACCCATTTTGCGCCGCCCGCCACGCTGCCGCCCGCCGACGCCTCGCGCCCCTGCGCGCTCATCCTCGAAGAGCTCAACCGCTGTGACCGCAGCGTGCGCCAGCCGTGCCTCCAGCTCCTCACCACGCGCCGACTCAACGACTACCGCCTCCCCGAGGGCTGCTTCCTCGCCGCCTGCGTCAACCCCGAGAACCTCGGCTACGAGGTCGACCCCTTCGACCCCGCCCTCGCGTCGCGCTTCGTCGCGCTGAAGGTGCACGCCGACCGCGACGCGTGGCTCCAGTGGGCGCGCGCGAGCGGCGTCTTCCCGCCCGTGGTCCGCTTCGTCGAGCGCTTCTCCAAGTCCTTCGAACGGGCCCCGCCGCGCGCCTGGGAGCAGGCCGCGCGCATTCTCGCCGCGGGCTTCGCCGCCCACCGCCCGCCCGCCACGCTCGAACCGCTCCTGGCCGCGGTGCTCCAGCCCATCACCGCGAAGGCGCTGCTGCTGGAGCTGCCCGACCAGATCCCTGACATCTCGCCCGAGTCGCTCCTGCGCGCGCCCCGCACGTGGCTCTCCACCGTGCGCACGTGGATGGAGCGCGAGCGCCACGACCTCGTCGCCATGACCCTCGAGAACCTCCGCGCCTTCCTCACCGACAAGCCCGATGCGGTGCCGCGCAAGAAGATCGACCGCAAGGGGCTCGCGGAGATCCTCGACATCGTGCCGCCCGACCTCGCCGTGCCCATCCTCGACCTGCTCGACCGCGACGAGAAGGCGCCGTGACGCCCGCACGGCGCGCGGACGCCCCCTGGCTCACCGCCTCGGAGATCAGCGCCTTCCTCGCGGTGTGGTGGGGCGCGTCTTCACCGGGCTCTGACGCATTGGGACAAGCCGCCCAGATCCTCGTCGGCGCGGGCATGGAGCTCACCGCCGCCCGCGACGCCGTCCGCAGCTGGCGACTGGCCGACGGCGTTCTCCCCACCGGTCAGCTGATCCCCGACGAGGTGCTCGCCGCGCACCGCCGCATGGGACCGTCGGAGGTGAAGCTCCCGAGCGGCCATGCGATCTTCGGCGCGGACGCCGAGGAGGTCGCCACGCTCATCCGCCAGGGCCTCAAGCTCAACGCGATCAAGCGCCTCCGCGAGCTCACCGGCTCGGGCCTCGGCGAGGCCAAGGTCAACATGGAGGCGATGGACCGCGGCGACGTCGCGTGGACGACGACCGCGGACGAGCCCGTGGCGCCCCTCTGGAGCGACGCGTCGGGCCGTCGGCTCATGGACCGCGCCATCGAGTCCCTCTTGATGGAGCGGCCGTTCCACTGGGCGGTGCTCGCGGCGGCGCGGCTGGTGGAGGACTTCACGCACCCGACGATGGCGGTGGGCTTCACCTCACGCGGCGAGCTCACGCTCTTCTACAACGCCGAGTTTGTCCGCTCGCTCACCCCCGAGGAGCGCATGGCCGTCCTCTGCCACGAGGTGAACCACGTCGTCTTCGGCCACCTCACGCCGCCCGTCAAGGCCACCCACACCCGCGCGTGGACCTTCGCCTGCGAGGTGACAGCCAACGAATTTGTCCCCTGGAAACTCCCGGGCGAGCCCATCACACGGGAGATGTTCTCCCTACCACCCATGCAGTCGACCGACGCTCGGTACGAGGCCCTGGCGACGCGGGTTCTGCCCGACCCCGGCGTGCCCGATTTTATCGTCGGCGCGCTCCGCCCGGGCGCGACGCAGCACGGCGACACGACCCTCGGCGCGTCGCCCTCTGGGGTGTTGCTCCTGCGCGCGGCGGGTGAGCTCGTCGGCGAGGAGATCGACCCCGAGACCCGAGACTCCCTGCGCACCGCGGGCGGCCCCCTAGACCACTCCCTCGAAGCGCTCCTCGCGCCCGAAGGCTTCGGCTCATTGCGCTGGAACGACCTCCTCCGTCAGTACGCGCAGGCCCTCACGACGCGACGCCCCACGCGTCGCTGGCCGAGCCGCCGCAGCCCCGAGCGCGTCGGTGTCGTGCCCGGTCGCCGCGCCGCGTTCGACCGACGCGTCATCCTCGCCGCGATCGACACCTCCGGGTCGATGAGCCACGGCGAGCTGACGGCCGTCGCCGCGGAGCTCACCGGCCTCACCGCCCTCGATGTGCGCGTCGCGGTGGTTCAATGCGACACCGAGGTGCGCGCCGAGGGGTGGCTCGCGCGTGGCGCCACGATCGATCGCGCCGTGGGCCGCGGGGGCACCGACCTGCGCCCTCCCTTCAGCCCCGCGGTGCTCCATCGCTACGAGCCCGCGGTGATCGTGTACTTCACGGATGGCTACGGCCCCGTCCCCGACGCCCCACCGCCGGGCGTCGACGTGCTCTGGGTGCTCACGGGAACCTCGCCCGTCGTCCCCGCCCGCTGGGGTCGCTCGGTGGCGATGAAGCCGCGGGCCGAGCGCTCGCGGGTCAAGGCTCCGTAGTTCGCAACCCGAGCACCCGGTACGTCGCCACGCGCACCGTCGCCCCGGCGTAGGGCAGTCCCCGATGGCTCGCCACCGCGGGGAAGATCGCCTCGGACTCCGGTGCAAGCACCAGCGCGCGCTCGACGTCCGCGCAGGCCGCGGCCCCGTCCGCCGACGCGCACGCCGCGCTGCGGAGGTAGAAGGTGCACCCCAACGGGGCGATGCGCGCGGCCACGTCCAGCGGCGCCCGCGCGTCGAGCGCCACGGCCGTCCCCCGGTGCGCCCAGGTCGGCAAGAACACCGTCCGCCGATCGCCCGCGAAGGCCACCCACACCACACGGCACGCCGGCGGTCGCGAGGCGAGCCAGCGCCGCGCCCAGGCATACTCCCGCGCGTCGGTCGTACGGTGCCGAACCATCGGGACCCCCGCGGCGAACAACACCACACCGAGCGCGGCCGCGAGCGCCCGGGGCGGGGCCTCGGGGAGCGCGCTCACCGCAGCGAACAAGGGCGCAGCGAGCACGACGTGGACGGCCGCGAGGCGCCACACGTCGCTCTGCCCGTAGGTCTCCCACACCAGCGCGCCGAGCGTGAGCGACGCGATGGTGGCGGGGGCGTACGATCGCGTCCGCGGGTGGAGCGCCGCGACCGCTCCGAGGGCGACACCCACGGCCAGCGCCCGCCAGCGCAAGGAGGGAGCCATCACCGTCCCGCCGCCGAGGGCCGCGAGCACGTCGGCGAGGACGGCGCCGCTCGTCACGAGCACCACCGCCCCCGTCGTCAGCGCGCACCGCAGCGCCACGCGCCACCCCGCGGCCGCGCCCACGAGGAGCGGGATCAGCGCGGCGGCGATCCACCCGAGCGGGTGCACGCGGACGCCCTGCGCGGCGAAGAGGGCACCAGCGAACGCCAGCGCGAGGCGACGCGGGCGGTCGTCGCGGAGCGGCGCGTCGACGGCGGCGAGCCACGCCCACGCCGACGCGAGCGCGAGGGCGACCACGGGGGTGACGTACGACTCGGTCGCCGCGATGCGAACGAGCACCGGGTCGGCCGCGACGACGACGCCCGCGACGAGCGAGCGCCCCACGGAGAGCCCCGCGCGCCGCGCCACCGCCATCGCCAGCGGCGCGATCGCGGCGCCGAGCGCGAGGTTGAGCGCGAAGACCGCCGTGTCGGGCGCCAGGACGTGCGCGGCGAGGCCGTAGAGCTCCGCGAAGCCTGGGCCGTAGGCGCGGAGGGCGTTGGGGTGGAGGGCGCCGTCGATCCAGAGGGCGCCTTGCTGGTTGATGTGGAAGGGACCCCACGCGCCGAAGGCCACGCGCAACACCAGAGCGACCGCGGCCACCACGGCGGCCTCCCGCGCGGGCTTCCAGCGGCGCCAGGAGGCGGCGACGCAGAGCGCGACGGCGACGGCCCACCAGGGGATCGGGACGCGCGTGCCGAGGGCGCGGAGCGCGAGCACTGCCCGGTCACGGAGGGTGATGGGGCGCGCGGCGTCGAGGGGGATGGCGTCGACGGGGCCGAGGCCGTGGTCGTTGCGGGCGAGGGCGTCGCGGAGACTCTGGGTGACGGCTTCGAGGTCGGCGCGGGGGGCGCGGCTGCGGGGCTCCTCCCACGCGACGCCGAAGGAGCGGGTCTCGCGGACGCCCGTCCACTGCCCGCGGGCGACGACGTGAACCTCCACCGCGCGCCCGTCGCTCGGCCGCACGGCGCGGAACACCACGTCGCGCTCGTGGCCGCGGACGGGGGCGGAGAGCACGTAGCCGCGCGTCACCTCACGGCCGGGCGCGAGGGGGGCGACGAGGGAGCGCCAGGTGTCGGGGGGAGGTTCGCGCGCCGAGCACCCCGCGAGGGCCGCGAGGAGGAGGGCGCGCGGGAGAAGGCGGGTCACTCGCCGGCGATGACGGCTTCGTTGCCGACGCGGCGGCCGTTGGTGTCGATGCGCCCGAAGCGGAGCTGGAAGCCGCGCGCCCCGAGGTGCGTCCAGGCCACGGCGAACTCCGTCCCGCTCCACGCCAGCGTCGGGAAGATGCCGATGGCGCCGGAGGTGAACTTGATCGGGTCGCCGACGTTCTGCCCCTGCGCGTCGAGGCGGCGGAAGAAGACGTCGGCGCCGTCGCTGCCGACGCGGGCCCAGGTGAGGCCGTACTGCGCGCCCGTCCACGCCACGGTGGGCTGGGTGTAGAGCGCGTCGCGCGGGGTGAGCTCGCGGCGCGGCACCGCGAGCGAGGTGGGGGTCACACCCGCGAAGGCGAGGCGGCCGAGGGGGGCGTCCTCGTCGTCGAGGCTGATGTTGTCTTCCCACACCGCGCCGAAGTGACCCTTCGCCCAGGTGAGCGAGACGGCGCCGTTCTGCCCGCGCACCGAGGAGATGCGGAAGGGGGTGCCGCCCTCGCCGCCCGCGCCGATGCGGGCGAAGTTGGTGCTCGACTCGTTGCCGCGCGCGGGCATCGAGCTCCAGGCGGCGCCGTAGCCGTCGCCCATCCATGCGAAGCCGGGCGCGCCCGTCGGGAGCACCTGCGGGACGACGGTGCTGTCGGCGCCGACGCGCGCGCCGTCGGGGGTGAAGCGCGCGAAGCGGACGGAGACGTCGGACTGCGACGCGAGGTGGTACCAGAGGACGGCGTATTCGGCGCCGTTCCAGACGACGCGCGGGAGGAGGGAGAGGCCGGCGCCCTGGGGGATGCGGGCGGGCTGGCCCTGGGCGGCGCCGGCGCGGTCGAGGCGCTGCATCCACACGGAGATGTCGCCGTCGTCGCTGATGTCCGTCCAGGTGATGGCGTAGCCCGCGGGCGACGCCGCCACCGTCGGAAACACCTTCACCGACGACGAGCGCGTGACGCGCAGCGGGTTGCCGAGGCGCGCGCCCGCGGCCGAAGTGCGCGCGAACCACACGTCGGCGCTCTCGTCAGAGAGGCCCGACCAGGCGAGCGCGTAGCCCTCGCCGCTCCAGGCCATCGACGGGAAGACGGGGATCTCGTCTTCGCGGGTGCCGGGCGAGCGGTGGCTCATCACGAGGCCGCGGAGGTTGTTGGGGTCGACGCAGCGGCCGCCGGCGCCGCAGGTGGCGTCGCTCACGCACACCATCGGGCGCGTGGTGCAGAGGCCCACCCCGAGCACCGAGCGCGCGGCGGCGGGCGACGCGGGGAAGACGGTGACCATCGGGCGAGCGGCGGGGGGAGCGGGCGGCGCAGGGCGACGGAGCGCGAGGCCGGCGCCCAGGGAGCCGACGGCGACGACGGCGAGCGCGGTGCGCGCGTGCGTGGGGTGCAGCCGCGCGAGGTGGAGGAGCATGGCCGGGATGGTGGTCGGGCGGCGGGTGGTCACGTGGGTGCGTCTCCGGGGGAGGTGATGGGGGTGTGAGCGGCCAACGATGACCCGAGCGATGAGGTCTGCCAAGGGCGATCGGAGGGAGATGTCACCCGCCCGTTCGACCTACGAAGCCCGGCCGCCCTTGCGGGTGCGCGGGTGATGCCGCCCGGCCCGCGGGGGATGCACCGTGCTACAGGTCGGCTCGCTCAGCGGCGTCAGCTCGGGCGGCGCGATCACCGGCGGCGCCACGGGCGCTTGCAACACCACGGGCGTCACCACCGGCGGCGTCGTCGCGCGGCGCGGGCGCGTCGTCGCGTGGGGCGCGGTCACCGCCGCGGGCCACGAGAGCCGCGCGTGCGTCGCCGCCATCACCGCGAGCAGCGTGCAGAGCGCGCTCACCGCCACCACCGCGCGCTCGCGCCACACCGTGCGGGGGCCGCGGCGGGCGGCGATGGGGCGGGGCCGCGGCTCGAGCGTGGTGGAGAGCGCGAGCGACGGGGGGACGCGCGGGGGGATGGTGGCCGGGCGACGGAGCGGCGAGACGAAGCGGGCGGTGGGGTCTTCGCCGAAGGGGTCGTTGCCGTCGGGGGACGCGAGGACGGGCTCCCAGGTGCTGCGCGCGAGGGGCCCGGCGAAGGCGAGGAGGTCGCGCGCCAGGGCGAGCGCCGAGGGGTAGCGACGCGCCGGCGACTTGTGCATCGCGCGCAGGATCACCCGTTCGAAGCGCGCCGGGAGCTCCGGCCGCAGCGTGCGCGGCGCCGGGAACACCCCCGCGCTGATCTGCTCGAGGAGCGCGTAGAGCGTGTCGCCTTCGAAGGGGAGGCGCCCCGTCGCGCACTCGTACAGGATCACGCCGAGGGCGTACTGGTCGCTCCGCGCGTCGGTGACGGCCGCGCCCTGCGCCTGCTCGGGGGACATGTAGCAGGGCGTCCCGATGAGGTCGGCGGTGCCCGGGTCGCGGAGGTCGTCGCCCGCGGAGATCACCTTCGAGATGCCGAAGTCGAGCACCTTGGGCTGGAGCTGACCGAGGGCGTTGCGCGCGAGGAAGAGGTTCTCGGGCTTGAGGTCGCGGTGGACGATGCCCGCGTCGTGGGTGGCCGACACCGCCGCGCAGAGGGGCACCAGGAGCTCCACGATGCGGTCGGGCGACAGCGCGCCCTCGCGCGCGAGGAGCGACGCGAGGTCTTCGCCTTCGAGGTACTCCATCACCAGGAAGGCCGCGCCGTCTTGCACGCCGTAGTCCGACACGTCGACCACGTGCGGGTGACGGAGCCGCGAGGTGGCCATCGCCTCCGCGAGGAAGCGCTCGCGCATCGCCGGGTCGCGCGCGTACTCCGCGTGCAGCGTCTTGAGGGCCACCACCTTCTGCAGGTCGACGTGGCGCGCCTCGTACACCGAGCCCGACCCGCCGCTGCCGAGCCGACGCACCACCTCGTAGCGACCGAAGCGCGCCCCGGGCAACAACACGTCGTCAGGTCGGGGAGGCGGCGAGGCGTGCACGGGGAGTTCTTGGGTCAGGTTCATCAGATGAGGGGCGATGTGGTTTTGGGGCGGGAGGCTTTAGCCCAACGCGACGCGTCACACCAGCAAGAGGCGGCGTGGAACCATTCCCGCACCGGCGAAACGTTTGCGCGCGGAGATTTCATCGCGGAGTGATCGAGGGGGGCTTGCAGATCTTGTCGACGCGCCGCGGTGCGGGTACGAGGCGGAGATCATGGCGCTCCCACCCGGCCCTTCGCAGCTCTCCGCGCTCCAGCTCTGGCGCTGGCTCTGGGAGCCGCTCCCCTTCCTCGAAGACTGCCGCGCGCGCTACGGGGAGGTGTTCCTCATGCAGCTCGCGGGGCTGCCCCCGATGGTGATCGTGTCGAACCCGGAGCTCATCCGCGAGGTGTTCGCGGCCACCGACGACGACATGCGCGCCGGCGACCTCGCGCGCCCGCTGAGCCCCTTCCTCGGCGAGCGCTCGGTGCTCGTGCTCAACGGCGCCGAGCACATGCGCATGCGCAAGCTGCTCATGCCGCCCTTCCACGGCGAGCGGATGCAGGCCTACGGCGCCGACATGGTCGAGGCCACCCACCGCGCCATCGACGAGTGGCCCGTGGGCGAGGCCTTCCCGGTGCACCGCTCGATGCAAAGGATCACGCTGGAGGTGATCCTCCGCACGGTGTTCGGCGTCGACGGCGACGACGGGATGGGCGCGGCGCTGGAGGAGGTGATGGAGCTGGGCACGTGGCCGCCGCTGCTCATCCCGCAGGTGCAGCGCGACCTCGGTCCGTGGTCCCCGTGGGGTCGCTTTCAACGCAAGGCCGCGGCCGCCGACGAGCGCCTGCTCACGCACATCCGCCGACGACGCGCGCTCGGCACAGAGGGGCGGACGGACATCCTCTCGCTCCTCGTCGACGCGCGCGATGAAGACGGCAACGGCCTCGACGAGGTCGACCTCCGCGACCAGCTCGTCACGCTGCTGGTGGCGGGCCATGAGACCACGGCGACCTCGCTCGCGTGGACGCTCCACCTCCTGCTCGGTGACGCGCGGGTGCGGGCGAAGCTGCTCGCCGAGGTGCTCGACGCGGCGCGGGCCGAGGGGGGCCTCACCCCCGAGCGCATCGCGAAGATGGAGTACCTCGACGCGGTGATCCGCGAGGCGATGCGGCTGCGGCCGGTGATCCCGCTGGTGGGCCGGGTGCTCCAGCGCACAACGACGGTCGCGGGCTACGAGCTCCCGGCGGGCTTCGCGGTGGCGCCGTCGGTCTACCTGACGCAGCGCAACGCGGCGGTGTGGGGCGACGCGGAGGCGTTTCGCCCGGAGCGCTTCGTGGGGAAGAAGACGTCGCCGCAGGAGTGGTTCCCCTTCGGCGGTGGCATCCGGCGGTGCATCGGGATGGCCTTCGCGCTCTACGAGATGAAGATGGTGCTCGCGACGGTGCTCGCGCGCGTCGACCTGCGGGCCGCGCCGGGGCGGCCGGTGGTGCCCGAGCGCCGCGCCATCACGCTCGCTCCGTCGCGGGGGATGCCCGTGGTGGTGGCGTCGCGGTGGCCGCGCGCGACGGGCGCTTCCCCCGCCGCGTGAACTCCGGTAGAGCGGGGCGCATCTCTCCCGTGACGATGGCCTCGCCGCCCACCTCCCTCCGGGCCACCTCCGCCCGCCCGCACGGCCCGATCCTCGAGCTCGACGGGCTGCGCGCGCTCGCGATCGGGCTGGTGATGCTCTACCACGTGTGGCGCTACGCCGGCCCGTGGCCCCTCCGCGCGGTGACGTACCTCGCCTACGCGGGCTGGGCGGGCGTGGACGTGTTCTTCGCCATCAGCGGGTTTCTCATCACGGGCATCCTGCTCGATGCGAAGGGCTCCGAGCGCTACTGGTACACCTTCTACGTGCGCCGCTCGCTGCGCATCTTCCCGGTATACTACGCGGTGCTGGTGTTCGTGGGCGTGGCAGGCTTCGTCGCCCGCTCGCGCGGCCTCCACATCGACTCCCTGGAGCCCGCCGCCCACCTGGGGTGGAACTTCCTCTACCTCTCCAACATCGCCATGGCCTTCTGGGGCCACGAGTACGTCCCCTTCAGCATCTCGTGGTCGCTCGCGGTGGAGGAGCAGTACTACCTGCTCTACCCCCTGCTCGTGGCCCGTGTTGATCGCGCGGGGCTGCGTCGCGCGCTCATCGCGATGGTGGTGCTCGCCCCCGTTCTCCGCGGCGTGTGCATGGTGGCCATCTCCTCGACGGCGACGTACACGCTCCCCTTCTGCCGCATGGACGCGCTCGCCGTCGGCGGCCTCGCGACGCTGCTGGTGCGCGACGGCGACGAGGCCGCGAAGGCGAAGGTGGCGCGGGCGGCGCCGTGGCTGTGGGCCGCGAGCCTGGTGTGGGCCATCGTCGTGTCGCGGGTGCTCACCACCTTCGCGGGCCAGGTGGTGTGGCGGATGGCGGTGTACCAGCTCTTCGCGGCGGCGACGGCGGCGACGGTGGTGGGTCTCCTCGGCGGCGCGTACCCGCGGGTGGGCGCGGCCTTCCGTCACCCGGCGCTCGTCTACGTGGGCAAGGTGTCGTACGGGCTGTACCTCTTCCACCTCTTCACGCGCGCGGCGGTCGACGTGGGGCCGTTGGGGCGGCTGCTGCGTGGGCATGAGCACAGCGCGGCTCTGTCGGTGGTGCGCACCGCGGCGGTGTTCGGGCTGTCGCTCGCGGTCGCGGGGGTGTCGTGGCGCTTCTTCGAGAAGCCCCTGCTCGCGCTGAAGGATCGCTGGGCGCCGACGCGCGGCGGGTGAGCGCGAGGGTTTAGCCCCAATGCCAGTCAGTTAGCGCGCGGCAAGTGTCATCGGGAGTTCCCAGGGTTCGCAGGAGCTCACGCCTGGGCTAGCTTCGGATCGCCCGCAAAGCCGGGCTCCCTCGTCGCAGACCCTCAC
>JBILLV010000671.1:0-2541 GCA_044375895.1 Polyangiales bacterium | reverse complement strand
CGCGGGGGTGAGGGCGCGCGGCAGCGCGGAGAGGGGGCCGTGACGAGCGGCACCGTCACACGGTCCGCGATGCGTCAACGGCCAAACCTGAGTCTGACGCCCTGATGGGTGGTCGCGACCGTTCGATGGGTGGTCGCGACCGTCTGTGAAGCTGACCCAAGCGGCGCGGCCCGGTGGCGCGAAGGCTCCGTGCGAACCCCTCGCAAGGAGCCCCTCGCATGGCGCGCATCCCTCACAAGTTTCGCCTCGTCCTCGCCCTCTTCACGCTGCCGTTCTTTCTCTGGCCGGGGCTTCTGCTCGTCCGCGATCTCTTCGACCCCGCGCTGCGCGGGCCCGGCATCCCCCACCGGGCGCGCGAGCTCCACGCCGCACTCTCCCCGCAGCTCACGGCCTGGGCGCGCGAGCGCGTCGCGACGGGGCGCGCCGAGCACACCGCCCTCCACGACGTCCCGACGACGGAGTGGCCGATGTTCACCGCGGTGTACTACCTGATGGCCACCGAGTCCCTCGTCATCGACTGGGAGGCGCACGGTCGGCGGGGGCCTTCGCCTGCGGCGGAGGGAGCGCCCGCGGTCGCAGCGTGCAAGGCCCTGCTGCTCGACCCCGCGCACCACAGTTGGGTGCGGCGTCACTGGGGAGCCGACTACCTCCACGACCACAACGTCTTCTTCCGCAGCCTGCTCATCGCCGGGCTCAGCAGCTACGAGCGCATCACCCGCGACGGGACGGCGGTGCCGATGCTGCGCGACCAGGTGGACACCCTGAGCGCCGAGCTCGACGTCTCCGCCCTCGGCGTGCTGGAGGACTACCCCGGCGAGACGTACCCCATCGACGTGCTCGCCGCGATCGGCTTCATCCAGCGGGCGGATGTCGTGCTCGGCACCGACCACTCGGCCTTCATCGCGCGCTCGCGGCGGGCCTTCTCGGGGGCGATGCTCGACGACCTCGGGCTCGTCCCCTACCGCATGGACCTCCCGAGCGGCGCCCACGTGCAGCCCTCGCGCGGCATCGGCACCTCGTGGATCCTCCTCTTCGCTGCTGACCTGTACGGCCACGACACCGCGCGCGACTGGTACGGGCGCTACGAGCGGGGCTCGTACCAGCGGCGGGGCTGGGCCGAGGGCTTCCGCGAGCATGCGCGCGGCCGTGACGCGGAGGACTTCGGCTTCGAGATCGACGCGGGCCCCGTGATTGACGGCTTCGGCACCGCGGCGAGCGCGTACGGCATCGCAGCGGCGCGGCGCAACGGTCGCTTCGACCACGCCTACGCGCTCTCGGCGGAGCTCGCGGCGGCCTCGTGGACGCTGCCCGGGGGTACGCTGCTGTTTCCTCGGCTCGCGTCCCACGCGTCAGAGGCGCCGTACCTCGGGGAGGCGGCGATCCTGTGCTTCCTCACGGTGCAGCCCGCGCGCGGCGCGACGATCGTCGCGGGGGCTGGGCTCCCCGGGCTGGCGCGCATCGGGCTGCTGGTGTTCTTCGGGGCGCCGCTGCTGGCGTGGTGGTCGTGGCGGCGCGCGGCGCGGCGTGCGTAGTCGTCAGGGCGGAAGGGGCGCCTGCGCGGTCGTCCTGGTCCGCGAACAGAGCTATCCGGCCTTGCGAACCGTCGCCTCTTGTTCCGCGTCTTTGGCGGCGAGCCGCTCGCGCGCGCTGCGGAAATGTTGGGCCGCCGCGGCTTCGTACGCGCTCTCTCCGCGGGCCTCCGCCTCCATCGCGGCCGTGATGAACGCGCGCCCGCCTTCGGTAAAGGCGCCGCCGTCGAGGCGCTCCACGACCACGCGCACGACGTAGCCGGCGTCGCGCAGGAGCGTCGCCGCCTCGCCTGTCGCGTCGAAGGTCAGCGCCTTCGGACCGTCTTCCTTGGGTACTGACGCGAACACACGCCCGTCAGGGGCTTCGGTGAACACCAGCTCTGCCATGTTCTCATCTCCATGCCGCCGTCTCGCGCGAGAATCAAGGCCGACAGACGATGGGCTGGGCTCATGCGCCGCCTTGCGCGCCGCGCGGCAGCAAACCCAAACCACGCCGCTGATGAGAACTGTGCACCCGCGATCGCGAGGACGAGCATCGCACCGTCCGACCCACATGCACACCGCTACGCTCGAACGTCAGCGACAATGCCGATCAGTTCGCGTGGGGCAAGCGTTCCCAGGGTTCGCAGGAGCTCACGCCTGGGCTAGCTTCGGATCGCCCGCAGAGCCGGGCTCATGGAGACCATCGAAGGTCCGCGACGAGGGAGCCCGGCTTTGCGGGCGATCCGAATCCAGCCCAGGCGTGAGCTCCTGCGAACCCTGGGAACTCCCGATGACGCTTGCCCCACACGAACGGCGCTGCATTGGGGCTATCCCCGCACCAGCCCCATGAGCCCGTGCTGCGCGCAGAGCCGTCGCCCCTCCCGCTCGCACCGCGCCGCCTCTTCCCCCCGCGCGACCTCCGCGCCCAGCCGCAGCGCGGCCACCTCCAGCGCCACCTCCCCCGTCCGCCGCGCGACCGCCTGCGCCGCCGCGCACCGCGCCTCCGCCTCCGCGTGCATCCCCCGGCGCA
>JBILLV010000054.1:0-38154 GCA_044375895.1 Polyangiales bacterium | reverse complement strand
GCGCGCGGGACGAGGGCCGAGCGGACGCCCTCGGTGAGCCGGTCGAGCAGGCCCATCGCGTCAGCCCGCGTTGCGCCGCGCGAGCATGCGCTCGATCACCGCGGCGGAGTCAGGGGAGAGCTCGGAGAAGACCACGCCCACGCCGGGCGGGTCGTTCTGCACGCGCACCACCTCGCCGACGCCCGTCACGGTCTCCATGTCCTCGTGGAGCACGGTGAAGTGGAGGTTCACCTTCGTGCCCACCGGCAGCGGCGTCTTCGTCTTGATGAAGGCGCCGGTGCGCGACAGGTTCGTCACGTACTCGTCGATGAAGGCGTCGAACGATTCGAACTCCTGGTTGATCGTCACGCGCTCCTCGGCGCGCCGCTTGTCGTCGCTCATCGCGCGCTCCCTCGTTCAGCCACCCACCAGGTCAAACTGCTCGATGTGGTACTCCGGGCGCCCCGCGACAATGATCTGCCGCGTGTACCGCCGCTGGGCCTCCTCAAGGTCTTGCCGGATGTCGTTCTTCAGCGTCTCGGCCACGGCGGGGTGGGCGTTGACCGTGATGCTGTAGCCCCGGAGGTCGTCCTTCTCCCGACGAATCTGCCGGAGGATCTCGTACGCCACCGTGAGCCGTGACGACGTCTGCCCCGTCCCGTCGCAGTAGAAGCACGGCTCGAAGAGCGTGCGCCCGAGGCTCTCCCGCGTGCGCTTGCGCGTCATCTCCACGAGCCCGAGCTCGGAGATGCGCACCATGGTGGTCTTCGCCTTGTCGTTCTTCATCGCCTCGGCGAGGGCCTTGTCCACCCGGTCGCGGTTCTGCGGGCGGTCCATGTCGATGAAGTCGATCACGATGAGCCCGCCGAGGTTGCGCAGCCGGAGCTGGTACGCGATCTCCGCCACGGCCTCCATGTTGGTCGCCGTGACGGTCTCCTCGACGTCCTTCTTGCCGACGAAGCGCCCGGTGTTCACGTCGATGGCCGTGAGCGCCTCGGCCTGGTCGATGATGAGGTACCCGCCCGACTTCAGCGGCACCTTGCGCGACAGCGCCCGCCCGATCTCGTCCTCGATCCCGTACGCGTCGAACACCGGCTCGCGGCCCGTGTAGTGCTCCACGGAGTCCTTCCGGTCGGGCATGAACTGCTCGACGAAGCGCTCGAGCCGCGCGTGCGCGTCCCGGTCGTCGATCACGATCTTCTCGATCTCCGGCCCGAACACGTCGCGCACCGTGCGGAGCACCACGTCGAGCTCGGAGTAGAGCAGCGCCGGCGCGCGGGCCCCTTCGCGGCGCTTGCAGATGTCCGACCAGAGGTGCACGAGGTACGCGACGTCCGTCTTGAGCTGCTTCTTGGTCAGCCCCTCGGAGAGCGTCCGCACGATGAGCCCGCCCTTCTCGGGCTTGATCCCCTCGATCGCCTCGCGCAGCCGCCGCCGCTCCTTCTCGTTGCCGATGCGCTTGGACACCCCGAGGTGATCCACCGTCGGCATGTACACGACGTAGCGCCCCGGCAGGGAGATGTGCGACGTGACGCGCGCCCCCTTCGTGCTGATGGGCCCCTTGGAGACCTGGACGATGATCTCCTGCCCCTCGCGCACCAGGTCGCGGATGGGCTTCTGCGTGCGCTGCTCGCGGGGCTGCCGCTGTTGACGTCGCGGCTTCGGCTTCGCCTCCTTCGACGCGCCGTCGCCCCCTTCGCCCTCGGCGCCTTCGCCGTCAGGGACGTCGGGCTCGTCGTCGTCGTCGGCCTCCGCGTCGAGCATGGCCGCGCGCAGCTCCTCATCGGGGAGCGCGTCGTCCACGTGGAGGAAGGCCGCCCGCTCGAGGCCGAGGTCGACGAAGGCCGCGTTCATGCCCGGGAGCACCCGGGTCACCTTGCCGAGGTAGACATCGCCGACGACGCTGCGGTCGCCGCGGCGCTCGATGTGGAGCTCGGCGACGATCCCGTTTTCGATGATCGCGACGCGCGTCTCGCCGATGTCTACGTTGATGACAATCTGGTTTCCCGCCATTGAGACTCTGTCAGTGCGAGGAGGAAAATTTCTCCGAGACGCGGTGTGCGCCGTCGGACGGGCGCGACTCTAACACACACCGTGCGCCATCCCGCGAAGGACTATCGCAGGGGTGGCGGTCGAAGAATGTCCGGGGATCAGGGGCGGAGGGGTGGACGAGGCGCCCGATGGGGGGCGCTGGGGGTCAGTTGGTCGTGAAGATCGCCTCGATCTCCTCGCGGACGGAATCTTCCGTGCGGGCGAGAGCGATGGCGAGTTCCTTCACGACGAGGGTGCGGGCGTTGTCGAGCATCCGGCGCTCGCCGAAGGAGAGGGACTTCTCGGCCTTCAGGCGGTAGAGGTCGCGGAGCACCTCGGCGACATCGTAGATGCTGCCGGTCTTGATCTTGTCCATGAAGCCGCGGTAACGACGGTTCCAGGTCTGGTTGTCGAAGGCGACCGTGCGCTCCCGGAGGATCTCGAAGATCTCGCGAATCTCCTCCTCGCAGATCACGCTGCGAAGCCCCACGGTCTCCGCGTTCTTCACCGGGACCATGATCCTGCGGTCCGAGTCGAGGATCCGAAGGACATAGAAGCGCTGCCGCGCCCCGGCGATGTCCCGCTCCTCGATGCTGACGACCTCGGCCACTCCCTGGGCGGGATACACGGCCTTGTCGCCCACCTTGAACTCGGAGACGCTTCGTGCCTGTTGCATCATCACTCCACTTTCTTCATCGCGCCGACTGACATCGGCGAGTCTCAACGGCGCCGCGCGCACGACAGCGCCTCGTGACGACGACGCGGCGCCTCGTCCGCATGATCCTCACTCAACCTGTGAGCGGCGACTCCCATTCCCACGCCTCCCTCCCCACCGTCCGTGGGTCGATGACGGCAGCAGCGCATGGGAGGCGCGCGCACGTCAGCGCAGAGGAGACGCGTGTCGCCCGGATCCTCCGTGTGGGAAGCCTTCGGCCCCGCAGAAGGACAGGCGAACCGACCTGTTGCTTCACGCGCCCCATGTGGAGGTGCGCTCTATGACTTCTTCGCGTGCTCGCCGAAGTCCAGACCTCCGGGAGCGGCCGGACTGTAGTCAATCAAATCGCCGCAGTCAATAGGCTCGCGCGCGGGATGAATGGCCGTTCATTCGGCGAGGAGTCCGACGCGGACGCCGCCGTCGGAGACCACGAACGCGCTGGCGCCGGCCCAGTCCATGACGGCCTGGACGATGACGACGCCCGCGACGATGACGTCGGCGCGGCGCGGGTCGAGGCCGGGGACGGCGCGGCGGTCGGCGAGGGGGAGCGAGGTGAGGCGGTCGGCGAGGAGGTCGACGACCGGGCGCGCCAGGCGCATGCCGTGGATGCGCTCGTGCGCGTACGGCACCACGGCCTCGTGGACGGCCGCGAGCGTGGTCACCGTCCCCGCGAGGCCCACGAGCGTGTGCTCCATCGGTGACGCGCCGAGCGTCGCGAGCGCGCGGTCGGCGGCGACGCGGAGCGCGAGGAGGTCGTTCTCGGTCGGCGGGTCGGCGCGGAGGTGGCGCTCGGTGAGGCGGACGGCGCCGATGTCGATCGAGCGCGCCGAGCGGGGGTCGCGGTCGCCCACCCGACCGACGATCACCTCGGTGGAGCCGCCGCCGATGTCGAAGGTGATGACGGGCGCACCCGCGTCGAGCGTGAGCCCGAGGAGCGCCCCGCGGAAGGTCGCGCGCGCCTCCTCCTCGCCCGAGAGCGTCTCGACGTCCACGCCGAGGAGCGCGCGGGCCGGGAGGAGGAAGTCGTCGCGGTTGGTGGCGTCGCGGACGGCGCTCGTGGCGACCGCGCGGAGGCTGGTGACCCCGCGCGACCGGAGCTCCGACGCGTAGTCGCGGAGCACCTCGAGCGTGCGCGCGATGGCCTCGGGCGAGAGCGCGCGCGTCGCGTCGACGCCGGCGCCGAGGCGCGTGACGACGGCGCGATCGAGCACGCGCGACAGCGAGCGACCGTCGACGTCCGCGATGAGGAGCAGCGTGGAGTTGGTGCCGATGTCGATGGATGCGCGGAGCACGCGTCAGTGCGCGGCGGGCGTCGCGGCGGGCGTCGCGGCGGGGGCGTCGAGCGCGGTGAGGTCGGGGAGCTCCTCGATGTTGGGCATGAGGATGATCTCGACGCGGCGGTTCTGCCCGCGGTTCTCGTCCGTGTCGTTGGCGCGCGCGGGCTGAAACTCCGCGTAGCCCGCGCCGCCGAGGTGCTCGGCGGGCACCTGGTTCTGCGCGAGGAAGCGCACCACCGTGGTCGCCCGCGCCGAAGAGAGGGCCCAGTTGTCCTCGTAGCGGCCGCCGCGCGAGAGCGGCTGGTTGTCCGTGTGCCCCGCCACGAGGAAGTCCCGGTCGCGGATCTGCGTGAGCACCGAGGCCACCTGCGTGAGCACCTGCTGCCCCTCGGGCTTGAGCTCCGCGCGCCCCGAGTCGAAGAGGATGCCCGCGGGCAGCTCGATCACCATGCGCCCGCGCACCACCCGCACGCGGAGCTGCCCCGCCGAGATCATCGAGCGGAACGACTGCAGCATGTTGCGGTACGACGCGAGGCGCGCCGCCTGGAGCTGCTCGCGGCGCCGCAGGTCGGCGAGCTCGGTCGCCGTGCGGTCGCGCTCGCCCGCCACCCGGTCGCGCTCCGACACCGTGCGGTCGCGCTCGCCCGACACCTCGCCGAGGCGACGCTCCATGTCGTTGGCCCGCGTCGTGAGTTCGTTGAGCTGCGTCTGGAGCCGGTCGCGCTCGCCGCTCCGCTCGTCGAGCTGCCGCTGGAGCTCCTGCTGCTCCCGCAGCTTCGCCTGCCACTCGGCCTCGTTGTGACCGCAGGCCGTCAGCGCCAGCGAACCCGCAAAAAACAGCGGGATCGCGCTCGAAAACAGGTGCTTCTTCCCCGGTTCAGTCATGGGCGGGGGACCGTAGAGAAACCGCCGCTTTCACGTCAAGCGAAAATAAAATGCCCACCGACGTGCTTTGCGTGCGACGTAGGTGCTTGACACCAAACAAAACGACGATACATTACGTCACAGACAACCCACCAATCCACAGGAGGTCGGGGTTCCATGGCAACGGCAAAGAAGACGGCGAAGAAGGCGGCCCCCAAGGCCAAGAAGACCACGGCGAAGAAGGCGGCCAAGAAGGCCCCCGCCAAGAAGACTGCGGCGAAGAAGACCGCCAAGCGCGGCGCGGCCAAGAAGACCGTCGCGAAGAAGACCGCCAAGCGCGGCGCGGCCAAGAAGACCGTCGCGAAGAAGACCGCCAAGCGCGGCGCGGCCAAGAAGGCGGCGGCGCCGAAGGCCAAGAAGGTGGCCAAGCCCCGCGCGGCCAAGAAGGCGGCGGCGGCTCCCTCGGCTCCGGCCGCGGGCGGCGGCGAGGAGGAGTAGACCGTAAGGTCTCTCCCTGGTTGAAGGCCGGTGCTCACCGCGAGGGGGCTCCGGCCTTCGGCTATTTTGGCTTTCGAAGGTTGACAGCGCCCCCCCATCCTGTTCAGCCCGCGGCCGCTTCGCCGCCGTCGACGAAGATCACGTTGCCGTTGACCCAGCGCGTCTCCGGGCCCACCAGCGCGACGAGGGCTTGCGCTACGTCCTCCGGCGTGGTGAGGCGGCCGTGGGGGTTGCGCGCGAGGGCCTTCGCCACGATCGCCTCGTGGCCCGGGATCTTCTCCAGCGCGGGCGTGCGCGTCACGCCCGCGCAGATCGCGTTGGACGTGAAGCCCCGCCGCGCCCCTTCGAGCGCGAGCTGGCGCACCCACGCCTCCAGCGCGGCCTTCGCGGCCCCCACCGCGCCGTACTCCGCGATCGCGTGGCGGCCGCCCTCGCTCGTCATCGCGAGCACGCGCCCGTCGTCGGCGAGGTGCCCGCGGGCGACGAGGTCGCGCACCCAGTACACGAGCGACGAGGACATCACGTCGAGCGTCATCTCCACCTGCATGCGCGTGAGGGGTTCGGCCCCGGCGCCCGGCAGCATGGGCCGCAGCGAGCCGAACGCGAGCGAGTGGAGCAGCACCCGCACGCGCTCACCTCTCCCCCGTGCGGCGAGGCGCGCGTCGAGCTCGTCGAGGACGGCCGTGCGCTTGCCGTCGTCGGCCGCGTTGCTGTTGAAGAACCACGCCTCCCGACCGAGCGCGCGGATGCGCTCGACCAGCCCCTCCACGTGCGGCATCGTCGAGCGTCGGTCGAGGTGGACGCCGACGATGTCCATGCCGGCCCCGGCCAGCGCGAGCGCCGCGGCCTCGCCGAAGCCGCTCGAGGCGCCGAGGATGAGGGCGAATCCGTCCAACCGTCTGGGGTGCGTGGGGCTGCTCATGGCGCGGGGACCTTTACACCTTCTCCGCGCCGCTTCCCACCGCTGGACGCGCGCGCCGCGGTGCTGATACGGTGCGCCGCGGATGCCCTCCCGTTCGACGCGCAGCCTTGTGTTCTCCGCGCTCGCCACGCTCCTCGGGTGCTCGGTCGAGGGCACGCGTCAGGCCGGCGACACCTGCCTCATGAGCCGTGAGTGCGCCGCCCCCTTGCGCTGCGAGCTCACCTCGGAGGGCTTCTCGCGCTGCGTCCCGCCGGTGCGGCTCAACCTCCCCGACGCCAGCGCGCCGACGCCCGATGCGCCCGCGCCCGACGCGCCCGCGCCCGACGCGCCGCCGCCCGACGCGCCGCCCATGGACCAACCCGCCCCGCCCGACGTCGCCCTGGATGTCGCGCGCGAACCCGCCGCGCCGATGGACGTCCCCCGCGAACCCGCCGCCCCCGATGTCGCCGACGAGCCGCGGGCCGAGGCGGGCGCAGACGTGCCGAGCGAGGACGTCGACGAAGACGCCCCCGCCGATCGCCCGCGCGAGGCCGCCGCGACCGATTGACGCAGGCGGTGCGGTGCTTGACGTAAGCGCCGATGGCATCATCTCTCCCTCTCATCCCATGAACCCTTCGAACGCCCTCCGCGCCTTCGCCCTCGGCGCCGCGCTCGCCACTGGATGCGCGGACGACACCGTGCGCTACCCCGACGCGCTCGACGCGGGCTGGTCACCCGCGCGCAGCACCCGCTGGGCCCAGCCCGACGGCGGTGTCGCCGGCTACGCCTACGTCTCCAACAGCTTGATGAACTCCGTCTCCATCCTCGACCTCGCGGCGCGCCGCACGGTGGCGACGATCCCCGTCGGGGTCGTTCCGCTGGCCGAGAACGGACCGCACCACCTCGCCGTCGTCCCGCGCGACAACGCGATGTACATGCCCCTGTCGTTTCCGCCGCCGAGCATCCCTTCGGGGCCGCACGCGGCGCACGGCTCGTCTTCGCGCCCGGGGGTGTTCATCAAGCGCGCGCTCGACGATTTTCGCCTGCTGGGTCGCGTCGACATCGACCCCAACCCGGGTGAGATGCTGCTCTCACCCGACGGCCGCCGCGCCTTCGTCTCCCACTTCGATCTCGTTCGCGCGCAGGCCCACCCCAACGACCGCGCGATGCAGCGCTCCAATCTCATCGTCATCAACACGCGCACGATGGAGCGCGAGTTCACCGTCCCGATGTGCGTCGCGGCCCACGGGATGGCCGTCTCGCCCGATGGCAACACCGTCTACGCCGCGTGCTACGGCGAAGACGCGCTCGCCGTGGTGTCGCTCACGGGAGCGCGCCCCGAGGTCACGCTCGTCCCCATCCGCGGCGAGCTCGCGCCCAACCCCACCTCGCCCACCTACGGCCCCTACGCCGTCACCGCCGCGCCCGACGGGAGCACCGTGTGGGTCGGCTGCTCGCCCCCCAACGCCTCCGCCGGCGGTCGCGGTCTCTTCATCGCGTTCGACACCGCGGCGCGTCGCTTCGACACCGCGCGCGCCACGACCACGCTCCAGGGGACGCCCTTCTTCGGCGCGTACTCCGCCGACGGCAACAGCCTCGTCGTCCCCTTGCAGGGCCGCGACGCGATCGTGCGTCTCACCGCCGCGGCGCCCCTCCGCGTGATGGAGCAGCGCGCGATGCGCACCGAAGACTGCGTGCTCCCCCACGTCATCTCGCGCGGCCCCGACGGGCTCTTCTACCTCGTGTGCGAAGGCGTCCACGACCGCATCCGGGAAGAGCCCGGCACCGTCCTCGCGCTGCACCCCGACACCCTCGACATCGTCGCCCGCTACCCCGTGGGCGAGTACCCCGACGCCATCGTCTTCTCGGAGCCGATGCGATGAAGCGCGCGCTCGTCCTCTGCCTCCTCGCCCTCGCCTGCGCCGGTGAAGTGCGCGACGGAACCGCCGTCGAGCTCGGCGCCTCCCTCGCCGCCAACCCCCGCGTCACGCGCTCGCAGTACAACCCCTTCGCGTGCCTCACCTGCCACGCGGTCCGCCCCGGCGGCGACCGCGCGCTCCCCGGCGCTCCCCTGCAAGGCGCCGCGGGGCGGCCCTCGTTCTGGGGCGGTGAGGTCACCCAACTCCGCGAGGCGGTCGAGCGCTGCTGGGTCAACTTCATGCGCGGCGACGCGCGCGACCTCGACGGGCGCGACGGTCAGGCCCTCGCCGCGTGGCTCGAGTCCCTCACGCCGCCAGGCTCCACGGAGGGCACCGCGGCCGTCCCCCGCACGTGGACCCGCACCATCCGCGACCCTGGCGCGACGGGCGATCCCGCGCAGGGCCGGGCCGTCTGGCAGCGGGCCTGCGCGTACTGCCACGGCGCCCTCGACTCCGGCGCCGGACGCCTCGCCGCGTTCGTCTCCGTCCTCCCCGCCGCCACGCTCGCCGAGCACTGCGACGACGACCTCGCCGTCGCCGGCTACACCGACCGCCAGGCCTACATCCGCGGCATCGTCGCGGAGAAGACCCGCCACGGGAGCTTCCTCGGCTACGCCGGCGCGATGCCACCTTTCGCGGTCGAAACCCTCTCCGACGACGACCTCCGCCACGTCGCCTCCCTCTTCCGCTGCCCCTGAACGCTGCGCCAAATCCCGCCGATTGACAGCGCCTCGACGAGGCTTGTAAGAGTCTCACCTACATGTTCTCACGCGGAGGCGATTCGATGTTCCCTGGCGCTATTCGTTCGCGGCTGGTTCGGGGCGTACTGGCTTGCGGCACGGTACTTTCGCTCGGGGCCTGCGCGCCGGAGGATGGGCTCGACGCCGACGTGAGCGAACCCGACGAGCTCGTGGGGCAGAACGCCGTCGCCCGGACGATGACCGTGGAGGGCGCCGTGCTGGTCGAGCCGAATGCGTCGGCCGCGACCATCCTCGCGGCGGTGCGCCGACAGACGCGGAGCCTCTTCGGCCCGCTGCGCGCCGTCAACGCGAGCCTCGACGACCGCGAGATCCGCACCATCGACACGAGCACCTTCAAGCGCGAGCCGGTGAGCGTCGTCGACACGAACAACCCCGGCGCCGCCGCCCGCCCGATGCTCCGCGTGCGCTACACGTACACGGGCCGCGGCGTCGTGCACAAGAGCATGGCCCGGCGCCGGTCGCTCGCGACGACAGCGCTCGCCGGCGACTACCTGCCCCACGCGAGCGAGCTCATCGCGCAGTGCACGGACGACCCGCACGCGCGCGAGTGGGGCGGCGACGGCCTCTGGTACATGTTCAACCCGGAGGTCTCGCGCTGCGGGACGGCGATCCGCGCGGAGGTCGCCGCGATCGATCAAGCGCAGCGCAAGCTCACCGACCGGCGCACGCAGGTGTCGGCCGTCGAGGCCGCGCGGCGCTTCCTCCCGCTCGCGGTGCGCCTCGCGACCATCCGCTCGCCGGAGACGGTCTCGTACCCGGAGTACGACCAGCTCCTCGGCGTGGGCAACCCCGCGAAGACATCCGTCAACGTGTACGCCTTCTTCGGCGTCATCGGCGACCACGAGACCGACCCGCGCGACGAGGGCTATCGCGAGATGTTCTTCGTGCTGCGCAACGTGCTCCGCGCCTTCCCCAACGCACGCTTCGAAGCCCCCGCCCCCGCCACCAACCTCCTCGACCTGCGGGTCAACGGCGCGGCCGTCCCCAACGCTACGCACGCGTCGATCATCGACTGGGCCCTCGGCGGGAGCGCCCCCTCGGGCGTCAGCGCGACCGCGCTCCGTCAGGCGATCCTCGACACCTGGAAGCGCCGCTCCATCCGCCTCACCGTCCCGATGAACGTCACCGTCCGCGGTCAGGCGCGCGCCATCGACCTGCGCATCAGCACCTACTACGGCGAGGAGGGCGCGTGGAACAGCGGCGCCCGCGAGCGCTACGTGTCCGCCTGGCGCGACGCCGACGTGTTCGCCTACTCGGGCCACTCGCACATCGGCAACGGCCCCCTCGACCCGTCCAACTACCGCGCGAGCGACTTCCCCGACCGCTACCAGATCATGATGATCAACTCGTGCGTGTCGTTCAACTACTACAACCGCGACTTCTACCCGCTCCACCCCGGCGGCAGCGCGAAGCTCGACCTGGTGGTCAACGGCATCGAGGCCTACAGCGACAACGGGCACGCGGTCTCCACCCTCATCACCGGCCTCTTCGACGGGCGCCAGCAGAGCTACCTCTCGCTCCTCCGCGGCATGATCGCCAACGAGCCCGACATCGGCCTCGAAGACTACGACCCGATGCGCGTGGTCGACGGTGAGACCGACAACCGCTACTCGCCGCGCGCCACGCCGCTCGCGCTCACCCCGCGGCGCTGATGCCCGTCGCCCGCACGAACGGGGTCGAGCTCTTCTACGAGTCCTTCGGCGACCCCTCCGCGCCACCGCTGCTGCTCATCATGGGCCTCGGCGCGCAGCTCCTCGGCTGGGACGAGGGCCTCTGTCGCCAGCTCGTCGCGCGCGGCTACCACGTCATCCGCTTCGACAACCGCGACGTCGGGCTCTCCTCGCGCTGCGTCGGTCGCTCGCCCTACACGCTCGACGACATGGCCGACGACGTCGCCGGCCTCCTCGACGCGCTCGCGCTGCCCTCGGCGCACATCGCGGGCTGCTCCATGGGCGGGATGATCGCGCAGCTCCTCGCGATCCGTCACCCGACGCGCGTCCGCTCGCTCGCGTCGATCATGTCGACGACGGGCGCGCCCGGCGTGGGCTGGCCCCGCACCGACGCGCTCTGGGTGCTGATGACCCCTTCCCCCACCGCGCGCGCGGCCTTCATCGAGCACATGCTCGGGGTGATGCGCTTCATCGGCTCGCCCGCGCACCCCGTCGACGAGGTCGCCGCGCGTGAGCGCATCGCGAAGGGCTTCGACCGCGGTCACGACCCCGCCGGCGTGGCCCGTCAGGCGCGCGCCGTCCTCGCGCAGCGCGACCGCACCGAGGCCCTCGCGACCATCACCGTCCCCACCGTGGTGATCCACGGCGAGGCCGACCTGCTCGTCCAGCACGACGGCGGCGTCGCCACCGCCCGCGCGATCCCCGGCGCTCGCTTCGTGAGCGTGCCGGGCATGGGCCACGACCTCCCTGCCCCCCTGTGGCCCCTCCTCGTCGACGCGATCGACGACAACGCCCGCCGCGCCTGAGCTACAGGTCGGCGCAGCAGCGGAAGCCGATCTGGTAGTAGCGGAAGCCCTCGTCGTGGTGCCGCGTGGCCGGGCGACACCGCGTGCGGACGCGCCCCCAGTAGCCGCCCTTGAGCGCCGACTGGTACGGCACGCCAGTGCGGCTCACCACCCACTCGTCGACGTTGCCCGTCATGTCGCGCGCGCCGTACGGCGACTCGCAGCGCGCGTACGTCCCGCTCGGCACGGCCTGCGACACCAGCGCGGCGGCCTCGTTGGCGCGCGCGCGGTCGGCGCCCGTGATGCGCTCGCGGTCGTAGGCCTGGTTGTGGTGGTCGATGTTGCAGGTGGTGCCGTCGCGCTCGTAGCCCCACGGGTAGGGGAGCATCGCGGGCCCCTCGCACGCGAGCGTCCACTCGTCTTCGGTGCAGAGCCTGCGACCGGCGCGGCGGCAGAGGTCGGCGGCTTCGTTCCAGGAGACGACGACGGCGGGCGTGGCGCCCTCGCGGTTGGGCCACTCGTAGCGGTCGATGCAGTAGTCCATCGCGCGCGGGTGGCGGCTGCGGCAGCGCGTGGGCTTGCGGAAGCGCAGGCACCGCTCGCGCTCGTCGTCGGCCATCTCCAGGCACTCCTGCCGAACGTCCGGGCAGAAGGTCCCCGTCACCCGCACCGTCCCCTCGGGGCACGCGCCCGCCCGCACCGTCGGCGCCGTCGGCTCAGCCACGGGCGCGCTGGAATGGTGGTGACGGTGGTGCCGCTCCCGGTCGGGTTCGTGCCGCCGTCGGTGGTGGCGTACCCCCTCGGCGAGCGATTCGGGTGTGACGCGCGGCCCGTCCGTCGGGAGCGAGATCCAGGTGCAGAAGGCCAGCGCGGCTACGCCGACCCCCGCGCTCGTGCGTGAGAGGTTCATCCGTCCGGGCGATCCAACCGCATCGCGGGGTGGCGCGTCCAGCGTGTCGCAGCGGTGGTAGACCGAAGTCTGCACACCTGTTGCAGATCGGTCACTCGCGTGCGGGTTGGCGCGCGTTGGCGGCGCGGCGAGGCGCGGTGTCGAGCGGCTCCGTCCCCGACGGAACCGACGGGGCCCCACCGTCGGGGGTGCCTTCCGTGGGCGTCACCCAGTCGGCCTCGGTGAGGGCGCGCTGCATGTCCGTGCGGTCGGTCTCGGGGAGCGAGGCGCCCGCTTCGACCATCTCGCGCGTCATCGCGAGCCAGTGGCGGGCGTCGGCGCGCTGGCCGAGGTGCGCGTGGCTGAGCCCGCGGACGTAGCTGTACCGCGCGCGATCGTCGCGGCCGAGATCGCCGAGCGCGTGCTCGAGGTCGGCGAGGTTGGTCACCGCGGCGCCGTAGCGCCCGGCGCGGTAGTGCTCCTCCGCGCGGTCGAGCTGGCTGCGGTAGTTCCAGCAGCCGAGGGAGAGGCTCAGGAGCAGGGCGGTGGCGACGAGGCGCTGCTTCATCGCGGCGAAGCTATCACCCCCGACGCATCCCTGGGAATGATCCTACGCGCCCGGATGTTTCGAAAACGCCGAGGGCACCCACCGGTGCGCGGTGCGTGCCCTCGAGTCGTCAACGTCCAGTCAGGGAAGTGCAGAGAAGCGTCGAGCGAAGTCCGATCGAAGTGAAGCGACGTAGCCCGATGGATCGAAGCGAAGCGCTGAACCAAGAAAGACGCAGAAGCTACGGAAGCGAAGGAGTTGAAGGCGAAGAAGAAGGCGAAGGCGAGGAAGCGAAGAGAAGCGCAGGCGCCTGCAAGCGAAGCGAAGGGGAGTTAGGCCCAAGCGAAGAAGGTCAAGATCCGCATTTTGCGAAACACCGTCAGGCTTTGGTCGAGCAGCGTCGGTGCGTCGTAAGCGTCGCGGAAGCTACAGAAGAAGCGCCTCGGGTGATCGCTCACCGGAGACACCTGAGGATGTTGCAGGCAGTGTGCCGGGAGTCGGCGGGGGGGCTTTCACCACAGGTTTACCCATGATTTCAAGCTCAATCGTCGGAGCAGCGAGGCGTCGGCCCCGCAGCATGCATCTCAGAACCTGACATCCGTGTCGCACCCCTGACGAAACTCGGCCCTCTCCGAGGGAATACCCACGGAGAACACCGACGTTTCCTGCGTCCGGGACATTCCTGTCAGAAGACGTAGTGGAGGGCGGCGCCGCCGTAGAAGCCGATGAGGGCGAAGCCGCCGTCGAGGCGGATGTCGAAGTTGCGGTGGGGCCGGAAGTGCAGCGCGAGGTGCGGGAGGGAGATCCAGGGGATCACCGGCGGGATGCTGCCGCCGCTGGTGAGGTAGGGCTCGGTGTACGAGCCGTAGTGCTGGTTGGCGCGGTCGCAGTAGGAGGCGTCGGGGACGCCCTGGGACTGACAGTCCTGGTAGGGCCCAGCCGGGGGCGGGTTGCGGTACACCTGGTTGCGGTAGAGAGTGCCGCCGACGTACCCCAGGCCCACGCCCGCGCCGTACTGGAACTCGAACCAGTCGGTGGGGCGCACGTTCCAGAGGAAGAGGGCGTTGGCGTAGAGGGCCCAGAGCGAGCTCTTCACGCGCTCGGTGGCGATGTCGCCCTCGCTGCTGCCGCGAAAGTACCCGTCCTCCGCCTGGAGCCCCGTGTACTGGAGCCCGATCACCACGTCGAGGTTGCCGCGGCGGTAGGTGTACTCCGGCCCGATGGCGAGGTTGGTCGCGCCCGACCACGAGTCGTTGACGTTCGCGAAGAGGCCCACCATCCACGACGGGACGGCGAACATCCACACGCGCAGGCCCACCGAGTGCTCGGTGGAGCGGCCGAAGCGCAGCGGCTGGTCGGCCGGCGGCGTGAGCGTGGGGGTGCGCGTCGAGGATGTGTCGGGGGTGGTGGTCTGGGCCCACGCGGGCGCGGCCGACGCCAGAAGCGCGGCCGACAGGGCCACGGAGAGGGTGTGTCTCATTGAAGCGATCGCCTCCTATGCGAATGGAGGGCGATGCTACGCGACCCGTCGCGGCCGGATCAACGTCTGCGAACAGTCCTCGTCGACGCCCTGCGCGGGGCCGCCGTGACCGTCAGCGTCGACTGCGCCATCGGTGTCGTGACCACCGGCGGCGCCACCTCCGGCGCGGAAATTCCCTGCGCGAGCGTGAGTCGCACGGTCGGGTCGGTCTCCACCGTGAGCCTCGCCCGCAGCGCCGCCCGCGCGGCCGGGTGGGTCGAGCGGGAGAGCGTCCACGCGGCGCCGTCGCGCACCAGGGCGTCCCGGTCGGCGAGGTGGCGGGCGACCTCGGAGACGTCGTCGAAGCCCTCCACCAGCGCGTCGAAGCAGGCCCGGCGCACGAAGAGGTCGGCGGAGGGCGTCGCCGCCGTCTCACGCAGCAGCCGGAGCACCCCGGCGTCGGGCGCGAGGGCCCGCAGCGCATGGAAGGCCCGCACCCGCACCACCCCCTGGAGCGTCGCGTCGCGCGCGATCTGCAGAAGCGCCCGCTCGCCGTCGACGCCCCAGTGCCGGATCGTGGCGACGTCGGGCTCACCTTCGTAGCCCGCGAGCGAGGCCTCCACCGAGGCCCGCGTCACCGGATCGGCGGCGGCGACCGAGCTCGCGAGGAGCGACGCGAGGGAGAGCACCAGACAAATGCGGGGGAGGGTCACGGTGCGTCGTACACTACCACCCCCGATGGCGCCCTCACCAGCCCCGCGCGTCTCCGTCACCGAGCGCCACACCGTGCGGCAGCGCGTCGACGGCCCCGACGGGTCGCTCGTCACGTTCGTGAAGGAGATCGTCCACGTCGAGGGGGACGCGCGCCTCGCGATGGTGCGCAAGCGCCTCCCCGACGAGGGCCCCCGCCTCGGCGCCCTCCTGCTCACCCACGGCTTCGGTCAAAACCGCTACGCCTGGCACCTCCCCGGCCGCAGCTTCGTCAACCACCTCGCCGCCGCGGGCTGGGACGTCTTCAACCTCGACCTGCGCGGCCACGGGCGCTCGGGCGCGCTCGGCTCTCGCCCCTGCGCGGCCATTGACGACTACATCCACCACGACCTCCCCGCGGCCCTCGATGCCACCCTCGCGGTGAGCGGCGAAGCGGGCGCCTTCCTCCTCGGCCACTCGCTCGGCGGCCTCGTGGGCTACGCCGCCGCCTCGACGCTGGGACCGCGCGTGAAGGGCATCGTCACCCTCGGGTCGCCCTACGCCTTCGGCCGCGGCAACCGCCTCCTCTTGGAGCTGGCGCGGGCCATGGTGCGCGTCACCGCGGCGCTCGACGCGCGCGCGAAGGTGCCGATGCGCTTCGTCCAGCGGTGGTTTCGTGGCCAGCAGGGGCTCTGGGATCACCCGCGGCTCCCGCTGCCCGTACGTGCGTGGCACCCGGAGAGCCTCGAACCCGCGCTGCTGGAGGACTACCTCCGCCTGGCCTTCGATCGGGCCACCTTCGGCGAGCTCGCGAGCGTGGTGGCGAGCGGCACCGCGGGCCGCTTCGCCAGCGTCGACGGCGCCATCGATTACGCGGCCGCGTGGGAGTCGTGCGACCTCCCGACGCTCGTCATCGCCGGGACGCGCGACCTCCTCGCCCCGGAGGACTCGGTGTACCCCGCCTACGAGCGCTCGCGGTCGCGCGACAAGACCTTCCACGCCGTCCCCCTCGGGCACGCCGACCTGCTCGTGGGCCGCGACGCGCCGCGGCTCGTGTGGCCGCTGGTCACCGCGTGGCTGGCGCGGCGATCCGCCGGGAATTCGCGTCCCGGAGGCGCACGGGGGTAGCGTCGCGGCGATGCTCCGCCCGACGACGCTGACGCTCTCCCTCCTCCTCCTCGCGTCGCCCGCGGGGGCCACCGCGCTCGACGACGCCCTGCGCGGTCGCTGCGCCGCCGACCCGCGGCTCACGCCCGTCGCCGAGGCCGCCCTCGACGACCCGGCGGGCTTCGACGCCCTGGAGCTCCGCGATCGTTCGCACACGAACCATCTCCCCGCCCCCACCGTCCAGACGCTGGTGCTGCGCGGCGCGAGCGAAGACCTCCCCGCCGCGGTGACCACGTGGCTCGCCGCGCGCTCGCCCGCCCCGACGCTCGCCCGCTGCGCCCTCGCCGAGCGTGATGGCACCCTCGCCCTGGTGCTCGTGCCGCGCCTCGTCGAGCCGCGCGCCCAGCCGACGAGCGGCGCCGTCCACGCGTGGCAGATCACCCTGCCCGAAGTCGCCACGGAAGCGACGCTGGTCGCGACCTCGCCCGATGGGACGGTCGCCCGCCAGCCCTTCGACGCGACCGGAACGGCGTCGCTGCCGCTCGCCCGCGAGGGGACGTGGTCGCTCCAGGTGATGATGACCTTCGCGTCGGGTCCGGCGCCGGTCGCGCTCTGGGAGGAGGTGGTCGGCGAGGCCACGGCGGCGGCGGGCGACACCGATCGTTCGATCACGAACGATCGTCACCTGCTGGGGGCGATCAACGGGCTGCGGCGGGCGCACGCGCTCGCGCCGCTGCGCCGCGACCCGCTGCTCGACCTGGTGGCGCGCGCCCACGCCCAGCGCCTCGCCGCGCAGGGGACGGTGGCGCACACCCCCTCCCCCGACGACTCGCCGCTCGACCGCCTCCGCGCGGCCGGCGTGGTGACCTCACGGGTCGCGGAGAACATCGCGCGCGCCCGCTCGCTCGCCGTCGCCCACGCGCGCATCACGCGCTCGCCGGGGCATCGGGCGAATCTGCTGGAGTCGGAGGTGGACGCGATCGGGGTGGGCGTCGCCCACGCGGGGGGGATGGCCTACGTGGTGGAGCTCTTCGCGACGCGGCCGACGCTGGCGGGGCGCTGAGAAATGGCAGACGCCTCCCTGCGCGAGCGTGGGTGACGCTTCGCGTGGGGAGGCGGCGCGGTGTCGGGAGGCTTCAGGCCTTCTTGGCGCTGGCGGCCTTGTGAACGGCCGTGACGATGCGGGCGACGCGGCGCGAGGCCGTGGCGCGGTGGAGCACGCCCTTGGCGGCCGCGGCGTCGAGGGCCGACGTGGCGGGCTTGAGGGCGGCCTGGGCGGCCTCGACGTTGCCGTTGGCGAGCGCCTCACGCACGGTCTTCACCAGCGTGCGGAACTCCGACTTGACGGCACGGTTGCGGACGGTGGTCTTGATGCGCTGACGGTTGCGCTTCTCAGCCGATGCATGGTTCGCCACGTAACTTCTCCTGCGGGGTATCGGAAGGCGGCGGACCCTACGCCCGGGCCGCGAAGTGTGTCAAGCGGTTGCAGCGCCGTCCGCTCACCGCGGGTCGAGCCCGCTCCCGGTCACGATCGCCAGCGACCAGTCGGCGCCGTCCACCTTCGCCTCGCGCAGCTCGGCTTCGTACAGGTTGGCGCCGCGCAGGTCGCTCCCGGCCAGCTCGGCGCCGGCGAAGCGCGCCTTCATGAGGTTGGCGCGCAGCATCCCCACGCGGTGCATGCGCGCGCGGCGGAAGTCGGCCTCCACGGCGGTCACCCGCGCGAAGCTGGCGCCGTCGAGCACCGCGCGGGAGAAGAGGGCCTCCTTCAACGAGCTCCCATCGAAGCGGGCCCCGTCGAGCCGCGACGCCTGCCACAGCGACCCGTCGGCCTTCGCGTCGGACACGCGGGCCCCCTTGAGGTCGGCGCTCTCGGCGCGGAAGTCTTGCAGGCTCGCGCGGTCGAGCACCACCTCGGCGGCCCACGCCTCCTGCATCCGCGCGTCGTCGAGCGTGGCCTCGGTGAAGTCCGCGCGCTCGACGTGGGCCAGCGTGAAGTCCGCCCCCGTGAGCAGCGCCCCCTGGAAGGCGCAGTCGCGCAGCATCGCCCCGGAGAAGTCCGCCCCCTCGGCCTTCACCGCACGAAACGACACCTCCGCCGCGAAGCACTTCGCCAGCGTCGCCTCGGTGAGCGTCGCCTCGGAGAAGTCCGCCCCCGCGAGGCGAGCCCCCGTGAGGTCGGCGCGCTCGAGCACCGCCCCGCGCAGCGACGCGCCGCCGAAGTCCGCCGCGGACAGCACGCACTCGCTCAGCGTCGCGCCGTCGAGGGCCGCCCCGGCGAACGACGCGTCTTCACACGTCGCGCCGGAGAGGTCATGGCCGCGCAGGTTGAGGGAGGAGAGGTCGGCGCCGGTGAGGTCGAGGCCCGCGAGCGACCCGCCGCGCGCCAGGAGCGCCTCGATCGCGTCGCGCGCCATCGGGGCGGGAGGCGGCGGATCCTCGGGGGCGTGGAGGACGGGGACCCCCAGGGCGCCAGCCGCCGCGAGGGCCACGCGGGGGTCGGCGGCGGGGTCTTCGGAGACGGTGTCTTCGTCGACCTCGGGGCCAGTCACGCGGAGCTCGTGGGCGCGGTCGCGCGCAGCGTCGACGGTGAGGGCCTCGTCGTGGGCGACGGAGAGGACGTGGAGGGCGAGGAGGTCGGTTCCCCACGGGTCGGCGACGTCGACGGCGCCGCGCCACACGAGCACCACCTCCAGCGTGTCGGGGAAGAAGTGGACCGTGTCGAGCGCGAGGCGCACCTCGTAGAAACCACCGCCCGCGCCGGGTCGCTGCTCGGCGTACACGCGCGGGCGCTTCGCCGGGAGCCTCCCTGCGAGGGCCGCGAGCTCGGGGTGGACGCCGCCGAGCACGTAGCCCTCGTCGCCGCGGAGCGACTTCACCTGCTGCTCGACGGGCGCCGCGTTGAAGTGCGCGTAGTCGAAGCCCTCAGGGAGCATCGGCCAGCGCGTGCTCGACCAGTCGCCCGTGAAGTCGCCGAGCTTCGAAGCGCGCGGCTCCCAGGTGGGGGCGATGGGCGCGAAGCACGCGGGCCGCGGGCGCTCGACCGACGAGGTGACAGGGAAGCGCGGGTCTTCGAGGTTGGCGACGCGCGCGAGGGGGTTGTCGCTCGCCGTCTCCGCGCCGATGCCGACGGGGTTGGACGGGTGACCCGCGCCGCCGTACGCGCGCTCCCAGCGCAACGGCATCGCCGCGAAGGGGGCCGGGCTGCGGAGGCCGACGGCGGTCCAGGTGCGGTCGCCCGTCGCGGTGAGGACGCGGTCGACCTCGCCGAGCTTGAGCTGGACGCGGGCGGCGGCGCGGTCGTCGCCGCGGGTGTAGGCGTGGCCCGTGAGCAGCACGTCGGCGCGGGGCTTGTGGGGGACGAAGTCCGAGGCGTACTGCAAGCTCGCGTTCTCGTCGTCGTCCCAGTGGACGTCGCCCGACGGGGGGTGCGGCTCGTCGAGGGGCTCGCAGGGGCCGCCGGGCACGAGGCGGTAGGTGGCCTTCGCGATCACGATGAGCACGTCGCGGCCACGCGTGAAGCGCCACGGCGTCGTCCACACGAGCGCGGGGCCGTGATTGTGCACGGCGGGCGCGTCGGGCGGCGGGATCAGGGGGTCGTCGTCGAGGGGTCCGGCCATGTCAGCCCAGGGCGAACACCTTCGTCTGCGAGGGAGCGACGACGGCGCCGACGGGGCAGTTGCCACCGTTGTGGATGGTGTTGGCCGTGAGGAGCACCACGGGCTTGCCCTTCGCGTACACCTTGATGCTCGGCCGGACGAAGCGGCACTCGCCGCGGTGCTTGGGGATCACCATCCCCTTCTGCACGCCGGGCTCGTCGCCCATCGAGCTCGGGATCTTCGAGGAGATCACCACGACCTCCTTGCGGCAGATGCGCACCTTGGCCACCGTGCCCGACGCGCTGCTCGGCGACGCGGTGTTGGGAAACGGGGTCGGCGCGAAGCCCGGCGGCGCGGGGATGGGCACCTTGCACACGTCGGGGAAGCCCGCCGCCTTGCCGCCCCCTTTGGTCACGATCGGGAACATCGCCTCACCTCACCCGAGCAGCACGCGCTTGCCATCGACCACCGTGTCTTCGCGCGACGCGATCTTGGTCCGCTCGGCGAGGAGGTCGTACGCCCCCCGAACGATCGTCCGCGCCCGCGCCGCCCGCGTCGTGAGGAGCCCCTCGACGTCGCGCACCACCTGCTCGGCGCGCTCGGCGATGCGCACGGCGCGGAGCTCCCAGCGGCCCGCCGACCAGACGGCCTCGCGGACGGTGCCCTCCAGGCGCTCGGCGCGCAGGGAGACAGCGTCGCGGGCGTCGAGCACCACGCGGCCGTTGGGGGCCGCGATGCGCACGTCGCCGGCCTCGGACTCCAGGGTGAGCGCCCCGCTGGCGGCGTCGTAGCGCAGCACGGTGCGCCCCGCGGCGTCGCGCACGGTGACGGCGTCCCCGTCGACCCGCGCCGACGCGCCCGAGGCGGTGCGCACCTCGCCCGCGGGGGCGGTGTGGAGCACGCCGACGACGTAGCGATCGGCCTCGCCGTGGAGCACGAGGACGCGGTCGCCGACGGAGAGCGTGGCGGGGGCGACGGCGGAGCGCGCGCTCACCTCGGGGCCGTCGACGAGGCGCACCCGGAGCTCGGGGGACGCGTGCGTCACGAGGGCCTCGGTGACCGGCGCGGCGTGGTACGCGGGGGCGGAGGAGGGCATCGTCGGAGACCTCTTCATGGGGTGAAATCCTCCGCGCGGGCTCGCTCGGGGTCGGTCCCTTCGGCGAGGCGGAGGTCGGCGCCGACGGTGTGCATGCCGTCGGCGCGGGCGCGGTGCAGGTTCACCATGAACAGCTCCGCGTCGGACATGATACAGCCTTCGAGGCGCGCGTGGGACAGGTCGGCGTAGGGCATCTTCGCCCCCGCGAACGACGAGCGCCGCAGGTCGGCCTTCGGGGCGCGGAGCCCGTGGAGGTCGGCCCCGCCGAAGCTGGCGTCGTGGGCGTGGGCCTCGTCCATCGCCGACTCGCGGAGCGCCGCCGCCCGCGCGTCGAGGCGGTCGAGCACGGCCTCGCGCAAGTCGCTCTCGGGGAGCTGCGCGCGCGCGAGGACGGCCCCCGTGAGGTCGGCCTTCTTGAAGCTCACCGCGCGGCCCTGCACGGCGTCGAAGCGGGCGTTCTTGAGCGAGGCGCCTTCGAAGCCGACGTTGACGAGCGTGCAGCCGCGCCAGTCGCTCGCGTCGCCGAGGGCGCCGTCGAAGACGGTCTCTTCGAAGCGGGCCCCGGTGAGCTGCACGCCCGTGAGGTCGGCGCCGGTGAAGTCCGCGCCCGTGAGCTGCACGCCGCGCAGGTCGGCCCCGGTGAGCGCCGCGGAGGAGAGGGTGGCGTCCGTGAGCGTCGCGCCCGCGAGCGTCGCGCCGGTGAGCGTCACCTCCTCCAGCGTCGCGCCCGTGAGCGTCGCCCCGGCGAGGCGAGCGTTCGTGAGGTCGGCGCCCGAGAGGTCGGCGCGGGTGAGGTCGAGGCCCGCGAGGTCGAAGCCTGCGAGGGAGGCGCCGGTGAGGTCGGCCTCCGCGAAGGAGACATGCGCCCACGCACGCTGCGCGAGGGTGGCGGCGCCGAGGGTGGCGTGGCGGAAGGTGGCGCCTTCGATCCACGCGGCGCAGGGGTCGGAGCCGGAGAGGTCGGCCTCGTCGAGGGTGGCGGTGCGGAGGTCGGCGCTCGCGAGGCTGCACCCGGTGAGCGACGCACCCGTGAGCTGGGCGCCGTAGAAGCAGGCGCCCGTGAGGTCGCAGTCTTCGAACGTGGCAGCGCGGAGCGAGGCGCGAATGAAGTTGGCGCCGCGGAGCGAACAGCGAACGAAGGAGGCGCCATCGAGGCCGCGCTCGGCGAGGTCGACGCGATCGAGGCGGTGGTCTTCGAAGCGCTCGCCGACGGGGCGAGGCGCGGCTTCGTTCGCGGGGAGGTCGCTCATCCCTCGCCCACGATGGCGTCGTCGAGGTTGACGCCCGCGAGGACGGTCTGCGAGAGGTCGACGTCGCGGAGGGAGGCGCAGGTGAGGTTGGAGCCCGAGAGGTCGGCGCCGCCGAGGTCGGCCTCGTCGAAGACGGCCTCCGGGCAGGCGCACTGGAGCAGCGACGCGCCGTGGAGCGAGGCATCGCGGAACGACGCCCCCACCGCCGCGCACTCGATGAGCGAGGCCTCGTCGAGGGCGGCCTCGTCGAAGACCGCGCGCGAGAGCACCGCGCCGACGAAGCGCGCCCGCCAGAGCGACGCGCCGGTGAAGTTGGCTCCGAGGAGCGACGACGGCACGCCCTCCGCGTCGACGGCGAAGTCGGCCTCGTCGAGCGTGGCCCCCGTGAGGTCGGCGTGGTCGAGCCGGCTCGCGCGGAACACGCACCCCGAGAGGTCGGCGTCGGCGAGGCGCGCCCGCGTGAGGTCGACGGCGATGAAGCGGGCCGCGGCGAGGTCGGCCTCGCGCAGGTCGATGCCCGACAGGTCGAGGTCACGCACCGTGCAGAGCGCGAGGGTCCCCGCGGCGATGCGCTCGCGCAGGCGGTCGACGGTGGTGATCTCCTCCGGGGTGTCTTCGGGGAGGTCGAGGGGCTCTTCGGGGTTCATCGCGGAATCGCTCCGTCCATCTGGCAGCGCGGGCAGGGGCGGCGCCCCGCGTGTTGCAACGTCGGCAGCGCCCAGCCCACCCACGCGGCCTCCACGAGCGCCACCAGCACGCACACCGCCACGGCGGTCGGCCGGGTGTAGCGCACGATGCTGGGGCCGCGGCCGTTCTCCGGGTCGCCGCGGTCGTAGTGCCCCACCGACGGGTCGACGATCGCTCGCGCGAAGCGCCCGGCGGTGAGCGCGAGCGGCAACGGCACGAGGAAGCCCACCACGCCGAACACCACCCACCCATCGAGGTGGGGCGCCACCACCGCCGCCGCGACCGCCGCGTGCACCGCGAGGAAGCCGAGCGTGGTGAGGCGGCTGACCCAGCGGAGCCGCGCGGGGATGGCGGTGCCGTTGGCGTAGGCGTGGGCCTCGGTCATCGCCGCGCTCGCGCCCGCGGGCGGCGCGTCAGGCGCGGCGGGGCGAGCGGGCCGCGGCCGCCCCTTGGCCTTCGCGGCGAGCTCCCCCTCCAGCGCGGCGATGCGCTGGTGGGCGGCGTCGAGGTCGTCGCGGTACTGGCCCACGGTCGTCGCTCAGCCCAGGTCGATCTTGGCGCCCGTGATCTTCACGCCGCCGCTGCCGCTGATCTTCGCCTTGGGCCCGGAGAGCTTGGCGCCGCTGCCGCTCAGGGTGAGCTTGGTGCCGGCGTGCTTCATCATGGCGTTGCTGCCGGTGACCTTGGCCATCGTGCCGCCCTTGGCCATGGTGACGTGGCCCGAGGTGACGCGGACGGTGGAGCCCCCGACCTTCGCCTCGACCTTGCTGCCGGCCTTCATCTTGATCGCCGCGGAGGCGTCGATCTTGACGTTGGCGGCCTTCACCTGGAAGGCCGCGTTGGCCTTGAACTTGATGTTCGTGGCGCGGGCGTTGATGAGCGGGTTGGAGCTGATGTTCATCGCGCCGGTGGCGCGGATCTTCATCGTGGCGCTGGTCTCGATGGCGAAGGGGCCGACGGCCTTCATCTTGGTCGACGCGCCGGAGTGCGTCTTGAGGCGCGCGTCACTCTTGGCGTCGATGATGACTCTGGAGGTGATGAGGGCCTTGGCGGTACCTGAGAGCTCGGCGCGGCCGGAGGAGTGGACGACGGCCTTCGCGGGGCTGCCGAGCATCGCCATGCTCTCGCCCACGACGGCGCAGCGGGCGGCACCCACGACGGCGTTGCCGACGCCGACGAGGGCGGCGGTCGCGTCGGCGACCTGGATGTTGTAGGGCTTGGCGATGGCGCCGAAGGCGCCGGTGACGCGCCCGAGGCCGCCCATCGCGTTGGCGACGGCGAACTTCTCCAGCACGATGCCCGCGGCGCCGACGGCCGCGATGGTGCCCGAGGCCTTCGAGAGCGCGCTGAGGAGCGTCCCCGCGGCCTTGGCGCCGTCCTTGTACGCCTTGACGGTCTTGAGGGCGTTCTTGAGACCGTCGGCGGCGACGTTGCCGTAGCGACGGGCGCGACCGCCCTCGTCGTTGTCCTGGTTGAAGGTGTCGAGGCCCGCCTCCGCCGCCCGCGCCGCCTCCTGCTGGGCCACGGTGTTGTCCTTGAGGGCGTTCTTGGCGTTGGTGTCGGCCGTCGTCGCGTCCGTCACCTGCTTCGTGGTGTTGGCGTCGGTGGTCGCGTAGTTCTGCTGGGCGGTGGCGTTGCGCGCGGCGGCGTCGTTGTACTCCGCGCAGCAGGGGGTGCCGTTCTGCCCCGCGAACACCATCAGGTGCACGCTCGCGCACTGGTTCTCGGCGTTGAGGAGGGCGGCCTGCGCGGCGTCGCGCTCGGCGCGGACGGGGGCCATCTGCTCGGCGCGCCGGGCCTGCGCGCGGGCGAGCTCGGCGCCGGTGCGCACGGTCTCGCCGGTGTACGCCTTGGCGCGGCCCTCGTACTCCTTCTGCTTCGTGTCGCGCCAGGTCTTCCGGGCGTTCATCACGTCCTTCGAGACGTCGGCGACGGCGTCGAGGGCGCCCTTGACGTTGTCGAAGGTGAAGTTCTTCGCCGCCCCGGCGTAGCCCGTGATGTCCGTCGACGCGAAGAACTTCGCCCCCGCGCTGAACGCCGTCGCCAGGTTGGTCGCCGCCGTGGTCGACTGCCCCGCCACCGCGCTCCAGGCCTCGGTCGTCGCGAGCATCGCGCCGTCCTCGGGGCTGTTGGGCGCGCCGAGCTGGAAGGTCGTGTCCGAGTGGGGGATCGAGATCTTGAGGCGATGACTCCCGTCGGTGTCATCGAAGTTCATCTCGTTGCCGCCGCCCGTGCGGATGATGTTGCGCGCGAGGTTGCCCTTGGTCACCGGCGACCCGGTGGCGGGGTTGGGCACCGTCCCGACGATGATGGGTCGGTCGGGGTCGCCGTTGACGCACGTGAGGATCACCTCGATGCCCGAGCGCAGCGGGAAGTGCATCCCGTACCCGGGACCCGCGTGCGGCTGCGCCATGCGAACGAGGCGCGACGCCTGCCCCTCGCCGCGCTTGGCCGTGTCGTACATGAACTTCACGCGGTAGCGCCCGTCGTCGTCGATCTCCGCGTACTGCGAGCGCGTCGACGTGTCGACGATGCCCGTCACCACGCCCGGCACGATGGGCTTCACCGTGCGGCGCGCGGGGCGCCAGGTGACCTCCTTCGGGATCGCCGTGAAGGTGTTCTCGTAGGGCGACTCCTGGTCGGTCATCACGCCGAAGAAAGGCTGGCGGATGAAGTGCTCCAGGCGCGTAACGAGGAGCTCCATGTCGCCGCGGGGGTGGCCCTCCAGGGCGAAGTGCCGCCCGGCCTCCACCGCCGTCGCGTTGCTCCGCCCGGTGAACGTCCAGCGCGTCGCCAGGAGCTCCTCGGCGCGCACCTTGGCGAAGCGCTGCCCCTCCTCGGGGGTCTTGAAGTGCGTGCCGTACTCCACCACCTCGCCGGCGGCGCCTTCGAGCACCGTCGCGCCGGCGGCCATGTCCTGCCCCGGCGTGCGGTAGTTGTAGTCGCGGACGGTGTAGCGCCCCGGCAGCGCCCGCGTCTCACCCTCCAGGGAGAACACCCGCTGCTCGCTCAGCTCGTTGGTGTGGTGCACCTGCCAGGGGAGCGTCCCGCCGCCCTCGAAGGGCTTGAGCACCTCGTTGCCGTCGGTGAAGACGATCTTGTCCTTCTCGCCGTGCTCGAAGAAATACGTGATGCCGTAGTGCTCGGCCTGGCGCGAGATGAAGTTGTGGTCGGTCTCCTGGTACTGAACCACGAACTCGCGCTTGGGGTACTTCTTCGTCAGGCGAAACTCCACGTCGTCGCCGACGCGCAGCCCCGAGCCCTTGAGCTTGAGCTCGATCAGCTCCTTCACGTCGAGGTCCATGAAGATGTCGACCGTCTCGCAGAGCGTGAGGCGGAAGGCGCGCGGCGCGAAGTGGACCCGCCACGCGGTGTACTCCGTCGCGTTGGTGAGCGTCACGTCGTGGACGGAGGCCACCATGCCCCGGATGCGCCGCACCTCCTCGTCGCGGCGGTAGAACACCAGCGACCCGGGGCCCGTCACCAGGGCGTCGACGTCGATCGCCGAGCGGTCGCGGGCCGCGAGCACCACGTGGAAGTGAAAGAGCTGCGAGCACTCCTCGACGCCCGACACCTCGTGCACCTCCACGTCGGCGGGGTCGAAGGCGTCGCACTCGAAGGTCACGCGGAGGTCAGCAGGCATTGGGGCTCTCTCCTCGCGTCACTGGCCCGCGAGCTTCGCCAGCTCGGGGTTGGGGACGCGTCGTTCAAAATCGGTCCAGATGCGGGCGTCCTGGCGGCAGTCGTAGCTGCGGCAGACGAGGGGGCGGTGGTCGCGCACGCCGCAGGACTTCGTGGCGGGGTCGCAGTGCGCGCACCAGCCGTCCTCGCGGTGACGGATCTTGTAGGGCCGCGCGAAATCCCACTGGACCACCCCCTCGGCGACGTCCTGCCGCGAGAGGTTGAACTCCAGCCGGCAGCACGCCGCGTGGCACAGGGGCATCCGCGCGAGGCAATCGATGTCGACGGGCTCGACCTCGTACTTGTCCGTCTCGTCGGGGAGCACCTGCGCGCCCTGCCACGACTCCATCGCCTCCTCGGTGGCCGACTTCAGCGCCGCGGCCTTGCGGCGCTCGAAGTCCTTGAGGGGGATGATGCCCCGGGCGATGAGCAGCTCGGTGAGCGCGTAGAGGTGCGCCTGCGCCTCCACCGTCTGGAGCAGCGCCGTCCCCACCGCCCCGTGCAGAAACGCCAGGCCCGCGCCGATCTCGGGCCGCGCCACCGCGTCGTCCGCCGCGGCCTCGGGCGAGGTGGTCTCTGCGGCTTCGGGGGGGTCTTCGTCGCGGTTGGTCATCGCTGGAGGCGGGAGTGTCTCCGCTAGGCGACGAAGGTGTCAACCACCCGTTGGCTCCTCGCGCGGGCCGCGATACGATCGCTCGCCGCCATGCTCATCCAGAACCGTCAGGGGACGCGCTTCGAACTGGTGATCCACCCCACGTCCGCGGTGCCCACGGGGGTGCCGATCCCGTACGCGGGGCCGGAGGCGTTCTTGTCGTCCTTCACGCCGGCGCAGCGCGCGGAGATGCTGCGCCAGCTCGGGGGCAACGCGCGCTTCCCGACGGTGGACTACAACCTCCTGCGCAACCTGCAGAACGACGCGCTCGCCACGGCCACGCTCGTCCGCCTCGTGCGCTCGCGGCAGATCGCGTTCAGCTTCCCCGACGGGGGAGCGCGCCGTCAGGTCGCCGCCGCGGCCCCCTCGGGCGCCGCCTCGCAGCCCGCCGCGCCGCCGCCCCCTCCCCCGCGTCAGGCGGTGCGCGAGGAGGTGGTGTGCGAGCTCATGGCCGCGGAGATCTCCTGCGCGCACAAGGGCCGCAAGGCCAACCGGGCGGGGCTGCTGGAGGTGGTGCCGGGCCGCGACGACGACCGCATCAAGCTGGAGGCCCAGCTCCGCGGCGGCTGCGGCAAGCACCCCAAGTGGGAGATCACCGCGCCGGGGGCGTCGGAGGCCAAGACGGGCGCGAGCGCGAGCTTCACCGCGCGCAACTGGGGCTTCAAGCTCCTGGGCATCTTCGAGGTGATGCCGAAGTCGTACTACGTCAACGTCGGGTGCTGCTCGGGCATGTCGCGGCGCTTCGAGGTGAAGACGTACCCCATCGACGAGTGGTCGATCACGGCCAACATCGACTTCAAGAAGCCCCCGACGCAGTGGGTCTTCGAAGCCGCCGTGACGCCGTGGGAGGACACCGGGCTCACGCTGAAGTCGGGCATCCTCAAGGCCCTCACCGACAGGAAGACGCAGCTCGACTACGTGCTGGACAAGATGCTCAAGCCCCTGCTCGCGCGGGAGCCGGAGTGGGAGTTTTTCAAGACCAAGCTCAACTTCAAGGGCAAGTGGGCCGAGAGCGAGAAGGACCACCGCTGCTACTACAACTTCGAAGCCTCCCTCGCCCTCGACCCGCTCATCAAGGGCACCTTCACCATCCCCTTCGGCCCCACGTCGGCCATCCCCCCGTGGATCAAGAAGTGGACGACCGACCTCATCGGCGACCTCTACCTGTACGTGCGCTTCAGCGGCGAGGTGGGGCTCAAGGGGAAGTGGTCGCGCACGGGGCCTGACACCTCCGGCGCCGAGGCCTCGGGCACGGGCAAGGTGGGCGTGAAGGTGGGGGGCAACCTCTTCCTCATGAAGCGCGGCGCCCTCAACCTCGACGTGAACGGCGGCACCGAGATCGTCGCCGAGGTGACCGCGCCGGTGCAGCGCAAGCCCGCGGTGTCGTTCGACCTGAAGTGGGGCGGCATCGAGGTCGAGCTCACCATCGAGGCCGCGTGGGGCATGGTGGAGTACAAGCGCAAGTGGAAGGCCGTGGAGGGCGGGTCGTTCTTCAAGCAGCCCAAGGTGTGGCACCCCCTCGGTGAGGGCGTCTGAGATGACCTTCCTGCACGTGCTCCAGGTGGAGACCGAGGGGCTCGTCGCGCGCGTCACCCTCAACGACATCGAGGTGTTCGCCGACTGGGAGGGCGCGCGGCGCATCACCCAGACCAAGCTCGACCCCTACGTCGTCGAGGGCGACAACCGCCTCGACGTCGCCCTCACCCCGATGACCGACGACGAGGGCCGCGAGCTCCCCGGCGAGCGGTCGATCGAGGTCGTGCTGATCCGCGGCGAGCACGGCGTCGACCCCGGTGACGCGGGCCGCGTCGCGCGCTTCGCGTGGAAGCCCGGCGACATCCCCGTCGAGCCCGGCACGCTCACCAGCGTGTGGGCGCGGCAGTTTACGGTGCGCCCCGAGCACGCGCACGGTCGGTGGGCCTGGCAGGACGCGCCCGCCCGCGGCCCCACCGCCGAGGACGCGCAGGCCCTCGTCGCCCTCGCGGGGGAGGTGCACGCCGCCCTCGCCGCGCGCGACGCCGGCGCCGTCTTCGCCCTCACCGCGCTGCGCGATCGGGAGCTCGCCCGCGCGCTCGACGTCCCCGAGGAGGAGATGCGCGATGAGCTCATCGCCCACTACGCCGACTGGTTCGCCGCCCCCGACTGGGCGATGGACCCCTTCGACCCCGGCGCCCTCGCCGCCTCCGCCTTCGCGCGCGGTCGGCTCGTGCGCGTCACCGACCCCTACGGCGGCCCCGCGCTCAAGGGCGGCGGCGACGGGCGGCGCTTCGCCTTCTCCATCGTCGCCACGCGCGTCGACGGGCGCTGGACGCTCGCGCGCTAGAGCCATGCGGAGCCCCTTCGCCCTCGTCGCCTTCGTGCTGGTCGCCGCGTGCGCCGACAACCTCACCCCGCGCTATTTTCGCCCCGCCCAGTGGCCTCAGGCCGACCGGGCCTTCCGCGGCGACGCCCGCTGGCTCGGCGGCGACGGCGCGTACTCCATCGACCTCGGCGGCAACCGCACGCTCTGGCTCTTCGGCGACAGCTTCATCTCGGCGCTCCCGGAGGGGACGCGCGCGCGCTCGACCCTCGTGCGCAACTCCGTGGCCGTCATGGAGGGCCGCGACCCGGTGACGGCCAGCGTTCGCTTCGCGCCGAGCTTCGACGCGCGGGGGGTGCCGCGGTCGTACTTCTACGGCGAGGGCGATGACGAGACGCAGGCGTGGTACTGGCCCGCCCACGGCGCGCGCCTCCCCGGCGGGCCGCTGGTGCTCTTCCTCTCGCGGGTGGTGGCGGCGACGGGCGAGGGCCTCGGCTTCGTCGCCAACGGCTGGCGCGTCGTGGTGGTGAGCAACCCCGACGACGAGCCCGCCGAGTGGCGCCTCCAGTGGACGCGGCCGCCGGTGGTTACCTTCGACGCGGTGCCGGGCGCGGCGGTGGCTCGGGAGGGGGGCTTCCTCTACGCGATCGCCCCCCGCACGCGCGGCCAGCACGACGCCTACCTCGCCCGCTTCCCCGAGGCCGAGATCGCGCGCGGCGACGTCCTCGCCCAGTGGTGGACGAGCTCGGGCTGGGTCAACCAGACCAACCTCGTCAGCGGCCCCCCGGATGTGGTCCTCGAGGAGGCCGGGACGGAGTGCTCGCTCCACCGCGACACGCACCTCAACCGCTGGGTGTTCGTGACGAGCCGCGGCTTCGGCGCCTCCGCCGTCGCGATGCGCTTCGCCGAGAACCTCACGGGCCCGTGGAGCGACCTGCTCGACGTGTACACGCCGCCCGAGTCGCGGGCGCAGAACCCCTTCGTCTACGCCGCCAAGGCCCACCCGCAGCTCACCACGGGCGACGCGAGCGAGCTGGTGATCACCTACGCCACCAACAGCTTCGACCCCGCAGTGCTGCTGCGCCCCGAGGGCCAGGCGCTGTACTGGCCCCGCTTCGTCCGCGTCGCCATGGCGCGCTGACCACCCGTCAGAACGTCAGCTCCATCCCGACGCTCTGGAGCCCGCCGATCATCCGGACGCTCCCCGCCGCGGCGCTGCGCCGTTCGAAGCGGTCGCCCCGCGGCGCCCCCGCGATGCGCACCACGCCGATGATCGCGGTGACGAGCCCCGCGCCCGCGACGCCGACGGAGGTCCAGCGGAGCACGTCGGCCGTCACCCGGTCGTTGTTGGTGTTTTCGCGGCAGGTCTCCAGCACGTTGAAGGGGTTGACGCCCATCTCCGTGCAGCCGTACGCGCTGAGCTGGGCCGGCGTCGGCGACGTGCGCGCGCGGATCTGCGCGTCCATCGCCGTCACCCGCCCGTCGAGCGTGTCGTACTGGCCGTTGAACACCAGGAAGCCCGCCACGCCCGCGCCGATGACCACCGCGCCGATGCCCGCCACCACGGCGCCCGTCACGATGCGCCCGCGGCGCTCGGCGAAGTACGACTCGCGAAACGCCGGCGTCGGCTGGAGAAACACCGACACCGTGTTGGGCTGCGCCGTCGCGAGGTCGATCTCGCGCTCCTCGGTGATGAAGTCCCGGTGCTCGACGCGCAGGCGGTGCCGTCCGGGCGGGACGAGGTCGGTGCCGCCCGGGTCGATGCGCCGGTCGCCGAGGTAGGCCACCACGTCGGGCTCGCTCGCCTCCACGACGACGTGCGAGGCGACGTCGCGAGGCATCGGGTCGGCCCACGCGAGCTGGGCCCGCACGCGCGCCCCCGCGCCGACGGCGTTCACGTCGGTCTCGTAGGTGGTGAAGCCCGGGCGGCGGATCATCACGTGGTGCGTCCCCTCGGGGAGCGGCAGCGGCGAGGTGGTGGGCGTCGTCGCCACCGGGCGCCCGTCGACCATCACCTCCGCGCCCGCCACGTTGCACTCCACCGCCATGAAGGCCCGCTCCGGCGTCAGCGGCTCGGAGAGGACCACCGTGCTCCCGCCGGCGAGGTCGAGCTCCTCCTCGCGGGCCGTGAAGTGCGGCGCCGCGAGGGCGATGCGGTGGCGCCCCGCGGAGAGCCGGAGCCCCGAGCGGGCCTCGGTGACCGAGCGCTGGAGCCCGTCGACCCGCACGTCGAGCCCCTCGGCTTCGAAGCGAACCACCAGCGTCCCGATGCGCCCGCGGAGGCGCGCGAGGGTGGCGTCGATCTCCGCCCGGCGCGCGGCCACGGTGTCGCGCGGCGCGAGGCGCTCGTATTCGAGCATCGCGTCGAGGGCCTCGACGTAGTGGCCCGTGAGCTCGTGCGTCGCGCTGATGTTGAAGAGCACCGCGGGGTTGCGCGTGAGCTCGAAGGCGCGCTGAAACTCCACCATCGCGGCGTTGTAGTTGCGCTCCTCGGAGAGCGCGACGCCGCGCTGGAAGCGCTCGCGCGCCTCGGCCACGGCCGCGGGCGACGGCGGGGTCTGCGCGGCAGCGGCGCCAGTGACGAGGAGGAGGGCGAGCGTGAGGGCGGTGCGGGTGCGGGTCATCGGTGCTGCTAGTGGAAGGGGTTGGTCGGGTCGATGCGAGGGTGCGTGTGGTCGCGCGGACGGGGCGGCTCTGGCGGCGGCGGCGCGGGGAGGAGCGTCGGCGTCGGGCGCGGCGGCTGGCGGGGCGCGAGGTCGGGCGAGCGCGGGAGGTCGGGCGTACGCGGGGCGTCGGGGGCGAGCGGGACGAGCACCCGCGACACGCGGAGGTCGGCCGAGGCCACCAACACGTCGGTCACCGCGGCGTGGCCCGGCGCGGAGAGACGAAGCTGGATCCGTCGGCCGTCGCGGGGGCGCACCACCTCGGCGTGCCCCGCGCCCACCACCGTCCCATCGAGCGTGATCTCCGCGGTGGCGGGCGTCACGTCGATGCGAAAGGTGATCCCCTCGGCGGGCGCGGCGGCGTCGGGGGCGGCGGCGCGGACAGCGGGCTTCGGGCGCGTCGCGAGCCAGCCCGCGAGGGCCACCATCCCGAGCGCGGCGAGGCCGACGAGGGCGGCGACGAAGGGGAGCGCCCCCGACGACGACGGCGGGCGCACGAGCGTCGGCGCGTCGAGCGGAGGAATGGACGCCGGGGCGTGGGAGGCGCGGCCGTGGGGGATGGTGGGCGGGTCGGCGACGTCGGGCGTCCCGTCGGGGCGCGTGGGGACATCGGGCGGCGCCGGGCGCGAGGGGATCGGACCGCCCCCGGTGAGGTCGTCGCGCCAGGGCTGGAGGGCGTCGCGGAGTTCGAGGAGCGAGGCGAAGCGCTGGGTGGGGTCGCGCGCGAGGCAGCGCATCACGACGGCGGCGAGACGGCGGTCGAGGTCGGGGCGGTACCGCAGGAGCTCGGCCGGCGGCTGCGACACGATCTGGATGAGCATCGCGGGGTAGGTGTCGGCGTCGTAGGGGACGCGGCCGGTGAGGCCCTGGTAGAGGATCACCCCGAGGGCGTACTGGTCGGCGAGGTGCGAGACGGTGCGCTCGGCGCGGGCCTGCTCGGGGGCCATGTAGGCGGGCGTCCCGAGGATCATGCCGGTGGAGGTGAGGTTGACGTCGCCGCCGACGATGCGCTTCGCGATGCCGAAATCGATGAGCTTGGGGAGCACCTCGTCGTCGCCGTCGACGCGGGCGAGGAAGATGTTCTGCGGCTTCACGTCGCGGTGGACGATGCCGCGGAGGTGGGCGGCGTGGAGGGCGCCGAAGATGGGCTCGAGGACGCGGATGATGCGCCCGGGCGAGCTCGGGCTCTCGCGGGTGAGGAAGTCCGCGAGGCTCTCCCCGTGGAGGTACTCCATCACCATGTAGAGGCGGCCGGCGTCGCTGCCGAAGTCGAGCACCTCCACGATGTTCTTGTGGCGCACCTCGTTGGCCGTCTGCGCCTCCTGGAGGAAGCGCTGCGGCACCACGGGGTTGGCCGCGAGCTCGGGCAGCAGAAACTTGATCGCCACCAGGCGCCCGATGGCCCGGTGCCGCGCCTCGAAGACCGCCCCCGTGCCGCCGACGCCGAGCACCCGGACGATCTCGTAGCGACCGCCGATGAGCTCACCGGGGCTGATGCCCATGACGGAGCCTGCGGTGGTGTCGGGCGTCGCCTGCATGCGCGCGGCGGACCTTATCCCGAAACGCGCGCCCGTGGTGAATCCCTGTGCGCGCTCAGCCGCCGGCCGCGTCGGCCCCCGCGTCGCCCGTCGGCGCGTCGCTGGGGCCGTCGGCCGCGGGCGCGTCGCCGGCGTCGTCGTCGGGCCCCGCGTCGTCGAGGCGGAAGTTGCACGTCCCGCCCGCGTCGCCCGCGTCGCTCTCGGGCACGCAGGTGGACGAGCGGCTGCCGGTGAGCACCTCGCAGTCGTAGCTGCTGACGCACTGCGAGCGACAGAAGCCGTCGCGGGCGCAGATCTGCCGGCGCTCGGTGGAGCACTCGCTGTGGTAGATGCAGCGGTAGGGGTCGTTGGGCGCGTAGCAGGCGAAATTGACGCCGTCGTCGGCGCGGCGGCACGAGTACCCCTGGCCCGCCGAGCGGCAGTCGCTGTCGCACATGGCCTGGGCGACCCCGGCGGGGCACTGGCACTGGCGGCGGCAGTAGCGGCCCGCGCAGACGAAGCCGCCCTCGCAGTCGCTGTTGAAGCTGCACTGCCCGTCGGGCACCTCGCGCCCCTTGCAGAAGGCGGCCGCCACCACGAGGGCGGCGACGGCGGCGACGGAACCGAACCGGGTGATCCCGGCGTGCTGGGTGTTCTGTTTCACGAAGTGCCTCACGAGCGGTGTCTTCCGACGACCCCGACGCGTGGTGTGGCACGGCGGCGCCCGTCCGCGCAAGAGCCCGACGGTGCGCTAGAGCGTGATCGACGCGATGGCCCGCTCCACGGCCGGGGCCGCCCGGTCGAACACCTCCCGGTCGCCGCCCGCCTCGACCACGAACACCCGCGAGCCCTTCACGAACACCGTCGTCCAGAAGCGCAGCGTGCGGCCGTTGGCGTCGCGCGCGTAGCGTCGCTGGACGCCCCCGACGCCGTCGGCGCTCTGCACGGGCCGCGGGTCGCCGTCGAGCACGTAGCCGTTGCCGCGCAGGCGCTCGTCGATGGCGCCCGACCAGAAATCCAGGTTTCCCTCGGGGCGGTTGCGCTCGGAGCGGACGGCGATGACGACCCCGTCGGCCGAGGTGGCGCGGTAGGCGTGGTCGTCGTTGCCTTCGAGCTCGGCGAAGCCCGGCTGGGTGGTCATGTGAAAGCTCGCGCAGCCGACGGGGAGCGCGAGGAGCAGGGCGAGCAGCAGGGGCTTCATGCGCGTCACTCCGAGGTGTTGAGGAGGTTCTCGAGGCCGATGCGGCCGAACCAGGGGACGGGGAGCTGGAGGCTCCGCCGCGGGGGGATGGGCGGCCCGGCGACGGCCACGGTCTCGGGGCGCGCGTGCACGTTGACCGTGAGCAGCGAGAAGGCCACGCGGGCCGAGAGGAAGCGCAAGCGCCCTTCGAGCGAGTCAATCTCGCGGGACACGCGCTCGAGCTCGCGCTCCACCTGGAGGGCCTCGGCCATCGAGCCCGCGCGCGTCAGAAACTCCTCCAGGCGGCGGCGTACGGCGCGGAGGTTCTGGAGGCGAATCTCGACGTCGTGAAACTCTTCGGAGACGTCCTGCGCCGACACCGAGCGGTGGAGCACCTCGCCGAAGTCCTCCACGCGCCGCAGCCCCTCGCGGAAGCGCGCCGACGGCACCCGCACCTGCACCGAGGTGTCCGTGCGCCGCAGGAGGTAGCCGCCCATCGCCGTGGCCGCCTCGATCACCCGATCGAGCGTGGCCACCACCTGCGCGCGCGGCGTCTGGAGGTCGACGTCGCCCGTGTAGATGAGCATCGGCGCGGGGGCGGGCGTCTGGGGGGTGCCGGCGTTGGGCGCTCCCGTCGTGGTTGTCACCGGGCCGCCCGGCACCTGCGGCGCGGCCCGTTGGGCGGGGCCGTCGCCGTCGTTGGGGCTCGCGGGTGTGGGCTCAGCGGGGGACTCTGCGGCGCCGCCCGAGGCTTCGGCCATGCTCTGCCCGGGCGACGGCGGCGGGGCGGCCATGCTCGCGCGGGACATCGGGTAACTGCTCCCGCAGCCGGCGAAGAGGAGGGCGGCGGTGAGCCACCCGAGGGGTCGTGTCGCGCGTCGGCGCATGCGTGTCGCTCCTCGTGTCGAAGTTCGAAGGGAGGCGGGAGGATGTTCCCCGCGACCCGGTTCGTCCATGGAAACGCGGCGGGCGCGCCGCCCTTACAGCGCTGTGGTAGCGTCGCACGCCGTGCGGCCTTCGGAGACGCTCCCCACGCTCGACGCCTCGCTCGCGTGGTCGCTCGTGGGCGAAGGGGTCGAGCACGTCGAGGCCATCGGGGACGGCACGCGCTCGCGGGTGTACCGCGTCCACCTCGCCGAGGGCGGGACGCGCATCGTGCGGCTCTCCCCCAAGGCCGCGGGGCGCGTCGCCCGCGAGGCCTGGGTGCGCGCGCGCATGGCGGGGTGTGCGGCGGTTCCAGTGGTGCACGCGTCGCCGGCGCCCCGCACGAGCCTCGATGTCTCCGCCGACGTCGTGCTCATGAACGACCTCCCCGGCACCTCCATGGCCCGCGCGCTGGTGGGCGCCTCGGAGACGCTCGCCGCGGGCCTCTGGTGCGCGTTCGGCGAGGGCGTCGCGGCCTTCCACGCGGTGCCCGTGGAGGGCTTCGGGCTCCTCGACGCGCAGGGCCGCGGGGCGTCACCCTCGTGGCGCGCCGTGATGGAACCCGTCGCCGCCGAGGCCCTCCGCGTGGCCCGCGCGTCGCCGCTCATCGACCTCTGCGACCGCGCCGAGGCGGCCCTCGCCGAAGCCGCTCCCGCGCTCGATCGGGTCACCGCGCCGCGGCTCATCCACGGCGACGCGCAGCCGGGCAACGTGCAGGTGCACCGCGAGCGGGTGACGGCCTTCTTCGACTTCGAGTTCGCGATGGGGGCCGACCCCCTCTACGAGCTGGCCTTCGTGGGGCGCTTCTTCGAGCCCGCGCCGTGGGCCGCCCCCGACCCGCGCGCCCGGCTCCAGGCGATGGAGGCCTTCACCCGCGGTTACTCCGCGCGCTTCGCCCCCCTCGGCGACGACCCCGAGCGGTGCCGCTACTACCGCGTCGCCCACGCGCTGCGCCTGGGCGAGCTCTTCCACGACGGGCGCGGCGACGCCGACGCCGTCGCCGCGGTGCGCGCCCACCTGGAGCGAGCCCTCAGCCGAAATTGAGCGCTTCGAGGTCGGGCAGGTCTTCGAGGATGTGCTCGGCCTGCTCGCGGAGAAACACGCCCGAGTTCTCGGTGACCACCTTGCGGTGCGAGCGCCCGACGCGCTCCACCAGCTCGCGCAGCCGCGAGAAGCGGAAGGGCTGGCCGAGGAAGTGATCGATGTGCAGCGCGTGGCAGTGCTGCGCGAGGTTGGGCATCGCCGACACCGCCACCACCGGCGGCGCGTCCTCGCCGAGCTGGCGCAGCGCGAGCACCGTCGCGATCGACTGGAGCCGCGTCGCCCCGAGGTCGCACACCACCACCTCGGCGTGGCCGTTGCCAACGCGCGCGATGGCCGTCCGCGGGTCGAAGGCGAGGCGCGTGGGAAACCCGTGGCTCGAGAAGAGCTCGTCCAGGGTGCGGAGGAAGGGCTCGTCGTCGCCCACCAGAAGCACGCGGAAGCGGTTGTCTTCGGTCGGGGTCAGCTCGGGGCCGTCGTCGTCCCAGTGTTTCATCGCGCCACCTGCGCGGTCTTTCGCACACAGCTTCCAGAAGGCAGAAGTTTTCGACGAACTTCCGCATCGGTTGTCGTTGACAGATCCCCGGGGGAGCGCGTTTCACTCTAGCGCCCACCATGCACGCACGGACCCTTCCCTTCGCCCTCCTCGCGCTCACCCTCGGCTGCTCGGCCAACAACACGCCCGCCCCGGTGGAGGCCGGCGTCGACGCCGAGCCCGACGTGGAGAAGGACGTGTTCATCGGGACGGGCAACCTCGTGCTCGCGTGGACGGTGCGGGGGATGCCCCCGGCGACGGGCTGCGCGGCGGCGGGCGCGGCGAGCGTGCGCTTCCCGGCCAACTTCGTGCAGTTTACGCAAGACACGGTGGTGCCGTGCACGCAGGGCGAGGTGCGCATCAACGACACGATGGCCTCGCTCGCGGCCATCACGGGGGAGCTCATCGACAGCAGCGGCGCGGTGATTCACACGTACATCGCCGAGGCCAACGTGATGGCCAACCAGACCACGATGGTGCCCGTTCGCTTCGAAGCGCCGGGCTCGCTGCGCGTGCGGTGGACGCTCAACGGCGGGTCGCCGGGGCCGATGTGCGCGGGGGCGATGGTGATGGGCGTGAGCTTCGAGTCACGCCCGGTGCGCACCACCCTGGGATCGGGCTGCGGGTCGCCGACGGCGCTCTTCTCCAACCTCCAGGTGGGTCAGGCCCGCGTCGTGGGGACGCTCATCAGCTCCGAGCGCCGCGCCATCGGGACGGCCATGGGGGACGTGGAGATCACCTCGGGGGCCACCACCAACCTCACGCTCGACTTCGAAGCCGCGGTGCGCGTCGACCCCTGAGCAGGGATCCGCGGAACGGGTCCCATACCGTCACGCGCCGGGCGCTGTGGCTCCCGGTGCGCGCCGTCTGCCTCCCACCCCCGCTCGCTTCGCTCACGTTCTCCCCCTCCCTCCGCCGCCGCGACGGCGTCAAAGGGAGGG
>JBILLV010000669.1:0-2550 GCA_044375895.1 Polyangiales bacterium | reverse complement strand
CCTTCCAACGTCGATGGTACTGCAAAGGTGACTTTGTGGGAGAGTAGAACGCTGCCGGGGTCCTAAACCCTCGAAAAGCCCCTGCGGGCGCCTTCACAAGCGCCCGCAGGGGCTTTCGACTTTCGAATCATCGCGGGTCGGTCACCGCGGGTCGGTCACCGCGCGTCGATCACCACTCGCCGCGCTTGTACACGTCGAGGCGCCAGGTGCGGTTGAGCAGGTGGTCGGTGACGCAGTTGTTCTTCACCTGGATGGTCCGCCGCTTGTCGCCGCGCATGCCGCTCCCCACCTGGGCGCGGCGCTCGCGGGAGCGCGCGTCGGTGAGGTCGTCCTGACGTTTCTCCCACAGGCGAGCGCGGAGCAGCGCGAGGGCGGCCTGCTTGTTCTGCTGCTGCGAGCGCTCGGCCTCGCAGCGGACGCTCGTCCCGGTGGGGAGGTGCGTGAGCTGCACGGCGGTCTCGGTCTTGTTGCGGTGCTGCCCGCCCGCGCCCGAGCCTCGGCAGAAGCGCCAGTCGAGGTCGCGCGCGTCGAGGCGCAGGTCGACCTCACGGGGCTCGGGGAGCACCGCGACGGTCACCGTGCTGGTCTGCACGCGGTCGTGCTTCTCGTTGGGCGGCACCCGCTGCCAGCGATGTCCGCCGGCCTCGTGCGCGAAGGCCTCGTCGGCCCCCTTGCCCGTCACCCGAAACACCACGAAGCCGGCGCCCTCGTCGATCACCTCGACCTCAAAGACACCTCCGGGTGCAGCGCTTCTCGTAGATCTTGAACTGGTCCCACACGAGCGCGCGCGCGTCGGCGCCGCCTTCTGCGGCACGAATCTCCACCATGATGCCCATCGTCGTCACTCCTTCGGCTCAACACGTTGCACACGCGTCGACGCCCCCGGAGCATCCGAGGGAACCCGTCGCGCGTCGTGCTTCGAGGGCGCGTCGCGTCTCCACCGCGCGGACGCGGCGAGGCGACGCTCCCCTCAGGGGAAGCCGAACGAGCGCGCGAGCGGTGTGAAGGGGTTCACGGCGCCGGTTGTACGCCCCTCCACCCGGGCGCGCAAGGTGCGCTCTCTCCTGGCGCGGGGAGCGCTTGACGGCGCCGCCCGTTCGGTGACCCACTCTCCGCCATCGGCGGGGGTCCAGAGGAGCACAAGCACGGAAGCAGAGGGGGAACGAGGGGGATGGCGAGGTTCGAGCTCTATTTGATCGCACGGCCGCTCCGTTGGGTGCCGACGCTGGAGGCGATCGTGGGGAGCGCCGCGGGCTCGGAGCGACGGCGTCTGGAGGACTTCATCGCCGGCACGGTGGAAGGGCCGGTGCTCCTCGTCGCCTCCGATGACCGCGCGGTGATCGACACCCACTGGGATCGCTGCCACCTCGAGCGGCTCGCCGTCCTCATCGTCGACCGGAGCACGCTCTGGGACCGCCTGCGCGATCGGTTTCTGCGCGGACCCGTCGCGCCGTCGCGGCCGGTGCCAGCGTCGGCCGCCCCGCCCCCCGATGTCCACTTCGCCGTCGCGCCCGACCTGCGCGCGGAGCGGCTCGCCGGCATGACGGGCTTCGGGTTGAGCCCGCGCGCTCGAGCGACGCTCATGGCTGCGTGCGTGTTCCTCGCGATGCTCGGGCTGGCGTTGCTGGTGATGCCGCATTCCAGCGGCACCAGCGATGCGCCGATGGGGGCGTCGCCGGAGATGGGCGATCGACGCGACAGCTCCGGCGCCACGCCGCAGGTCGCGCCCGGCACTTCGGGCGGCGCCTCCCCTTCGCGCGCGACGGGCGTCGAGGGGAGCGAAGGACGCACGCGGCCGACGGCGCGCGGCGGGTGCGCGGGCTCTCCCTCGACCGATGCGTCCACGACCCCAGGGGCGCTGATGTTTGCCTTCGTGCTCGGGGTCGCGCTGGCCTGGGGCGCCGGCTACCTCGTCGAGCGCCGGGGCGCCCATCTCTCGTCCGAGAACCTCCGCGCCGGTCGCCAGATCGCCACCTTCCTCGCGGCGTTGGTCGCGGTTTTTTCGGTGCTGGTGAGGCTCTCGGCCGTCTCGGCGGCGCGCGAGGTCGCGCCCCCTCCCGATGCGCCCGCGGAGCTCGCCGAAGAAGAAGACGCCGCCGTGCCTCCAGACGCACTCGAAGCGGCCGGGCCCTTCGCCCGCTTCCTGCGGCGGCGCCGGACGACCCACGGCGCGCCGAGCTTCCACGCGCTGCTCGACCAGTGGCACACGTCGCGGGCCGATGGCGGCACCGGGGAGTCGGATGTCACCGCGTCCGACGACGTCCCCGCGCACGAAGACGTGATCGACGCCGGCGCCGCCCCGCACGAACGCCGCCACCATCGCGAGCACCGCTCGCACCATCGCCGTGACGCGGGCGGCGACGTCGCCCCACTCGACGCCGCGCCCGACGACGCACGCAGCACCCCCAACGACGCGCTCTCCGTGGCGGGAAGCGCTGCGGCGCTCCCCAGCTCACCGCAAGCGAGCCCGCCGCCGGACGTGCCACGGCCCGTGGGGGCTGGAGATGGCACCACACCGCCGCCGCCGCGCGCGGCCGCCCGCACCGTGCG
>JBILLV010000323.1:0-10695 GCA_044375895.1 Polyangiales bacterium | reverse complement strand
GGCCGTACGGGCGCCTTCGAGAATCGGAGTCGCGTCGACGTGCTTCGCTTCGTTGGGAGCGACCGTACGGCCCCGGCGACGGATGACGGACCGTATTCGCGGGAGCGATCGGGCGGAACCTCCCGTCGCCTCGAAGCTCGACGCCGAACCCCAGGACAGTGGCGCGTCGGGCGCGGGTGTGGTGGTAGGCTCCGGCCCGCGATGATCTCCCGCCACGCCACGCTCCTCGCCGCCATCCTCGCGCTCGCCGCCTGCCGCGAGCGCGACCGCGATCGGGGCAACAACGCCACCAGCACCAACGTGCCGACCACGGTCGTCCCTCAGCCGGTGGCGCCGCCGCCGATGATGCCCGCGCCCAACGCCCTCGCCGACGCCGCCGTGGTGCCGCCGCCGCCTCCGCCCGGGCCTCCGGTGCCGCCGGTAGCCGTCGCGCCCGACGCGGCCGCGCCGAGCCCGGCCGTGGCGGCTCCTACTCCGCCCGCCCCCGCGGCTCCGACGCCGGCCGCTCCCGCCGACCCGACGTCCACGGCCGCGGCGCGTCCGCGCGATCCGGGGGCGGCGCCGCTCGACCTCCCGTCGCCCATCCAGGGTGTGCCGGGGGTGCGCGTGCGTCGCCACCGCAACGGGACGGGCGTCAACGTCGGCGGCATCCAGATCAACCTGCCGTCGCAGTAGCCCGTCGACCCGCGCGCTCCCGATGGGCCTGTCCGACCGACGCGCCGTCGCCCTCACCGCCGCGGCGCTGGTGGGGGCCGTGTCCGCCGCGCTGCTCCTCGCCGCCGGGGGAGAGCTCGCGCTGCGGGAGTTTCCCGTCGACGACGCGTGGATTCACCAGGTGTATGCGCGCTCGCTCGCGACGGAGGGTTCGCTCGCGTACAACCCGGGGCAGCCGGAGGCGGGCTTCTCCAGTCTGTTGTGGCTGGTGGCTTCCGTCCCCGCGCAGCTCGCGGCGCGGCTGGGGGTGCCGATCGCGTTGGGGGCGAAGTTCACGTCGATGGCGTGGGCGGTGGCGGCGGCGGCGGGTCTCGGGCGCGTGGCGCTGGCCCTCGGGGCGACGCGGCGGGCCTCCCTCGCGGCCGTCGCGCTCGCGGCGCTGTCGTGGGGCAACGCCTTCGCGGCGGTGTCGGCGATGGAGGCGTCGCTCGCCCTCGCGTGCTGCGCCTGGGCCCTCGCGTCGCACCTCGACGATCGCCCGCTGTCGGCGGGGCTGTGGCTCGGCGCGGCGTGCCTCGCGCGGCCCGAGTGCGCCGTGGTGGCGGCGGTGGTGGGCGGCGACGTGCTCGCGCGCCGTGACCTCCCGCGGGCGCTGAAGACGGGCGCGCCGGTGGCCCTCGCGTGCGGGCTGTGGGCGGCGGTGACGTGGTCGATCACGCGTCACGTGCTCCCCAACACCTTCTACGTGAAGTCGCAGCACGTGTCGGCGGCGGCCAACGCGCCGGTGTTTCTGCGGGACGTCCTCGCGGGCGAAGGCGTGCCGCACGCGCTGGTGGTGGCGCCGCTCGTCGCGCTGGGGCTCTCCGCGCGGCGCGTGCGCGCGGTGGCGGTGGTGGCCGCGGCGGCGCTGTTGGGGACGGCGGCGGTGGCGCTGAGCCGGCCGTTGTTCGCGGGGGTGACGTTCTTTCAGCTCCGGTATTTTCTCCCGGTGTCGATGCTGGCGGTGCCAGTGGCGGCGCTCGGCCTCGACGCGCTCGGCGAGCGGGTGTCGACGCGCGCGCAGGGGGCGGCGCTGGCGGCGGGGGCGCTCTTCCTGCTGGCGGGGACGCCGTCGCTCCTGTGGTCGTACCGAACGCACTGCGCCGAGGTGCGCGCGCTCCACACCGACGTGGCGCGCGACGTGGCCCGCGAGGCGCCGCCTGGGGCGCGCGTGGCGGTGGAGGCCGCGGGGGCGATGCGCTACTGGGGCGGGCACGAGGTGGTCGACCTCTACGGGCTCAACCGCGCGTCGGTGGCCTTCGCCCGCAACAACCGCGAGCGCACCTGCGCGATCGTGCGGGGCGGCGCGACGCTGGTGGCGGTGCCGCCGTGGTGGGAGCGGCGGCTGCGGCCCGCGATGGAGCTCCGCCCGCTGCGGGTGTACCGCGTGGGGGAGAGCGCGATCATCGCGGGGGCCGGCGCGCGGGAGGTGGTGCTGTACGCGGCGGAGGTGCGGCCGACGGTGGCGGCGCGCTGCGGGGTCGTCGTGACGCCCATCGCGCCCTGACCGCGGAGCGCTTCGGAGCGACGAGAGATCTCGCCCGATCGCTCCGCGATACGGTCCGTCGTCCGTCGCCGGGGCCGTAGGGTCGCCCCCAACGAGGCGACGCGCTTCGACTCGACGCCTCCTTCGAAAGCGCCCGAATGGCCCCTGGCGACGGATGACGGACCGTTTCGCGGAAGCGATCGGGCGAGATCTCTCGTCGCTCCGAAGCTCGACGCCAAACCCCAGTCGCGCCGACGCCGCTTTCTCCCCTCGCTCCCGCCGTGGCATCATCGCGCCCATGATGGGTGACGCGGCCCCCGTGGCAGACCTCTCCTACGAAGACTACCTCGCCCTGGAGCGGGAGACCGACACCCGCCACGAGTGGGTCGACGGCGTCGCCTACGCGATGGCGGGCGGCACGCCGACGCACAACCTCCTCATCTCGCGGGTGCTTGTCGAGATGGCGCGCATCCTCGGCGACGGCCCCTGCGACGCCTATCCTTCCGACCAGAAGATCCGCCCGCGGAAGATCCGCTTCGCGTCGTACCCCGACGTCGCCGTCGTGTGCGGCGAGGTGGAGACGCACCCCGACGACCCCAACGCCATCCTCAACCCCACGCTCCTCGTCGAGGTGCTCTCCGACTCCACCGAGGACTGGGACCGCGGCGGCAAGTTTGTCCGCTACCGCACGCTCGCCACCCTGCGCGACTACGTGCTCGTCTCGCAGCACGAGCGCCGCATCGAGGTGCACTCCCGCCGCCCGGACGGCGTGTGGGAGATGCGCGAGGCGGGGGAGGGCGAATCCGTTCCGCTGGCCTCCTTCGCGGGGATGATCGAGGTCGATCGCGTGTACCGCGGCGTCACCCTCACCCCCGCGCCGACGGGCCGACACCGCGCGGGCTGAATCCCGTTCGGCCCGGCCGCGATCGACGATAAGCTCCCTCGCGGAGGTTCGCGATGCGGCCGTGGATGCTTCTCCTGGTCTCGATGGTGGCGGCCTGCGCGGAGCCCGAGCGCGGCACCCGCTACGTCGCCGACGCGGGCGACGACGCGAAGCCCCTCGACGGCGCGACCGCCTGCACCACCGACCGCTCGTGCGACGACTTCATCGCCTGCACGGTCGACCGCTGCCGCGCGGGCGCGTGCCTCCATGAACCCTGCACCGACTGCTGCCCCACCGGGCTCCAGTGCATCGCGGGCTTCGGCTGCGGCCGCCCGCCGCGCATGTGCACCACCAACGCCGAGTGCTCCGACGGCATCCGCTGCACCCTCGACTCGTGCAGCGACGCCCGCCTCTGTCAGAACGTTCCGCAGGCCGACCTCTGCGACGGCGGCGAGATCTGCCTCGCCGCGGTGGGCTGCCTCCCGCGCCCGCCCGACCGCTGCGCCGCCGACGCCGACTGCGCCACCACCCCGTGCAGCGGCTTGTGGCGCTGTCACCCCGAGCTCGGCTGCGGCTTCCGCGCGCCCGTCAACTGCGACGACAGCAACGAGTGCACGGTGGACTCGTGCAGCAACACCGCGATGCGCCCGGGCTGTCAGCACGTGGCGCGCGACCGCGACGGCGACGGCCACGGCGACTCGGCGTGCGGCGGCGACGACTGCGTCGACACCGATCCGATGCGCTACCCCGGCGCCACGGAGACCTGCGGCAACGGGCGCGACGACAACTGCGACGGGGCCGTCGACGAGGGCTGCTGCGCGGGGGCGATGCCCTGCACCACCACCTGCGGCTCGGTGGGGACGACCTCCTGCACCGCGATGGGGACGCCGGGCGCGTGCATGCCCGGCCCGGAGACCTGCAACGGCCGCGACGACAACTGCGACGGCGCCGTCGACAACGGCTTCGCCTGCGCGCGCGGCAACGTCGGCGCCTGCACCACGCCCTGCGGCACGCCGGGGACGCAGACGTGCAGCGACACGTGCACCCTGGGGGCGTGCGTCCCGCCGATGGAGGTGTGCAACGGGCGCGATGACAACTGCGACGGGCGCACCGACGAGGGCTGCTGCTCGTCCGCCGCCGCGTGCACCGCGAGCTGCGGCTCGATGGGAACCACCACCTGCGACGCCTCGGGCCGACCCACCGGGTGCCGCCCCCCCGCGGAGACGTGCAACCGCCGCGACGACGACTGCGACGGCATGATCGACAACGGCTTCGCGTGCATCGCGGGCTCGATGGGCACGTGCATGACGGCCTGCGGGTCGGCGGGCCAGCGCTCGTGCAACGCGACCTGCGCGTGGGACGCGTGCGTCGCACCGCCGGAGTCGTGCAACGGGCGCGACGACAACTGCGACGGCCGCGTCGACGAGGGCTGCTGCTCGATGAGCACGCCCTGCACCACCGCGTGCGGCACCATGGGGACGACGATCTGCAGCGCCGCGGGGCTCGCCACCGGGTGCCGCCCGCCAGCGGAGACGTGCAACGGCCGCGACGACGACTGCGACGGCGTCGCCGACAACGGCTTCGCGTGCGTCCGCGGGGGCTCCGTCGCGTGCGCCACCGCCTGCGGAACCATGGGCACGCGGGCCTGCGACGGGCTCTGCGCGCTGGGGGCGTGCGTCCCGCCGGCGGAGGTGTGCAACGGGCGCGACGACGACTGCGACGGCGCCATCGACGACGGCTTCGCCTGCGCGCAGGGGAGCGCCGCCGCCTGCACCACCCCGTGCGGAACCACCGGCTCGCGCACCTGCTCCGCGGCCTGCGCGCAGGGGGCGTGCGTGGCCCCCGCGGAGGTGTGCAACGGGCGCGACGACAACTGCGACGGCGTGGCCGACAACGGCCTCGCGTGCGTGGCGGGGGCGACGGGCGCGTGCACGACGGCCTGCGGGTCGACGGGCTCGCGCGTGTGCAGCGGGTCGTGCGCGTGGGGCACTTGCGCGCCGCCCGCGGAGACGTGCAACGGGCGCGACGACAACTGCGACGGGCGCACCGACGAGGGCTGCTGCTCGGCCATGGCGGCGTGCGCCACCCCGTGCGGATCGACCGGCACCACGCTCTGCAACGCGGCCGGGATGCCCGCCGGGTGCCGCGCCCCGGTGGAGGCGTGCAACGGGCGCGACGACGACTGCGACGGTGCCATCGACAACGGCTTCGCGTGCGTCCCGGGGGCGACGGGGGCGTGCACGACGGCGTGCGGGTCGGCGGGTCGGCGCACCTGCCTCCCGAGCTGCGCGTGGGACACGTGCGTCCCGCCCGCGGAGGTGTGCAACGGAAGCGACGACAACTGCAACGGGACCTGCGACGAGGGGTCGATGTGCTGCGCCCGCTCGACCCGCGACTGCAGCGCGCTGGGCTTCGTCTCGGGGGTCGCCACCTGCCGCGGGGACTGCAGCGGCTACGACACCTCGGGCTGCAACAACTGCGGCAACGGGCGCGTCGACGCGGGCGAGCAGTGCGACGGGACGGCCCTCGGCGGCGCCACCTGCACCTCCCTGGGCTTCGGCGCGGGGACGCTGCGGTGTCGCACCAACTGCACCTTCGACACCGCCGCGTGCCCCAACTGCGGCAACGGTCGCATCGACACGGGCGAGCAGTGCGACGGCGCCGCGCTCGGCGGGGCCACGTGCACCTCGATCGCGATGGGCTTCACAGGCGGCACCCTCGCCTGCGGGAGCGCGTGCTCGTTCAACACGGCGGCGTGCACGCGCCCCTTCAACCCGACGGGCACGTGGCTGGTGTCGCCCGCGGTGACGTACTCGTGCGCGTTCGGGCTGGTGTCGTACTCGTTCGGCAACCTGTCGTTCTCGGACTCGGGCACCGACCTCACGGTGAACGGCGGCGGCATCAACTGCACGATGCGCGGCGCCAGCTCACGGGTGACGCGCATGGTGGACGTGTCGTGCACCCTCCCCGGCGGCTGCACCGAGACCTACCGGCTCACGGGAACCTACGGCACCGACAACGCCTTCACGGGCACCTTCACCGCGACCTTCACGGGCGGCACGATGTGCTTCGGCTGCACGACGCGCTCGGCCGCCGTGACGGCGACGCGGTAGTCATCGCAGCGACGGTCAGAACGGCATCCGGAAGCCGAAGGCGAGGACGGCCGTCACGACCAGGCACACCGCCGCGAAGCACAGCAGGGACATCACCGTGGTGAGGATCCCGATGATGCGCATGGCGTTGTTGTTGGAGGGCTCCGGGGCGCCGAGGGCCGCGTACTTGTCGCGCAGGTCGTTGGCCTTCCACCACCCGAGCGGGCCCGTGATCCACATGAAGCCCACCACCCACCCGGCGCACGTCACCACGAGCCAGGTCTGGAGCTCGTTGTCGAGCGCGGCGGTGGGTGACGGGGGCTTCGGCGCCCACGCGGTCTGCGGGGGCTGCGGGTACGGGTTCTGGCCCCACTGCGGGTTGGGCGGCGGTGTCATGGCCTCGATGGTGCGCCCGTCGGGTCGCCGCGTCCATCGGGAGCGACCGTCCAACACTCCATCGTGCGGAACGCTTCGGCGCCCAGCTTCTGGAAGAGCGCGAGCATGGGGGCGTTGCGGGTGGAGGTTCCGCCGACGTAGAGGCGGCCGCCGAGGGAGCGGGCGAGGGCGAGCCCGCGGGCGTGCACGAACGCCCCCAGACCGCGCCCACGAAACGCCGGGAGCACCCCCAGGTACGTGATGCGCGACCAGCCCGCGGTGGGGCTCACCTGCGCCATCACGAAGGCCGCGTCGGCGCCGTCGATCGCGCCCACCTGCACGCCCATCGGGTCGTGGGTGAGCGACTCGTCGGCGAGCGCCTCACGGATCGCCGCCGCGGCGTCCTCGTCGGGGGACGACATCGGGTCGCCGACGGAGGCCGCCTGCATCGCCGCCGCGGCCCGCGCGAGGTCCACGGCTCCGGCGGGGGCGAGCGCGTCCCACGTGAAGGGGTCGCGGGCCGCGTGCGTGTCGACGAAGCGAGCGACATGGTCGCCGTCGAGCGGCAGGCGAAACTCGGCGCGCCCGTCGCCGGGAACGAAGCCCCGCGCCGTGAGGGCCGCCCGCGTCGATGCGGCGCGCGCGGCGGTGAGCGCCTCGTCGCGCTCGGCGTCGCGGGTGACGACGCGCGCCTCGACGCGCTGGATGCCCGCGCGGTGGGCGTCGCCGAGCACGGCGTCGAGCGCGTCGCGCCACGCGGCGGGGGAGGGGAGCGCGGGGGAGTCGCCCGACCAGCGGAGCTGGAGTCCGCGCTCGCGGTCGCTGAAGGGGAAGGTGGCGAGGGTGAGGGGCGCGTCGGGGAGCGTGAACGACATCGCGCGACGGTAGCACCACCCCTACTCGCGCGGACGCAGCGCCCGATAGCCGCGGGCGTCGATGCGGAGGGCCCACGTCTCCCGCAGCCCGTCGCGCCGCGTCGCCAGCACCACCGCCGCGTCGCCGCGCACCAGCAGCGTCGGGGCGGCCTCCATCGCGACCCCGTCGTGCGCGCCGTCGTCGAACACCACCACCTCGGGGGCCGTCGCGAGCGCGTCGAGCGCGGCGAAGCGGTAGCGCAGGCCCTGCTGGTCGTCCTGCCCGTACACCGCGAGCACCTGCTCACCCACCGTCGCCACCCGCGGCGACGTCTCCGTGAACGGGATGGCTCCCTCCGCCGTCGTACACGCCCCCGTCGCCGCGCAGGTCGTGACGTGAACCACCGGCCTCGGCACGTTGGTGTACCACGCGAGGCGCAGCCGCCCGTCGTGACACGCCGCCGTCCCCGCCCTGGCGTCGACGGTGCGGACGGTGAGGGCGGAGCCGTTCCACCAGAGGACGAGCGCGTGGCCGTCGTCGCCGTGGGCCACCGCCACGGTGCTCTCGCCCATGCGGCACGCGCGGACGAGCGCCTCCCGCGCGTCGCTGCGGAGCGTCCCGCGCACGCTCGGCGGCGCCACCCAGCGGGCCGGGAGCGTCTCCGCCACAACGCCCGCGAGCAACCAGCGCTCGGGCGACGTCGCGGCGTCGGTGACGTCGTGCGCGTCGGGGACGTCGCCCACGCCGCCGTCGGGCGTGGTGGGCGCGGGCGCAGGAACGTCCGCGAAGCTCAGCGCGATGGCGCCGTGCAGACGCGGCGGCGTGACGGCGCCGGGGAAGGTGACGCCGGGGCCGAGCGCGTAGCGGCCATCGGGCGCGCGGGCGGCGATGATCCAGGCGTCGAGGCCGACGCGCAGCGCGCTCGAGGCCGTGGTGGCGAGCGGCGCGTCGAGGTGGCCCGGGTGGAGGAGCGATCCGACGGAGAGCGGTTCGTCGTCGGTGCGCGTGAGGTAGCCCGGCATGCGGGGGTAGAGCGACGACGTGAGCGCGGGGCGTCGCGCGCGGTCGAGGGCCGGGACGCGCGCGCAGTCGGGGGCGTCGAGCGCGCGGTCGAAGTCGCACACACGGAGCTCACCGCGGCCGAGGAGAACCCGCAGGGCGCCGTCGTCGAGGGGCTGCTCCGCGGCGACGACCGATCCGCCCGCGCTGCGGTAGAGGGGGCGGACGCGGCGGGCGTCGAGGTAGCGCACGGGCTCGGGCGGGAGCGCGACGGTGGAGGGGGGTGCGGCGGGGAGCTCGGCGCGTTCGGCGGCGGCGAAGAGCTCGTCGAGGTAGTGGCGCGGGTCGGTGCTGCCCGTGCGGAGGGCGCCGCGCGCGAGCTCGGTGGCGGCCACCGACGCAAACTGGTTGAGCAGCCGGTGGGCGGGCGCCTCGGAGCGCGATTCGAAGAGGGCGTGGGTGAGCGCCTGCGCGGGGGCGGCGCAGCGCCAGGGCCACACGCGGAGCCGGTCGGCCTCGGGGAGGTCGCGCACGGTGCGGGGGATGGAGAGCTCGCGGTGGCGCGAGACGACGGCGACCTCACCGACGCGCCAGCGCTCGCCGGCGAGGCAACGGGCGAGGTCGGCCCACGCGGCGGAGGCGCGGGCGAGCTCGCGGGCGCGGCGCTCGGTGTCGTTGCGGTCGTTGGCGTACCACGCGGCGCCGCCCGCGAGCCCGAGCAGCGCGAGGCCCACGAGCACGTTGCGCGCGGTGTGGTCGGTGGTGGGTTGGAGGTCGTCGTCCCCGTCGCTCATCGGGGGCGACGATACACAAGGGATGTGCCAGGGGGAGCGAGCAATGCGCGGGCGGCGCGCTGCGGCGTCACCCCGCGTGACCCTGAACCGACTCGACCCTCGCTGGCGGTCACGCCGACTGACCCGCGGCGACCCCCGTGCCGTGTTTTTTGCTCCCGACGTGACCCGATGGCGCGTCAAGGGTCGCGTCAGGTCACGCCGTCCTTGTCGCGAGACCGGTCAACGCCCCCATCGGGTCACGTCGCGCGCTCAAAAAATCGTCGCGGGGTGTTCGAGGGTCACGCAACCTGACCCCTCGCTCGCGACTTGCGCGCTCCCCACGGCGTGCGCCGCCGTGCAGACTCAGAGGTACGAGAGGAACCGGTCATGCACCTGCAACTTTGGGCTCCCAAAATCGCCTGCAACAACCTCAGCGTCGCGGACGTGCGCACGCTCACCCCCTCACTGCGCGCGGCGCACGACAAGGCGCTCGCCGCAGGGATGACGGTGCCCACTTCGGTGAGCAACAGCCTGCTGCGGCTGGAGGGCGCTGCGGGCGCGCTCGACGGCGCGACGGTCGAGGAGTCGACGGCGGCTCCCGAGGTCAGCGTGGCGCGGGTCGCGCTCGCGTCGGCGTGGCGCGGCGTGTTCGGGCAGCTCGAGCTGTGGGAGAAGATCGATCGGCCCAGCGGTGCAACGGCGGCCGCGACGCTGCGCGGGAAGGTGTTCCCCCGGTCGAAGCCGCTGGCGTTTCTCACGGGGAAGACCCGCGCAGTGTGGCTGCGGAGCGGTGAGCTGCTCGACCTCTTCCGCGCGCACGGTGGCGTTCGCCTCTTCGAGTCGCGGGCCAGCGCCGCGGCCTACCAGCAGCTCCTCGACGCCCACGAGGCCTGCCGCCGCGCCATCGGCCTCAGCGGCTCGCTCCGCCCGGCGCGCATCCGCGTCAACCAGCGCGACGTGCTGCAGGAGGTGGTCCCGGCCCTCACGGACTACGTCACCCGCGTGCACACCATCACCTGCCCGTCGTGTCCGGGCACCGAGGACATCACCGCGAAGCTGCTCGCGCCGCTCGCCGCGGTCGCCCCCGTCCGCCTCGGCGGCACCGGCGGCAAGAACGCCAAGAAGACCGACGCCCCCGCCGACGGCAAGGCGACCACGCCCCGCGCGGCGAAGAAGAAGGTGTCCGCACCGAAGGACGCCGTCGCTGCGCCCACCGAGGCCGAGAAGCTCGCCGACGCGCCCATCGCCGCCGCCAACGACGCCGCCCCGCAGGCGATCGCCTCCTGAGCCCACCGCTCGCCGCTCGCCGCCCGTCGCCTGTCGGGGCGACCTACGCTCTCCAGCACGCGGGTGGGTAACCCGCTGTGAGCCTCAGCGAACAGCGGGGCTCGCTGCCCGTCGCCCGTCGCCCGTCGCCCGTCGCCCGTCGCCCGTCGCCCGTCGCCCGTCGCCCGTCGCCCGTCGCCCGTCGCCCGTCGCCCGTCGCCCGTCGGCCCCTGCCCGCGGCCATGGCGGCGTCCGGAGAGCGGCGCCCAGCGA
>JBILLV010000668.1:0-2553 GCA_044375895.1 Polyangiales bacterium | reverse complement strand
GCAGACGAGGGAGCCCTTGCCCCCGCTCCGCGGGGGTGAGGGCGCGCGGCAGCGCGGAGAGGGGGCCGTGACGAGCGGCACCGTCACACGGTCCGCGATGCGTCAACGGCCAAACCTGAGTCTGAGGACAAAGACGCGCGCGTGTGGGACCTGCGCAGCGGGCGCGTGGCGCTGCGCCTTCGAGGGCACGACGACGAGCTGCTCGACGTGCGCTTCTCGCCGGACGACGCGCTGGTTCTTACGGCGTCGGCCGACAAAAGCGCGAGGCTCTGGGACGCGCGCGACGGGAGGCTCCGGGCCGTGCTCCAGGGGCACCGCGGCTCGGTGCTGGCCGCGACCTTCTCGCAGGGGCCGGGAGAGGTGCGCGTGGTCACGGCCTCGAGCGACGGCTCCGCCCGCGTGTGGCGCGCGCGCGACGGCGCGCTCCTCATGACGCTTGAAGGGCACGCGGGGCCCGTGGAGTACGCTCGCTTCTCGAGGGACGGAGCGCGCGTGGTCACGGCCTCGGAAGATCGGACGGCGCGCCTCTGGAGCGTCGACGCGAGCACGGAGCTCGTCACGCGGCTCGCCCACGACGGCGACGTGAGGAGCGCGGCCTTCTCGCCCGACGGCGCCCTGGTGGTGACCACGTCGCGCGACGGGAGCGCTCGCGTCTGGGGCGCGGCGAACGGGATCGCGCGCGCGGCGCTGCCCGTCGGGAGGTACATCGCGCGCGCGCGCTTCTCGCCCGACGGCGCCCAGGTGGTCGTGAACTCGTGGGTCAACTGGGCTCACCTCTGGCGTTGGGAGGGAGGCTCTACCGCGCAGCACCTCTGCCACCCGAAGACGGTCCGCGAGTCGGCCTTCTCCCCCGAAGGGAGCCTCCTGGTGACGGCGTCGAGCGACGGCACGGCCTGCCTCTGGGACCCGCGCACGGCGGGCGTGACGAGCTGCCTGACCGAGCAGCGCGAGGCCGCGGCGCCCGTGGGGCTCCGCGGGTGTCTGATCGGGCACCGCGAGAGTGTGCAGCACGCGGAGTTCTCCGCCGATGGCGCGGACGTGCTCACCACGTCGTCGGATGGCACCGCGCGCCTCTGGGACGCGCGCACCATGAGGGAGCGCATCGCGCCGCTGGCGGTGCCCTCGGCGCAGGTGAACGACGCGTCGCTCTCGCCCGACGGCGCGCGGGTGGTGACGACGTGGAGCGACCGCGTGGTGCGCGTGTGGGGACGCGGCGGCGGTCCAGCGCTCGAGCTGCGAGGCCACACGAGCGACGTGCTCCACGCGCGCTTCTCGCTCGACGGTCGACGCGTCGTGACGGCCTCCAAAGACGGGACCGCGCGCGTGTGGAGCGCCGCGGGAGGCGCCATGAGCGTTCTTCAAGGGCACCTGGGCGTGGTGCATGACGCGCACTTCTCGCTCGACCCCGAGGGCGAGCGCGTGGTGACGGCCTCCCAAGACGGGACCGCGCGCGTGTGGTGCGCCCGCGACGGGCGGCTGTTGACGGTGCTGGGCGGTCACACGGGCGCCGTCGTCGACGCGAGCTTCTCGCCGGACGGGATGCGCGTGGTGACGGCCTCCAACGACCACACCGCCCGCGTATGGAGCGTCGACCCCGCGCGCGCGACGCGGGTGGGCTGCGCGCTGCTGCGCGACACGCGCATCTGGCAGGAGCGCCCGGAGCTCGTCGACGCCTGTGCCGCGCCGCCGCGGTAGTGTTACAGGCGTTCGCGCGGGCTCAGTGCCTGTCCTCGAGGAGGATCTCCAGGCGGGTGTTGCCCGCGCGAGCCGCGTCCGAGTTGCCCGGCAATAGGGGCTGCGTGTCGCCGCGGCCGACGGGCACCATCCGCGCGGGAGGGACCCCACGGCCCTGGAGGAACTGAACCACCGTCCTGGACCGCTGGTCGGAGAGGCGCTGGTTGGCGCGCGCGTCGCGCTCCGTGAAGCAGTGCGCTTCGACGCTCACGCGACGGATCTCGGGGCGCATGCGGAGGACCTCGGCGAACGCGGCCAGGCGCTCCAGCGACGAAGCGGCGAGGCGCTGACGCACGAAGACGATCGGCGGCTCGAACCTGACGCGAGGACCATCGAGGACCATCCCCGTCCCAAGCCCCAGCTCTAAAGACGGCCTGATCATGGCAGACTCACGGATGAAGGGGCAACCGCTCCGCGAGGGGTCGTCGCTCGGCACTCCTCGCACGTCGGGGCACGCGTCGACCGCGTCCAGCACGGTGTCGTTGTCACGATCGGGCGACGGGCAGCCCGGGTGCGCCGCATCGCCGGTGGGGCCCTGGGCCACGAGCGGGCACATGTCCGCGTCATCGAAGACGCCGTCGCCGTCGGTGTCGACGCGCGGCGGCGGGCTGGCGAGCGTGGGCGGCGGCGTGGCGACGGTGGGCGGCGGTGGCGGTGCGTGCGCGCACGCCGACAGCGACGCCAGGAGCGCCACGAACACGCACGGCCCGCTGTGCTGACGTGGAGACATCGCGCCGACGATAGGCAACTTCGCGCGGAAGATCCACGTCATCGGGTGCAGCGGACCCCGACGCCGTGCAGGGGCGTAGGGCAACCCAT
>JBILLV010000053.1:0-38437 GCA_044375895.1 Polyangiales bacterium | reverse complement strand
CGGGCTCGGGCGGCGTGCAGTCCAGGGTGAAGTTCCCGGCCACGCTCTGCACCACCACGCCGTCGGTGGCGGGCCAGTCGAACGCGAGCTTGATGCCCCGGATCGACGTCGCGGACGTGTCGCTCCCACAGGTGATCCGAATGACGTGGCTCGCGGGCAGCCGCGCCGTGGTCGCTCCCACGCACGCGCCGCCGCGCAGCTCGGGCATCGTGCCGTCGGTGGTGAAGCACACCGTGCGGTCGGTGATCGCCTGGATGCGCACGTCGCCCGTCGCCGCGCGGAAGTTGTGCCCCGGCCGCGGGTCGAAGATCTGCCCCGGCGAAGGAACCTCCACCGGCCCGCCGCACCCCGCGCCGCACGCGATCACCACCGCCGCCGCACATGCAGCCGGAGTTGCGCGCCAACCTCTCGTCAGCCTCCTCGACATGGGGCCGACGATACGTTCGCCGCCCCCCGCGTGTCACGATCAGTGCAAAGGCCTGGTACACGGCGGCGAAAATGTGCCAGAGGTCACGAAGCCGTCGGGAGCGCCGCAAGAACGGGCGCTTCGATGAGGGGCTGGACGCCCGTCAGGAGGACCTGACGACGCGGTGTGCGAGGTCTCGTCGCGGGGATCAGCGCCAGCGGCGGCCGCGACCGTAGCCGTAGCCGTAGCCGTTGCCGTTGCCATACCCGTTGCCGTTGTAGGCGACGGGCGCGGCGACGGGGAGGCGATACTGCGCGTCGACGGACTCCAGGCGCGCCGCCATCTGGTCGAGCATCGACTGCTCCTGGGGGGCGAGGTAGCCGTCCTGCGTCACCTGCGCGAGGGCCCCTTCGAGCTGCGCCCGCTGCGCCGCGAAGGCCTGAATCGCCTGCGGGGCCACCGCGCCGCGCGCCACGCCGACGCGCACCTGCCGGTCGGCCTGCGCGAGCCGCGCCTGGAGCCCGTTGACGAACTGCATCATCGCGCGCCGCGGACCGAAGCCCGGCCGGCCGTACGCAGGCTGGAGCACCACGGTCGTCGCGACGGGCTGCGGGTACACGGGCTGCTGGTAGACGGGCTGCGGGTACACGGGCTGCGGGTACACGGGCTGCTGGTAGACGGGCTGTCCGACCACGGGCTGCGCGACGGGGAGCGCGCCCGTGCGACACGGCGCCGACTGCGCGAAGGCGGGGACGGACGCGAGCGAGCCGAGGCAGAGCGTGAGGGCGGCGACAGAGGTGCGGAGGTTCATGCGTGGGCTCCTGGTGAGGTCCGCGCGAAGGGCGCGGCGACCAAGGACTTCTCAAGCGCCGTGCCACGCGCGATGACGTCGCGATTCGCCGGGAATGGGCGCGCGGCGGAGGGCGCGGCGCGCGGTGAAGCGTCCGCCACGAAGACGGGTGTCTGCTGTCATGACGCCACCGACGGCGCGCGAAGGTCTCTTGACGGATCGGCTCGACCCCGGCCACACAGCATCCACCCATGATCGAGCTGACACCCCGCTGGCGCACGATCGTAGGCCCCCTGCTCCTCGTCGCGCTCGGGGCGTGCGAGCGCCGGGTCGTGCTGGGCAGCGACGATCCCCCCGACGCCACCGTCGTCGGAGAAGACGTGGTGGTGTTTGAAGAGCCCCTCGTCCACCCGCCCGACCGCCCCGATGCCCCCCGCGACATCACCGCGGACGCTCTCGGCGTCGATGCCACGGACGCCTCCGACGCCTCCGTCGACGTCGCCCCCGACCTCCCTCGCCCGACACGCAGCGGCCCTTCGACATCGCTCGCCCTCGGCGACCGCCACGGGTGCGCGCTCGACCGCGACGGCACGGTGTGGTGCTGGGGCGCCAATGACCACGGCCAGGTAGGCGATGGCACCACCACCGACCGCGACCGCCCCGAACCTGTCCTCGGCCTCCGCGGCGTGACCTCCCTCACCGCGGGCGCCGAGCACACCTGCGCCCTCGTCGGCACGCGCGTGTGGTGCTGGGGGCGAGGCGGTGACGGGCGGCTCATGCGCGCTGGCGACGCCGACGCGACGCGGCCTATCGACACGGGCGTCGACGCTCTCTCGGTCGCCGCGGGCAGCGCGCACACCTGCGTCCGTCGTGCGACCGGGGTCGCGTGCTGGGGCGCCAACGACGTCGGACAGCTCGGCGCCGACAGCGCGGGAACGCTCGTCGCCCTCCCCCGCCCGGCGACCGGTGTGTACAGCGGCGGAGCGTTCGCGTGCGCGGTGCTCGACGACGGCGCGGCGTGGTGCTGGGGCAGCAACGAGGTCGGGCAGCTCGGGCGAGGCACACGCTCTGCGCGCGAGGCGCCGGGGCCGGTGACGGGTGTGTCGGAGGTGCGACGGATCAACGCGGGCGCGCGCCACGCCTGCGCGACGACGGCGAGCGCGGTGTGGTGCTGGGGCGATCGGGGCGTCGGGCAGCTCGGCGACGGCGTCGGCGCGCCCGCCCCCACCCCGACGCGCAGCGCCGTGTGGCTGCCGGGCGAGAACCTCGCGTGCGGCGACGCCTTCACCTGCGCGCAGAGCGCGGTGGAGGTGCGCTGCGCCGGCCTCAACGACCGCGGACAGCTCGGCGACGGCACCACGACCTCGCAGCCGACGCCCGTGACGGCGCTCGGCTTCCCGCGCACGGTGGTGCTGCTCGTCGCCCTCGGCGCGCGTCACACCTGCGCCGAGACCTCCGACCTCGTCACCTGGTGCTGGGGCGACGGGACGGCCGGCCAGCTCGGCAACGGCAGCCGCGGCGTGGTCACCACGCGACAGCCCGTTCGGTGGTGAGACCGACGGCATTGAACCGCATCGCGCGATCGTTACACAGGGCTTCGGCGCGGCGCCAACAGGAGTGACCACCTTGACGAAATGGCGCCGATCACGAGAAATCTCGGGCGCGTACGAGATTGCGCGAAGCCCGACGCGCGGGAGACACTCTCGTTGCTTCCAGGCACCAGCATCGCGCCATACGACTCCACGATGCCGACCGTCCGTCCGCCCACCACCGAGGTGAACCGTCCATGAAACGAATGCTTCCCACAGGGTTTCTCGCGCTCACGCTGGCCCTCGCCGCCGGCGGCTGTGCGACCAACGACGACGCCACCCCCGGCGCGATGGGCGACCGCCCCAACGGCGCCGCCTGCGCCAACCGATCGGAGTGTGCGAGCGGCATCTGCAACGGCGCGGTGTGTCAGGCGCAGGTGAACGGCCTCGGGCTCGCCAACGGCGGGGCGTGCCGCGCGCACACCGAGTGCGCCAGCGGGTACTGCATCCGCGGCACGTGCGAGGCGACCCCGGGCGGGACGGCCACCAACCGCCCCATCGGCTCGCCGTGCACCTCGTCCGAGCAGTGCACCTCCAACCGGTGCGAGTCGGAGATCTGTCGCGACCCGGCGACCCTCGACGCCGGGACCAGCGATGCGGGTGAAGACACCGGCGCAGCGGGCGACGCGCGCAACGACCGCCCCGACCGCGCCGACGGCGCCGACGACGGCGGCAGCGACGACGGCGGCACCACCGAGGATGCCTCCGCCGACGCCACCGATGGCGGCACCGATGGCGGCAGCCCGACCAACCCCGATCCGACGATGCCCCCCACGGTGGAGACGCGGGTCAACGGCGAGATCTGCGACGACGCCCTCGACAACGACGGCGACGGCCAGGTGAACGAGGACTGCCCCTGCAACCCCGGCGACCGGATGCAGTGCTACCCGGGCCGCGCCGATGAGGCCGGTGGGGCCCGCTGCAACTGGGGTTCGATGACGTGCGGCGCCGCCAGCCGATGGGGCGCCTGCACCGGCTTCGGCCGCCCGCAGATGGAGGAGTGCAACGGCGTCGACGACAACTGCGACGGCCAGGTCGACGAGGAGTGCGGCTGCCCCGCCGCCGGCATGACGCGGAGCTGCTACGCCGGCCCGATGGGGAGCGCCGGGGTCGGCGTCTGTCGGAGCGGCGCCCAGCGCTGCGCGCCGGACATGGCCGGTCGCCTGATGTGGGGCGACTGCGACGGGATGATCGTGCCCAACTTCGAGTCCTGCAACCGCGTCGATGACGACTGCGACGGCCAGGTCGACGAGGGCTGCGAGTGCGAGCTCGGCGCCACGCGCGCGTGCACCGTGGGCTCGGGCATGCCCGACCGCGGGGTGTGCCGCGGCGGCTCCCAGCGCTGCCTCCCCCGCGCCGACGGCGGCTCCACCTGGGGCGCCTGCGCGGGCGCCGTGGGTCCGTCCATGGAGACCTGCAACGGCGCCGACGACAACTGCGACGGCGTCATCGACGAGGGCTGCGCCTGCACCGCGGGTCAGGTGCGCTCCTGCTACAACGGCCCGGCCGGCACCGCGGGCCGCGGCATCTGCCGCGCGGGCATGATGATGTGCCAGGCCGACGGCACCTGGAGCGCCTGCGTGGGCGCCACGCTCCCGTCCAACGGCGAGCGCTGCAACATGATGGATGATGACTGCGACGGCGAGGCCGACGAGGGCTGCCTCTGCATGACGGGCGAGACGGCCGTGTACCGCCCCCGCGCGGTGACCATGCCCCCGGTGTGCGGGCTCCACATGGGCGACGGCGGCTCGTCGCTCGTCCGCACCTGCGAGCGCGGCGGAATCTGCCCCGAGGGCGAGGTGGGCGTCGAGCAGGACGGCCGCGTCCGCTGCGTCGAGGCGCCCCCGCGTTGCGAGATGCCCCTCCACGCCAACTACTACCGCGCGTCGGGCTGGGTGTGCGACCGCGGCTGCGAGGTGCTGATCCGTTACGGCGGCGCCTTCGGCGAGCGGACCGTGTGCGCCCAGCGCCCCTCGGACGCCTCGTGCCGCGACTCCTGCTTCCGCTCCTTCAACCCGACGCTGCAGGCGTGGCAGTGCAGCGAGCGTTGCGCTGGCGGCATGGCGGGCATCCGCTTCCTCGGGATGCAGGTGTGCCTGCCGTGCCCCGACCCGCCCGGCGACCGCATCCGTCCCCGCGACTGATCGCACGCCGTCCTGGCGCCCTCACCCCCCCGTGAGGCGCGCCAGGAGAGCGGCCGGCGACAGCACCGCGAAGCCCAGCCCTTCCGGATAGTGCCGCCCGTTACCCGTCACCACCGCGTCCGCCCGCCCCACCAGCGCTACGTCCACGAAGGCCCGATCGTCCGGGTCGAGGAGCGATACGGTCGACGGCGCCACCACCGCCACGCGCTCACACCCCGCCAGCACCGCCTCGAGGAGCGCCTCCCGACGCGCCGGGACGATCGCGCGAAACTTCGGCCGCCCGAGCACTTCGCGGTACTCCGCCTCCACCCGATCATCCACCAGAATGACCGCCCGCGCCGCGCCCAGCGCCTGCAGCGCGAGGTCCGGGGTCCGCCCCGGGTGAAGGAGCGCGGACACGAGCACGTTGGTGTCGAGGACCAGTCGCATCGTATGCGATCCTGCCACAGGCGTTGGCGCCGCGGGGTCAAGTCGCTCCCCGGATGCACCGTTCCAACGGGTGCATGCGAACTCAGCTGCTGACGGTGCTGGTGTCGTTCTCCTGGTCGAGCGCCGGGCTGCTGGCGATGTTGACCCGCTGGATCGCGACGACGCGCCGCTGGCGAGACCAACAGAACGTCGCGTTTCATATGTTGACGGGGGCGGCGTACAGCTTGAGTTTGACGGCCCCGACGGTGCTCGGGCTGTCCACCACCGTGCTCCAAGGCTTCTCCGCGCTGGCCTTGTTCAGCGCGACGTTCCACTACCACGCCTGGCGACGCATCCTCGCGCAGCTCGAGGGCCGCCCCTTGCGACGCTGGGAGTACGGCCTCGCGGGGGTGTCCGTGGCGGTGGCCGGCCTGGCCTTCGTACCGGGGCTGATGTTCGACGGCGCGCTGCTCCGACTCGGGTACGAGCCCTGGGGCCTCGCGTGCCTGGACGTCGCCCCCAACGCCGTCGGCAGCTCGCTCATCACCGCGCTGATCGCTTCGCACCTGCCAACGATCTACGGGATCGCCCGCGCCCATCAGCGCGGCGCGCGCGGGGCCCGCGTCTTTCTGGTCGCAGCCGTCGGCGAGATGGTCTGCGCGTTGGTCGACATGGCCTCGCTCACCGGCCTCATCCCGCTGCCCTATGTGACGCCGTTCTGGTCGATGATGTACATCGCGGTGATGGCGTCCTCCATCGCGCGCCGCTTCGTCGAGGACGCGGCCGAGCTCGACGCCCTCAGCAACACCCTGGAGGACCGCGTCGCGGCGCGCACGCAGGAGCTCGCCGAGGCCCGTCGCGTGGCCGAGGACGCGCTCCAGGCGCGCGGCAACTTCCTCGCGATGATGAGCCACGAGATCCGCACCCCGCTCAACGGCGTCCTTGGGATGACGGGGGTGCTGCTCGAGAGCCCCCTCCAACCCGAGCAGCGGTCGCAACTGGAGACCATCCACCGCTGCGGCTTCTCGCTCCTCACGCTGCTGAACGACATCCTCGATTTCGCGAAGATCGAAGCCGGTCGGATGCTCTTCGAGGAGGTCCCCTTCGCGCCGCGCGCGCTCGTGGCCGAGTGCCTCGACGTGCTGGCGCAGGCGGCGGCCGAGGGCCACACGCGGCTCGAGTCCTCGATCGATGCCACGGTGCCGATGCGCGTCGTGGGTGACCCCTCACGCGTCCGTCAGGTGCTGCTCAACCTCGCGGGCAACGCGGTGAAGTTCACGCGCGGCGGCACGGTGACGGTGATCATCGAACGGGAAGGGACTGACCGTCTGCGCGTCGCGGTGCGTGACACGGGCCTGGGCATCGCCGCCGAGGCGCTCGGACGACTCTTCCAGCCCTTCGTACAAGCCGACGCCAGCACCACCCGTCGCTTCGGCGGCACCGGGCTCGGGCTCGCCATCTGTCGGCGCCTCGTCGACGCGATGGGCGGCGTCATCGGCGCGGAGAGCGAGCTCGGTCGGGGGTCAACCTTCTGGTTCACGGTGCCTCTCGTGGCTGCGCCCGATCTGGCCCCGACCCTTCCCACGACTGCGGTCGCGGCTCGTCGTCGCGCGCTGCGGGTGCTGGTGGCCGAGGACAACGCCGTCAACCAGCGCGTGGTGAGCGCGATCCTGGCGCGGCAGGGGCACCTGGTGCGGGTGGTGGGCGACGGCCGCGAGGCGCTCGACGCGCTGGAGGTGTCTCCCTACGACGTGGTGCTGATGGACTGCGAGATGCCCGAGCTCGACGGCTACGCGGCGACGCGGCTGCTGCGTGAGCGTGAGGGCGAGTCGAAGCACACGCGGGTGGTGGCGCTCACCGCCAACGCGTTCGAAGAAGACCGCCAGCGGGCCCTCGCGTCGGGCATGGACGCGTGGCTGACCAAGCCCTTCCGCCACGAAGACCTCCTGCGCGCGCTCGCGAGCCTCCCCCCCGCGGCCATCCGCTCGCTCCCGCCGACACGTCCCAGCGCGGGGTAAGGGCGCTACTTCGGCGCGCGCACGTCGACCGCGCCGAGCGCCGTGGGAGAGCCGTTGACCAGGGCCTCGACCCGGTGCCTCCCGGGGTGGTGCGTCCGGGTCGAGTGCTGACGGAGCGACACCGTACGCGCCACCGTCGCCGAGGCTCCCGGGTCGAGCCGCACCGCGCGCAGCTTGAACACCTTGGGTCGCGCGCTCCCGTCCGCCCGGACGAAGTGAACCGCAGCGTCGACCACGAAGTCCGCGGGCGCCGCCTCCTCGCTCGTCACGGTGACAGTGACCCGCAGCGACTCGCCGATGACCGCGCGCTTCGGCGACAGCGTCCCGGTCACCCGCACCTTCGCGCCGCGCTGTGCGCCCAGCACCGCGAGGGCCCGCGCGTCGCCGGCCTTCACCAGCGAGCGGAGCGCGTGGCGCAGGAGCTTCACGCGAGCCTCGGGCGCCCCCTCGCGCCAAGCCTCCGCCAGTTCGAGCACGCGCGCCGGGTCGGCCCGGGTGAGGTCGTTGAGGTGGTTGGCCACCGAGCGGCGCACGTACTCCGAGGGGTCGTCGCGGAGGGCCGTGAGCAGCGCCAGGACGGGAGCGGGGTCGCGCTCGAACACCGTGAGGCGCGAGGCCCAGGGGAGGCGAGGGCGCGTCCCTTCGGAGACGAGGCGGCGCACGTGGGGGGACGGGTCGGTGACCCAACGAGCGAGCACCGGCAGCATCGCGGCGGTGTGCTGCTCGAGGAAGGGTCGCACCGTGAACTCCGCCGTGAAGCGCTGCGTGAGGGCGTGCATCGCCGCGACCGAGGCGTCCAGGTGATCGAGGCCGTGCTCGGCGATGAAGTACGCGTGCGGCAGGTAGCGAAACACCGTGAACCCGTTGTCCTCCGTGCGCTCGAGCGGCGGCCCGAAGGAGCGAACGATCACGTCGAGGGCGGCGGGGACCTCCGCGGGGAGCGACGCCCGCATCGCGGCGCTCACGTGGCGCCCGCGGTCGGTGAGACCGAGGTGGTCGAACCCACCCGCGCGTCGGACGAAGGCCGTCACATCGAAGGCGGCGTGCACCGCGTGGAGCTCAGCCCCGATGCGGCGCACGGTGTCGCGGTTGAACTGATCCTTGAGGGCGTCGGCCATGGCGCGAACCATAGCCGGGTCCGCGGAAGCTTCGCAGGCGCTTCGGTGGGGTGCTTCAAATCGAGGCGTGGAAGCCGCGGTCGCTGGCCTGGTCGTTGGCGACCTCCAGCGCGAGGGCGACGCGGTCGCGGCCATCGAGCTTGGCCCGATAGAGCGCGGCGTCGGCGCGCTGCACGAGCTCGTCCTCGTGGCGACCGCCCGCCCAGGTGGCGGCCCCGACGCTCACGGTCGCGTGGATGAGCACGCCGCCGGCTTCGATGGGCTCGCTGGCGACAGCGGCGCGCATCCGCTCGCACGCCTCTCGGGCCGCGACCCGGTCGCAGTCCGGCATCACCACCAGAAACTCCTCCCCCCCGTAGCGGCCGATGGTGTCGCGCGTGCGCAGCGCCGCCGTGAGCCGCGCGACGCCGCTGCGCAGCACCGCGTCGCCCGCGCCGTGGCCGTGCCCGTCGTTGATGCGCTTGAAGTGGTCGAAGTCGATCAGGGCGACCGACAGAGGGGCGCCGTGGTGAGCCACGCGCGATCGTTCGCGGTCGAGCGCATCGAGGACGGCCGCGCGGTTCCACGCGCCGGTGAGGTGGTCGTGGGTGGCCTCGTAGCGGAGGGACTCGCGCGCCGCGACGAGCTCCCGCTGGAGCGTGCAGATGCGCTCGCCGGCACGCACCCGCACGCGGAGTTCCTGCGCGTCGAAGGGCTTGGTGACGTAGTCGTCGGCGCCGGCCTCCAGGCCCTCCACCACGTCCGCGCGCTCCTCGCGGCCCGTGAGCAGGATCGTGTAGACGTAGGGCTCCTGGTTCTGCGCGCGAATCCTGCGACACAGCTCGATCCCGTCGAGCCCGGGCATCATCCAGTCGAGGATCGCGAGGCGCGGCGTGTCGGGCATCGACAGGATCGCCCAGGCCGCGTCACCGTCAACGGCCTCGACCACCTCATAGCCCCAGCGCCGGAGCTGGCTCCGCAGCGTGAGCCGCGACATGGCGTTGTCATCGACGATGAGCACCTTCATGAAGCACCTCCGGGGCGCGCGTGGGCGTCGAGCGCCACGAGCAGTTCGAAGACAGCCGCTTCGAGGGGCCGGAAGCGCTGCCTCGCCTCCTCCACGCGACGCTCGCGGGCGGCGGTCTCCAGTTCGCGGGCGAGCTCCTGCCCGAGGCTGGCGCACAGCTCTCCGAGGCAGCCCTTGAGCGTGTGGGCGTCGGCCTCCATGCGGCGCGCGTCGCCCGACTCCACGGCCGCCCGCAGCCCGTCGAGCATGCCCCGCGCGTCGCTGAGAAACATCGCCATCACCTCACCCATGAGCCCCTCGTCGCCGCCGAAGCGTTGCAGCAGCGCCCTCGGGTCGAAGGGCGCCACCTCGGTCGAGACCACACGGCTGACGACCCGCACGTCGACGGGCCGCGGTCCGAGCGAGCTTGGACCAAGCGAACGCGGACCCGCCGAGCGAGGTCCGATCGAGCGCAGGTCGAGGGGGCGGGGTCCCGCCGAGAGCATCTCGATCACGGGCTCGTCGCCCCACTCGACCTCAGCGTACAGCTCGGCGCGCGCGATGGGCTTGGCCACATAGCCGTCCATGCCCGCGGCGAGGCAGCGCTCCCGGTCGCCCGCCATCGCGTGCGCCGTCATCGCCACGATGCGCTGACGGAAGACGCCCCCCACCTCCGCCTGCCGGACGCGACGGGTCGCTTCGAACCCGTCCATCTGCGGCATCTGCACGTCCATCAGCACGACGTCGAAGCGCCCCTGGTCGAGGGAGACGAGCGCGCTCTCCCCGTCCGCGGCCTCCACGACGGAGTGTCCCCGCGCCTCCAGGTGCCCCCTGGCCACCCGGCGATTGATCGCGTTGTCGTCGACCAGCAGCACCCGCCGCGGGCGCGCGCAGAGGGCGGGGGCCGCGCCCGCGTCGCCCCGCGCGGGCGCGGCGCCGCCGAGGTGCGTCACGATCGCGTCGAGCAAGGCCGAGAGGCCGATGGGCTTCACGAGATAGCCCGCGACGCCCGCGCTGGCGAGGCGCTCGACGTCGCGGGTCACGTCCATGGACGAGAGCATGATGACCTTGGTGCCCTCCAGGGCAGGGTTGCGGCCGATCTCCTCGGCGACGGTGAAGCCGTCCATCTCGGGCATCATCACGTCGAGGAGCACGAGGCGGTACGGGCTCCCCGCGCTCGCGGCCCGCAACATTTCGGCGACGGCCTCGGGGCCGCTCGCCGCCTGGTGCGGCTCCATCTCCCAGGAGTTGAGCGCCGCGTCGAGGATGCGGCGGTTGATCGGGTGATCGTCGACGATGAGGGTCTTCAGGCCCCGCACCTTCGCGTCCCCCTCGCGCAGGCGCGACATGCGCCGCGTCGCCCGCCCGCAGCGGGCCGTGAAGTGGAACGTGCTCCCGCCGCCCACCTCGCTCTCCAGCCAGATGCGCCCGCCCATCAGCCGCACGAGCTGCGACGCGATGCTCAGCCCGAGCCCCGTGCCGCCATACTTGCGCGTGTGCGAGCTGTCAGCCTGCGCGAAGGCTTCGAACACCTTCGCCTGACGGTCTTTCGGGATGCCGATGCCGGTGTCGGAGACCGACACGCGCAGGGTCACGTCGTCGGGGCCGAGGTCGGCGGCGATGCGCAACACCACCTCACCGCGCTCGGTGAAGCGCACCGCGTTGCCGAGGAGGTTGATGAGAATCTGCTGGAGCCGAAGGGGGTCGCCGGAGAGCGAATCGGGCACGTCGGGGGCGATGTCGGCGATGAGCTCGATGCCCTTCTCGTGGGCCTTCACGGCGAGCACCTTGAGCGCGTTGCCGATGGTGTCGCGGAGGGCGAAGTCGGTCTCCTCGAGGCTCATGTGGCCGGCCTCGATCTTGGAGTAGTCGAGGATGTCGTTGAGGATGCCGAGGAGCGAGCGCGCGGAGGACTCCACCGTGAGCAGGTAGTCGCGCTGCACCCGCGTGAGGTCGGTGTAGAGGGCGAGCTCGGTCATCCCGAGGACGCCGTTCATCGGCGTGCGGATCTCGTGGCTCATGTTGGCGAGGAACTCGCTCTTGGCCACGCTCGCCGCCTCGGCCTCGCGCCGCGCCCGTAGGAGCTCGGCCTCCGCCCGCTTTCGCTCGCCGATGTCGCGGAAGACGAACACCGCGCCCGCCAACGACCCGCGCTCCACCACCGGGCTCAACACGCAGGCCACCGGCACGCGCTCGCCGGTGGCCGAGACGAGCACCGCGTCTTCGTCGCGCAGCGTCGCGCCTTGCGACACCAGCGCGGCGAGCGCCTCCTCCCCGAGCCGCTCCCACGACGCGTCGTGCAGTTCGAAGTGGCAGAGCGCCGCGGCCCCTGCGAGGTCGGCGAGGCCGCGCCCGAGGAGTTGCTCGCCCGCGGGGTTGAGGTTGGTGACGCGGCCCTCCCGATCGAGGGCGCACACCCCGTCGCCGATGGCGCTGATCACCGCCTTGAGCTTGTCGCGCTCCGAGGTCACCTGCGCCTCGCCGGCGCGGCGCAGGTCGTCGTTGAGCTTGCGCATCTCCGCGGACGACAGCTCGAGGGAGCGCTCGAGGGTCTCGCGGCACTGGTCGTTCTCGACGTACGAGCGGTGGATGCGCTCGACGAGGAGCGACCACTGCGCGGGGTCGGGGGCCGCGCCCTCCTCCGGGACGCCGGCTTTGCGGATCTGTCTCCGCAGCAGGGGGTGGATCGACACGGCGAGCCTCAGCTCTCCCAGAGCGTGGTGAGGGTCATCGTCTGGTTGTGCAGGTCGCAGCGGCCCGCGGCGAAGGGCGAGAGCTCGCCGTAGGAGTAGAAGCCCACCTGCTGCGCGCCCGGCGGGAGCACCTCCAGGGTGGCTTCGGTCTCCTCCTCCGTGCGCTCACCGAGCACCAGGCGCCGCCCGACGCACGAGATGGCAACCGAGAGCACCGGCCCGTCGGGCGCGTCGCGCAGCGCGGCCGTCGCCGCCGTCGCCGCCCCCTCCACGAGGCGGTCGAAGTTGGCCCGCATGAGCTGGACGCGCGACCCGGTGGGGATGTCCCCCGCGAAGGTGAGCGACTGGGTCGACTCGTCGATCGCGAGGATCGTGCGGACAAGGCGCTTCTCGTCGCCCGCGTCGTCCGAGCGGAGCGAGAGCGGGAAGAGCAGCCCGGTCGCCGGGAGACCCGCCGCGCGGTCGCCGAGGTAGGACTTGTAGAGCTCGAGGGCTGGCCGGCCGTCGAGCTCGTAGAGCAAGTTGCCCTCCGCGCGCGTCACCAGGCGCTCGGGGCCAAAGATGTCCCAGCCGCCCTTCGATCCGTGCCCAACGCGGACGTGCTCGCCGTAGAAGCCGACGGCGGTGACGAGGTTGGCCTGCGCCGCTCCCTCGGAGAGCGCCCAGGTGCGCTTGAAGCGGTCGCCGTCGCCCGCGAGGCCGCCGGTCACCACGACGCCCTCGGGGAGCACGCCGTTGAGCCCCTCCACCAGCGTCGTCCCGTTGACGTGGAGGCCGTCGGAGAGCACCAGCACCGCGCGCAGGCCGGGACGGAGGAGCGCGCGTGCGATGGCCTCGCCGGCCGCCCGCGACTCCGCCGCGGTGTCCACGCGGGCCTGGGCGTACATGAGCTCCGTGCGTTCGAAGCGCGCCACCGCCACCGACAGCGAGCCGTCGCACACCTGCGCCCCGTGGATCTCTCCCGCGGTCGAGCAGCCGACGATGATGGAGTGGGGGTAGGCCGCGCGCAGCTCGCTGAGGGCGGTGGGGCGGTCGACGAGCTCGGTCGCGCCGAAGGCGATGACGAGCGTGGACGGTGAGTCGAGGTCCGCCCGAAGGCGCTGCTTCCAGCCGTGAGTCTGCTCGTGGGAGTAGGTGACAAGCTCCATGGTCGCTCTCCGTCGGTCGTGTGAGTGGGTTGGGGGATCGCGCAACGGCGCGTTCGGTCAACGTGTAGGTCCCTTGTGCCGCATCGGCGAGCGCGACGGCAAGCGTTGCGAACCGCTTGTTTTCAAGGTGTCTCAACCCTGGACCGCGCCCCTCACGGCGACCCGTAGCCCCGGGCGCCGGGCGAGGCTTGTGACCCGCTAGCGATGCGTGGAGGAGGGCGCCGCGCGAAGACGGCGGCGGGGATCGGGATGATGCTGTCGGAGAGGTTTCCCCACGGGCGCTTCCAGCACCTCGGGGCCGACCTGCCCTGGTGATCGGGAGACGCTACTCGTAGAGGCCGCCGGGGACCTTGTCCCGGCCCGCGGCGACGCGGTCGTTCCACGTCTCCACGCCGCCCGCGTGGGGCTCTTCGACCATCGTGATGCAGCCCTCCACGGGGCACACCAGCGCGCAGAGGTTGCAGCCCACGCACTCGGGCTCGTCGACCCAGGGCACCCGGTCGCCCGCGAGCTTGCCGAGGCGCAGCGGCTTCGGCGCCAGGGCCACGCCCGGGTGGTGCGCGTGCGGGGGCCGCTGCTTGTCGTCAGGGCCCGTGAAGATGCACTGGTGGGCGCCGTCCTGGCACGCGGCCACGCACTTCTGGCAGCCGATGCACTGGTCCGAGTCGATCTTCGCGACGATCTTGTAGTTGAGGTCGAGCTCGCCCCACTCCTTGTACGCGGGGACGGCCATCCCGCGGAGCTGCGCGAGCGTGATGCCGCGCTCGTCGAGGAAGTTCGACAGGCCCGCGATCATGTCCTCCACGATCTTGTACCCGTGGTGCATCACCGCGGTGCACACCTGCACGCTGGTCGACCCGAGCGCGATGAACTCCGCCGCGTCGCGCCAGTTGGACACGCCGCCGATGCCGCTGATCGGGATCTTGATGCCCGGCTCGCGCGCCAGGGCCGCGAGCATGTGGAGCGCGATGGGCTTCACCGCCGGACCGCAGTACCCGCCGTTGGTGCTCCCCCCACCGACGCGCGGGAGGGGGACCATCCGGTCGAGGTCGACCCCGACGATGCTCTTGATGGTGTTGATGAGCGAGAGCCCGTCGGCGCCGCCCGCCACCGCCGCGAGGCCCGGCTCGACGATGTCGCCGACGTTGGGCGTCAGCTTGATGAGCACGGGGGTCCGCGCGTACTCCTTCGCCCACGCGGTGATCTCCGTGAGCACCTTGGGCTCCTGGCCGACGGCGCTCCCCATGCCGCGCTCGCACATGCCGTGGGGGCAGCCGAAGTTGAGCTCCAGGCCGTCGCAGCCGGTGTCCTCCGAGCGGCGGATGATGTCCATCCACTCCTGCTTGGACTCGACCATCAGCGACACGATCACCGCGTGCTTCGGGTAGCGCCGCTTCACCTCGGCGATCTCGCGGAGGTTCACCTCCAGCGGTCGGTCGGTGATGAGCTCGATGTTGTTGAGCCCCATCATCTTGTAGCCGCCGTAGTCGACCGCGCCGAAGCGCGACGACACGTTGACGATCGGGTTGCCGAGCGTCTTCCACACGGCGCCGCCCCAGCCCGCGTCGAACGCGCGCATCACCTGCTCGCCCGTGTTGGCCGGAGGCGCCGACGCGAGCCAGAAGGGGTTGGGGGACTTGATGCCACACATGTCAATCGAGAGGTCTGCCATCGCTACACCTCGGCCCAGCCGGCCATCATCGCCCGCGCCGCGTCGCGCCCGTCGGCGACGGCGTTGACCACTTCCTTGCCGCCGTTGACGCAGTCGCCCCCGGCGTACACCTTCGCGTGCCCCGTCCGCTTCGTGCGGCCGTCGACCACCACGCACCCGCGCTTGTCGAGCGCGACGCCCGCGAAGGCCCCCGCGAGCGAGCGCAGCTTCGACTGCCCGATCGCCAGCACCACGAGGTCGCACGCGAGCTCGCGCTCCCCGTCGGGGCCCGTCACCCGCAGCGCCGTCACCGCGCCGTCCGCGCCGCGCGTCACCGCCACCGGCTGCGCCCCCTCGACGAGGCGGACGCCCTCGGTGCGGGCGGCGTTCATCTCGTGGACGTAGCCTGACATCTCCTTCGCGGTGCGGCGGTAGGCCATGGACACGTCGGCGACGCCGAGCTTCGCCAGCTCGCGCGCCACGTCGATGGCCGTGTTGCCGCCGCCCACCACCACCGCGCGGCGCACGTTCGCCACGGAGAACCCCGGCTCGTTCTTGAGCCGCTCGATGAAGGCCGTCGCGCCCACCACGCCGGGGCCGTCCTCGCCGGGCACGCCGAGCTTCGTGTCCGCGCCGAGCCCGATGCCGAGGAACACCGCGTCCCACCCGCGCTCGAGCGACTCGGTGGTGACGTCGCGCCCCACCTCGACGCCCGTGCGAATCTCCACGCCGAGCGAGCGGACGTACTCCACCTCGCGGAGGCTGTCCTCGGTGTGGAGCTTGTAGGGCGCCACGCCCGTCGTGTTGAGCCCGCCCGGGAGCGGACCGCGTTCGAAGATCACGGCCTCGTGGCCTTCGAGCGCGAGGTACGCCGCGCAGGCGAGCGAAGCCGGGCCCGCGCCGAGGAGCGCCACCTTGCGGCGCTTCGCGGCGGCCTTCGGGGTGAACACCTTGCGGCCTCCCGCAGCCTCGCCCGCGAGCGCGGTCTCGGTGGCCCAGCGCTGGAGCTTGCCGATCTGGATCGGGGGCTTGTGCCAGGGGTTGTAGACGCAGTCGCCCACGCAGAGCACCTCCACCGGGCACACGCGCGCGCAGGAGTACCCGAGCACGTTGGAGCTCATGATGGTGCGGGCGGCGCCGAGGCCGTCGCCCGTCGCGATCTGCTGGATGAAGCGCGGGATGTCGATCTCGGTGGGACACGCCTTGATGCAGGGCGCGTCAGAGCAGTAGAGGCAGCGCTCGGCCTCGGCCTTCGCCTCGGCCGCGGAGTACGCGGGCTTGGCGTCGGCGAGCTGAGACTCCAGTCGCTGCGGGGGGGCGGCGTAGGTCATCGGGGCTCTCGTCCTCTCAGGTGAGCGCGAAGGTCGAGCGCTTGACGAAGCGGCCGTCGCCCGAGCGCCCGAGGAAGCGGCCGTCTTCGACCACCACCTTGCCGCGCGAGAGCACGTGCGTCGGGGCGCCGCGGACGGTCTTGCCCTCGTAGGGCGAGTAGTCGACGCGCATGTGCATGTTGACGTGGTCGAGCGTGTGCTCCTTGTCGCCGTCCCACACCAGGAGGTCGGCGTCGGCGCCGACGGCGATGGTGCCCTTGTGGGGGTAGAGCCCGAAGATCTTCGCGGGCGCGGTGGAGGTGATCTCGACGAAGCGGTTCATCGAGATGAGGCCCGTGCGCACGCCGCCGTCCCAGAGGAGGTAGAGCCGCGTCTCGATGCCCGGCATCCCGTTGGGGATCTTCGCGAAGGACTCGCGCCCGAGGTCCTTCTGGCCCTTGAAGCAGAAGGGGCAGTGGTCGGTGCTCACCACCTGGAGGTCGTTGGTCTTGAGCCCGCGCCACAGGTCGGCCTGCATCTCCTTCGGGCGGAGCGGCGGGGTGCAGACGTACTTGGCGCCTTCGAAGTCGTCGCGGGCGAGGTCGTCGAAGGAGCAGAAGAGGTACTGCGGGCAGGTCTCGGCGAAGGCGGCCTGGCCGCGGTCGCGGGCCTCGAGCACCTTCTCCAGCGCGCGCGGCGCCGAGAGGTGGACGATGTACACCGGGCAGCCGGCCATCTCCGCGAGGCACAGCGCGCGGTGCGTCCCCTCGGCCTCGGCGATCTGCGGGCGGGTGAGCGAGTGGAACTTCGGCGCCGTCTCGCCGCGCGCGAGGGCCTGGGCGATGAGCACGTCGAGGGCGATGCCGTTCTCCGCGTGCATGCAGATGAGGGCGCCGAGGTCGCGGGCCCGCTGCATCGCGCGGAAGATCTGCCCGTCGTCGACGTAGAGCACGCCGGGGTAGGCCATGAAGAGCTTGAACGACGTGATCCCCTCGTTCACGAGCTGGCCCATCTCCGCGAGGGTGCCGTCGTTCACGTCCGTGGTGATCATGTGGAAGCCGTAGTCGACGGCGGCCTTGCCCTCGGCCTTCTTGTGCCACGCGTCGAGGCCGGTGCGGAGCGCCGTGCCCTTCTGCTGGATGGCGAAGTCGACGATGGTCGTGGTGCCGCCGTGGGCCGCGGCGATGGTGCCCGTCTCGAAATCGTCGGACGAGGTGGTGCCGCCGAAGGGCATGTCGAGGTGCGTGTGCGCGTCGATGCCGCCGGGGAGCACGAACTTGCCCGCCGCGTCGATGGTGACGTCGGGGGTGCCGAAGGCCGCGCGCTGCGAGGGGTGCGCGAGGGCCGTGATGACGCCGTTCTCGATCCAGACGTCCGAGCGGTAGGTGTCGACTGCGGTGACGACGGTGCCGTCCTTGATGAGCGTGCGTGTCATGGTGTTCACCGATCCATCACGAGGTCGCCGTACGCGTCGGGGCGACGGTCACGGTAGAATTGCCACACGCGCCGCACCTCCTCGATCTGGGCCATGTCGAGGTCGGCCGTGATGAGCTCGCTCTTGTCGCGCGACCCGGTGGCGAGAAACTGCCCGCGCGGGTTGCAGAAGTAGCTCTGGCCGTAGAACTCGCCGATGTTCCACGGGCCTTCGGTGCCGACGCGGTTGATGGCGCCGACGAAGTACCCGTTGGCGACGGCGTGGGCGGGCTGCTCGAGCTTCCAGAGGTACTCCGAGAGCCCCGCCACCGTGGCCGAGGGGTTGAACACGATCTCCGCGCCGTTGAGCCCCAGCGCGCGCGCCCCCTCGGGGAAGTGCCGGTCGTAGCAGATGTACACGCCCACGATGGCGTACTGCGTGCGAAACACCGGGTACCCGAGGTTGCCCGGGCGGAAGTAGAACTTCTCCCAGAAGCCCGGGTTGGCCTGCGGGATGTGCGTCTTGCGGTACTTCCCGAGGTAACGCCCGTCGGCGTCGATCACCGCCGCGGTGTTGTAGTACACGCCCGCGGCCTCGCGCTCGTACACGGGCACGACGATGGCCATCGAGTGCTTCTTCGCGAGCGCCTGCATCGTCTCCGTCATGGGCCCCGGCACCGGCTCCGCCGCGTCGTACCAGCGGATCGCCTGCGACGGACAGAAGTACGGCCCGTTGAAGATCTCCTGCAGGCAGAGGATCTGCACCCCCTTGGCGCCCGCCTCTTCGATGAACGGCAGGTGCGCGTCGAGCGCGGCCTTCTGGATGTCGGCCACCGACACCGACTCGTCATTCACCGGGTTGGCACATTGGATCAACCCGCTGCGCACGATACGAGACATCGCTCCATCGCTCCTTCCTCGGGTTCGCCTCGCCGTCTGCGGCGTCGCCCGAAGACCCGGGACGGTAACAAAATCGTCGCGCGCAGCACCCGCAGAAACGTCGCACCTTCGAGGTGCGCCAAGGGAGGGCATTGACCTACATCCACGGGCCGCGTTAGGTAGCCCTCATGCGCGCCGTTCGCATCCACACGCTCACGGGGCCGTCGGGCCTCCGCGTCGACGAGGTCGAGGCCCCGACGGCTGGCACTGGTGAGGCCGCGATCGACGTGAAGGCCGCCGGGGTCAACTTCCCCGAGGTCCTCCTCTCCTACGGCAAGTACCAGTTCAAGCCGTCGCCCCCGTTCGTCCCCGGGGGCGAGCTCGCGGGCGTCGTCTCCGCGGTCGGAGCGGGCGTCACCTCGCTCCGCGTGGGCGACCGCGTGGCCGCCACGATGCTGCACGGCGCCTTCGCCGAGCGCGTCGTGGTGCCCGAGCTCGCCGCCGTTCCCCTGCCCGACGCGGTGTCGTTCGAGACGGGCGCCATCACCCTCCTCACCTACGCGACGACGTACCACGCGCTCGTCGATCGGGCGGCCCTCCAGCCCGGCGAGCGGCTCCTCGTGCTCGGCGCGAGCGGCGGCGTCGGCGTGGCCGCGATCCAGCTCGGCAAGCTCCTCGGCGCCCGGGTGATCGCCGCCGCGAGCACCCCCGAGAAGCTCGCCTTCTGCCAGTCCATGGGGGCCGACGAGGGCGTCTGCTACGCCACCGAAGACCTCAAGGAGCGCGTGAAGCAGCTCACCGGCGGTCACGGCGCCGACGTGGTCTACGACGCCGTCGGCGGGCCCTACGCCGAGCCCGCCCTGCGCGCCATCGCGTGGGAGGGACGCTACCTCGTGGTGGGCTTCGCCGCGGGGGAGATCCCGCGCATCCCGCTCAACCTCACGCTCCTCAAGGGCTGCCAGATCGTGGGGGTGTTCTGGGGTTCGTTCGCGATGCGCGAGCCCGCCCGCAACCGGGCGCACTGCGCGGCCATCTTCGAACACGTCGCGGCGGGGAGGCTCGCGCCGCACCTCGACGCCACCTTCCCCTTCGCCGAAGCCGGCGACGCGCTGCGGCGCCTCGAAGCGCGCGCCGTGCGGGGCAAGGTCGCCCTCGTCCCGTAGCGCCGGTCCGCGGCGCTCATCTGCTCATCCGTCGCCCTCCTCCGTCCATCCCCCGCGCGCCGCCGAGAGCGGGTCGACCGGCTCGGCGGTGACGCGGAGCGGCTCCCCGCGGAGGGGACGCTCGAAGCCGTAGTGCACCAGCGCCGGGGGCACGCACACGCCCGCGGCTTCGAGCGCGCGGAAGGCCCGCGGGAGCACGCTGCGCCGCGACTCCGCCACCGGCAGCGGCGGGCGCGCGGGGTCGCCCTCGGGCTCCGCCACGAGCCGGCCTGCGCTCACGAGGGGCACGTACACCAGCGCGGTGCCGTCGGGCAGGAGCAGCGGCCACGCCCCCCGTTCGAAGATCGCGAGCAGCGGCCCCCACGGCGAGGGCGTCGTCGCGTCGTCGCCGAACGCGAGGATCCACCGGAGGTGCTGCGCGGCGGCGAGCGCAGCGGCGGGCTCGTTGGCGGGCCAGCGCGGCGCCTTGGAGCGATGTTCTCGGCGCGCGCTCGCCTCGAGCTGGCGCATCACCTCGGCCCACGGAGAGGGCGCGCGACCCAGGCCGCTCAGCGCGCTGCGGATCTCCCAGTGGAGGTTGAGCAGGTCGCTCCGCGTGCAGCGGAGCGTGAGCTCGCGCGCCGTCTCCTCCTCGGCCGCGGCGAGCAGCGCGACGATCGGGTGGCGCTCAGGGGCCGCCCAGGCCGCCGCCCAGCGGTCGCCCACGACGCGCACGGAGCGCTCGACGGCGAGCGTGAGCGGCGGGACCGACTGACCCCCTGGGGAGAAGAGGTGGAGCGCGGCGCAGAGGGCGTCGAGCTGCGCGTCGAGCCAGACGAGCGCCTCGGCGGCGAGCGCGTCGAGGGCCGCGTCGGGTCGCAGCCAGCGGATCGCCGTGAGGCGAACGCGCTCGTGGTGGTACGCGGCAAGATACGGTGGGTCGACGAACATCGCCGACGGTGACGATACCGCACGCCGCGCCCCGCGTGGTCGTGCACGTTCGCCGCGCGGCGCATCCACGTGCCGGCATGGCAGCTTCGACAGGTCGTCCCGGAGTAGGCCGCGGCGACCCGAAGCGCGCGCTGGCACATCGCACCTTGCCATCGGCCCACGTCTGTCCGAAGCTGCGGGGCGATGATTGCCCCGGCGCGCCTCCTCCTTTCGCTCGCCCTCTTCGCCCTCTGTGCGAGCTGCTCCAACTCCATGGCGGTGGTCGGCGGCCGCGTGCCCGACGGCGCCCCGCCCGACGACACCCCTTCGATGGACGCCGCCGACGTCGCGTGCGGGGCGGGCCTCACCGAATGCGCCGGCGCGTGCGTCTCCACCGCCTCGTCGACCGATCACTGCGGCGCCTGCGGTCGCGCCTGCCGCAGCGGCGACGCGTGCCAGAACGGCGCCTGCGTGCCCACCTGCGCGGCCGGCGAGACGCTCTGCAGCGCCCGCGACGCGGGCGTCGCCTGCACCAACACCGCCTCCAGCAACGAGCACTGCGGGGCCTGCGGGCGCGCCTGCGCCGCCGACCAGGTGTGCTCCGCGGGGATGTGCACCTTCTCGTGCCGAACCGGGCTCACCGAGTGCGCCCGCCCCGACGGCGACGGCGGCATGACGCGCGCCTGCGCCGACACGCAGAGCGACCGCGCCAACTGCGGCGCCTGCGGCAACGCGTGCATGGAGGGCTACGGGTGCGCCGCGGGGCGCTGCGCCCTCCGCTGCGCCGAGCTCCTGACGCCGTGTCCCGGGGGTGGGGATGCGGGCGCCGAGGTGTGCGCCAACCTCACCAACGACGTCGCCAACTGCGGGGCCTGCGGGACGCGCTGCACCTTCGGTCAGGTGTGCGCCGCCGGGCGCTGCGCCACCACCTGCGGCGTCGGCTTCACCAACTGCATGGGCGTGTGCGTCGACCTCACCCGCGACGTCGACCACTGCGGCGCCTGCGGCAACGCGTGCCCTGGCGGCCAGAACTGCCGCATGAGCGCGTGCGCGGTGACCTGCGGCGCGGGCCTCACCAACTGCACCGGCGCCTGCCGCGACCTCGCCAGCGACAACAGCCACTGCGGCGCCTGCGGCAACGCGTGCCCCGCGGGGCAGGTGTGCGCGATGGGCGCCTGCCAGGTGTCCTGCGGCGGAGGAACCACCAACTGCATGGGGACGTGCCGCGACACCCAGACCGACAACAACCACTGCGGCGCCTGCGGGAGGCAATGCGGACCGGGCCAGGTGTGCTCCTCGGGGGCCTGCCAGGTGAGCTGCACGGCGGGCCTCACCAACTGCTCGGGGGCGTGCCGCGACCTCGCCAGCGACCGGCTCCACTGCGGCGCGTGCGGGATGGCGTGCCCCGCGGGTCAGATCTGCTCCGAGGGCGCGTGCCGGGTGTCGTGCGGCGGCGGCACCACCAACTGCGGCGGCGTCTGCCGCGACCTCGACACCGACAACAACCACTGCGGCGCGTGCGGCGCCCGCTGCCCCGCCGGTCAGGTGTGCTCGGGCGGCGCGTGCACGGTGGTCTGCGGCGGCGGCCTCAGCGACTGCATGGGCTCGTGCCGCGACCTCCAGACCGACCGCGGCAACTGCGGCGCGTGCGGGAGGCCGTGCCCCGCGGGCCAGATCTGCGCGATGGGGATGTGTCAGGTGAGCTGCCTCGCGGGCTTGATGCTCTGCGACGGCGTCTGCCGCGACCTCTCCACCGACCGCTCGAACTGCGGGGCCTGCGGGATGGCCTGCGCGGCGGGTTTGGTATGCAGCGCGGGGGTGTGCACGGTGTCGTGCCTCGCGGGCCTCACCAACTGCGCGGGCGTCTGCCGCGACACGCAGACCGACAACGCGAACTGCGGGGCCTGCGGGCGGGCGTGCGCCGCGGGCCAGGTGTGCCTCCGCGGGGCCTGCGCGGTGTCGTGCGCGGCGGGGCTCTCCAACTGCTCGGACGTGTGCCGCGACCTCGCCACCGACCGTGCGAACTGCGGGATGTGTGGCGTGGCCTGCGCGGCGGGTCAGGTGTGCGTGGGCGGCGCGTGCCAGGTGTCGTGCGGCGCGGGCACCACCAACTGCGCGGGGACGTGCCGCGACCTCACCACCGACCGCGCCCACTGCGGGATGTGCGGGTCGGCGTGCGCGGCGGGTCAGGTGTGCGCGGCGGGCGCGTGCACCGTGAGCTGCGCCGCGGGGCAGACCGACTGCAGCGGCGCGTGCCGTGACACGCAGACCGACAACAACCACTGCGGCGCCTGCGGGCGCGCCTGCCCGTCAGGGACGGCGTGCGCGGCGGGCGCGTGCGTGGTGTCATGCGGCGCGGGCCTCGCGGACTGCATGGGGACGTGCCGCGACCTCCAGACCGATCGGGCCCACTGCGGCATGTGCGGCGTGGCCTGCCCGACGGGTCAGGTGTGCGCGGCGGGTCGCTGCCAGGTGAGCTGCACCGCGGGCCAGACCAACTGCTCGGGCGTGTGCCGCGACCTCTCCAACGACCTCGCCCACTGCGGCGCCTGCGGGCGAAGCTGCTCGGCGGGCCAGGTGTGCTCGTCGGGCACCTGCGTGGTGTCGTGCGGCGCGGGCCTCGCGGAGTGCGCGGGCGTGTGCCGCGACCTCCAGACCGACACGGGCCACTGCGGTGCGTGCGGGCGCGCCTGCGCGGCGGGTCAGGTGTGCTCGATGGGGATGTGTCAGGTGAGCTGCGGCGCGGGCACCACCAACTGCTCGGGCGTGTGCCGCGACCTCCAGACCGACAACCGCAACTGCGGCGGGTGCGGGACGGTCTGCGCGGCGGGGACGGCGTGCACCGCGGGCGCGTGCGCGGTGTCGTGCGGGGCGGGCCTCACCAACTGCGCGGGGGCGTGCCGCGACACGACGAGCGACCCGGCCCACTGCGGCGCGTGCGGGATGCGGTGCAGCGCCGGTCAGGTGTGCGCCAGCGGCCGCTGCGCGCTGCTCTGCGGGGCGGGCCAGACGGCGTGCGCGGGCGCGTGCGTCGACGTCGCGACGGACGTGGCCCACTGCGGGGCCTGCGGCAACGCCTGCCCCGTGCCCACGGGCGGCGCGGCCACGTGCGCGCGCGGCACGTGCGGGGTGACGTGCGTGGCGCCGCTCGTTCCGTCAGGGGCGATGTGCGTGCAGAGCGAGTACGGCAACGGGGCGGACGGGGTCGGCGACGTGAGCGGCACGCGCGACCTCTCGCGCGAGAGCGTGTCGGGGCGGGCGACGCCGGACGCGCCGTGGTTCCAGGTGACGGCCCTCGGGGCGACGTCGGCGGCGCTCCCGGCGATGCCCTCGGGCCTCGCGCCCAACGACGAGGTGATGCTCGTCAACCTCCAGGGGGGCCCCGGCGCGGTGACGCGCGTGGGCAACTATGAGTTTCTCAAGGTGGCCTCGGTGGCGGGGAGCTCGGTGGTGTTCACCACGGCCATCACCGGGACCTACGGGGCGACGAGCAACGCCTCGCTCGCGGGTCAGGTGGTGGCGATGGTGCGCGTGCCGGCGTACACGTCGCTCACCCTCCGCGCGGGCGCGGTGCTCACCACGCAGCCCTTCAATGGGGTGATCGGCGGCGTCCTCGCGCTGCGGGTGTCGGGCGACCTCACGGTGCCCGCGGGGGCGCGCATCGACATGGCGGCGCGCGGGTACCGCGGCGGCCCGCCGGGAGCAGCCTCTGACCAGGACACCTACCAGGGCGAGAGCCGCCCCGGGCGCGGCTGCGGCGGCCAGGTGGGCAACTGCGCGACGGGCTACCTCAACACCGCGTGCAACGCCTGCTGGCAGGCCAACGACGGCGGCGGCGGCGCGGCGGTCACCGGCGGCGGCGGCAACTACGGCGGCGGCGCCGGCGCGGGCGCCTCCTGGAACGGCGGCCCCGCCTTCCCCCCCGGCGCGGGCGGCACCTACGGGGTCGCCAACCTCGCCCTCTTCTGCGTCGGCTCGGGCGGCGGCGGCGTGTGGCGCGGCGGCAACGTGGGCTCGCTGTCCCCGGGTCCGGGCGGCAACGGGGGCGGCGCGGTGTTCCTCACGGCGGTGCGCGCGACGCTCGGCGCGGGCGCGATCACGGCGACGGGCGAGACCTGCAACGCGGCCTCGCAGGGCTCGTGGAGCTACGGCTGCGGCGGCGGCTCCGGCGGCAGCGTGTACGTGCGCATCCAGTCGCTCACGGCGACGGGCGTCGTCGGCGCCTCCATCGGCGGGCTCGGCACCTCCGCCGGGCTCGTCCGGCCGGGCGGCAACGGCGGCGTCGGGCGCATCCGCGTGGACGTACGCACCATCAACGGCCTCGCCGCGGGCTCGCCCGACGCCAACACCGCCATCAACGCCGCGTTCGAGCCTGATCCGGGCTTCGTCGCGTCGGCGCCCTGAGCGCCGCTCACAGGAGGGGAATGCCTTCTCCTCTACTCCGAGCCTCCCTCCTCGTCGTCCGGGTCCGACGACCCGCGCAGCAGGACCCGCTCGACCACCCGACGGTGCGAGTTGAGGAGCCGCGCGGCGGCGGACTTGTTGCCGTCCGCGAGGGCCATCGCCTCGTGGACGAGCGCCGCCTGCGTCACCTTGAGCTTGTCCTGACTCATCGGCAGGTGGAGGATCGTGCGGATGGCGCGTCGGAGCGCGGCCTCGGCGGAGTCTCCGGCGCGTCCGGAGACGTCGACCAGCGTCGCCGCCGTCACCTCGTCCGCCTCCGCAAACACCGCCACCCGGTCGAGCAGGTTGCGGAGCTGACGCACGTTGCCCGGCCATGACTGCATCGTCAGCCAGTCGAGCGCGTCCTGCGAGAACTGCAGCCGGCGCCGCTCGTCGCGGAGGAGCCACGCGACCAGCGCAGGGATGTCCTCGCGGTGGTCGTCGAGCTGGGGGACGGTAATCGTCAGGACGTCGAGGCGGTGGAAGAGGTCCTCGCGGAAGCGTCCCTGCGCGACGCGCTCCTGGAGGTTCGCGTGCGTCGCCGCCACGATGCGCCCTTCGAATGCGACGTCGGCATGAGCGCCGATGGGCCGGAATCGCCGCGTCTCCAGCACCCGCAGGAAAGCCGCCTGCTGCTCCAGCGGCACCTCCGCGATCTCGTCGAGCAGGAGCGTGCCGCGGCCCACCGCGCTGAAGTATCCGAGGCGTCGCTCGGCGCCGGTGAAGGCCCCCCGCTCGTGCCCGAAGAGCAGGCTCTCCACCAGGTTCGCCGGGATGGCGCCGCAGTTCACGTCAAGCAGGGGCGCGTCGGGGTGCGGGCCAAGCGCGTGGATGGCCCGTGCCACCACCTCCTTCCCCGACCCGTTGGGCCCGAGGACGAGCACCGGGCGGTCGGAGAGAGCGACCCGCTGGATCAGCTTGCGCAGACGCTCGATGGCGGGCGAAGTGCCGATGAGGCCCGGCGGGGCCGCGCCGGGCGCCACGCGAGCCCGCAGTTCAGCCACCTCGCGTTCGAGGCGCCGACGCTCGCGCAGACCCGTGACGATGGGCGTGAGCACCTCCACGCAGAGGTCGCCCTTGAGCAGGTAGTCGTAGGCCCCGTTGCGCATGGCGGTGCGGATCACCTCCATGTCACTCGACGCGGTCACGCACACCGGCACAGCCACGGTCTTCGAGGCGACCTCGCGGACGAGCGTGAGGCCGTCGCGGTTGCGTGAGTCCTCGGAGAGGCACACGTCGATGAGGGCGAGGTCGATCGGGTGGCGTTCGAGCGCGCGCCGCGCCTCGTCGAGGCTGCTCGCCTCGACGGCGTTGACGCCGTCAAACTCCTCCAGGATGGAGAGCAGCGTGCGGCGCGCGCTGCGGTGATCGTCGACGATGAGAACGAGCATCCCTGAGCCCTCCCCGGAGTGTCACCCGGCCTCGAAACGTACCTTGTCCTCGGGCACGACGACGCGGAAGCAGGTCCGCCCGCCGTCACGGAGATACAGGATCTTCCACCCGAAGTTGACTACGATCTGCTGCGCGACCGACAGGCCGAGGCCGCTGCCCCCCTCGACCGATCGGCTCGTCACCCAGCGTTGAAAGAGCTTCGGCACGAGCTCTTCGGGCACGCCGGGGCCGTCGTCCCACACATCGATCGCGAGCGAGCCGTCGTCCGCGGCCGTGGCCCTCACCCCCACCGCGCCACGCGCCGCCTGCGCCGCGTTGCGGAGGAGGTTGGCAAACACCTGCACGAGCCCGTCCGCGTCCGCCTGGACGACACAGCCCGCCGGGAGGTCGACCTCGCCTAGGAGCTTGCGCTCGCCGAGTCGCTCTCGCGCAAGCGCGAGGGCCCGCGCCACGGGGTCGCGCAGCGGCACAGAAGCGATGCGCGGGGGCGGCACCTCCAGCCGCCGCAGCGACTGGAGCATGCGGTCCATGCGGGCGATCTCCTCCTCGCCGATCTCGACGTCCTCGCCGTCGATGGGCCGCCGCGCCGCTCGCCTCAGCAGCGTGCGGAAGAATGAGAGCGGGTGCGCGATCTCGTGCGAGAGCTCAGCGCCGAGCGTGCCGAGGGTGAGCCGCTTGTCCTCGCGGGTCGCGTCGACCTCCATCCGACGGGCGTCGTCGAGCGCGGCGAGGATCTCGGCGTTGTGGAGGGCGATGGCCCCGAGCGCGGCGATGGTGTCGAGGAGGGCGAGATCCTCCTCGGTGAAGAGCGCGCCCTGATGCTTCGGCGCGATGTCGAGCACGCCGCGGAGCTCCCCGTGTGAGCGGAGTGGGACGACGAGGTGGCGCTCCCAGGGGGACTGTTCGGTCCAGAGCTTCTCCCCCTGGCCGAGCCTCGCCGACGCGTCACCGGGCAGGTGGTCGATCTCCGCCAGCGCCGGGGGCTTCAACAGACGCGCCTGACTGGTGGGCAGCCAGCGGTGGACGGTGCGCTCCAGCGCGGCCGGTAGGTTCACGGCCTGCGCGGGGTCGGCGAGGCTCTCCGCGAGCTGCTCGATGGTGGGCCGAAACGCGGCGGCGGCGGGGAAGAGCAGGCGCGTCGAGAGTCGGCGGAAAGCGGCAAGAAGCCCCGCGAAGGTCACGGCCCCCGCCATGGTCGCGAGAGAGGAATCGGCACCATGCCCCCCGTCTTTGCGAAAGGCGAGCCACGCGCCGGTCGAGATGCTCCCGGCAATCAGCACCGTGGGGTACGCCAGCAGCCGCTGCGTTAGCACCGTGTTCGCACCGAGAATGTTGTGTTGCACCAGCGCCCACCCCACGAAGAGCGGGATGAAGCTGGTGACGATCGGGAGGAAGAAGTGGATCGTCGCCGCCCCCGTCACGGTGAGAAAGCCGAACCCGAGCAGGATGACGCCGAGCGCGACGCCGATCCCTCGGCCCGCCGTCCAAAGCTCCTCCCGCTGACGCCCCACGGCGAGGTGGTAGCGCACGTAGAGCACGACCATGAGCACCACGAGCGAGGCGAGGACGCCGAGACCGAGCGTGTTGCGCGCGGCGAACGCGTCATAGCCGAGCCACGGGGCCGCAACCGCGACGGCCGTCACCGCCGCGGTCGCGCCCACCGTGGCTCCCCAAAGCTGACGTGCACGTCCTCCGCCGCGCGTCGGCGCGTCAGGGAACGCGTAGATCACGCTCGCCATGCCCGCGAGGAGCCAGCCCGAGCCGAGGTTGAAGAGCGGGTGGAAGCGAGCGCTGGTGTGATAGTCCGTGAAAGTCGAGAGGAAGAAGGCCACGCCGCTCGACCAGAAAATGAAGGCGCGACCGCCGCGTCGCCGGGGAGAGAAGTAGTGCACCGCGACCGCGGCCCACAGCGCGAGCGACGAGACGCCGTGGTTGAGCAGCAGGAAGAAGACCGCGTCCGAGAAGCTGAGCGGCCGCAGGGCGCGCGTCGCATGGAGCAGCACGTCGCCCCGCCGGAACGTGAGGGTCACCGACGCGCGTCGCGCGGCTTGCGCGCGGACGCAGTGCGCGGCGAGCAACGCGCCGCCGCGACCTCGGATGAGTTCGCGCGCGGGCAGCGGCACGCCCTCGAGCGCGACGAGCTGGTCGGTGTAGAGGAGCGAGGGCGAGACCTCTGGCCAGGAGGGAAGGCTCACCGACGAGAAGCGGCCGAAGGGATCGACGAAGAGCTGCGGCGAGGGGGCCCCGACGAGGCGCAGGCCGTCGCGCACCGACACGAGGGACAGCGCGAGGACGAGGAGCCCTAGCGCCGAGAGCGCCATACGCTCCCAGCCGTCGCCGGTCTGGGGTGCCTCGCTTCGCACGCTGCGCGCCGTGCTACCAGAACATCTTCGGCGGGTCTTCGAGCGTTCCACCCCACGGGGAGAGGAGCTTGTGCTCCTTCTGGGTCACGATGGCGTGCGAGAGCACCACGTACTGCGCGACGCTGAGGTTGGTGTTGGCGTCCTTGAAAGTGGGGTCGAGGCGGGAGATCTCGTTGTGCAGCCATTCGTTGATCTCCGACACCTTGGCCTCGACGGCCGCGAGCTCGGAAGGGGCGGCCAGCAGTGGATCGAGTTCGTCATGGATCAACGACTGCCACCGCATCCAGAGGACAAAGCTGTACTCGCCGTCCGACCCCTTCTCCGTGAAGAGAAAAGCGTACAGCCGTGCGAGGTCCTTGTTGTTGGCCCCCTTGTTGTCGAGGTTGCCAGCCCCGCCGGGCTTGAAGTGGCTGTAGTAGTTCTCCCCTTGCCTCCGGGTGTTCTCGTCGTCGCGCCACTGCCGCACGTCGAGCGGGCTCGCGGGCGGGCTTGATACCAGTTGCGGTGCCAGCGCGCCGCGCTCGGGCGACGGCGCCTGGTCGATCGCCTGCATGCCGTAGCGGGCCGCCGCCGTAACGGCGGTTCCCGCAGCCTCGAGCGCCTGAAGCAGCACTACTTCACGATTGTTCTTCTCGTCCGCCATGGTTTCTCCTCGGAGTTCTCAGATGAGCGTGTTCAGTTGTTGGTTGAGGGCCGCGGCCGCCTTTCGGAATGGGGACGGCACCGTTTTGGGATCGAAGGCGGGGAGCAGAAGGTTCGCGGCCTTCCTTTCGCTCGCGAAGTCACCGGGCCGCGAAGGAATGACGAGCCACTGATAGAACGGGAGCACGAGGCTGGCACGCAGCGTGGGCGGCGGCATGTAGTAGACGAGCCTCGCGTCGACCGTCTTCGCCAGCGCCCAGGCGCGTTCGTCGTCATAGGCGCGCAGGGCCTGCAACTCCGACTGGGGCGTCACTTCGCAAACGGGCCCTTCAAAGACGTTATGCCAGAAGTGGTAGGCCTGCATGACGCGGCCCCGCCCGTCGATGTTGATTACCGTCTTCGCGCCGGGTCCGATCAGGTCGATCCCGTCTACACGGTAGGACGCGACCCCCTGTGCGAGCACTGCCCGCAGCGGTACCTCGCCCGCTTGACGACCGTACGCCAGGTAGGCTGTCTGCGGCAGCAACGGGCCGCTCACGAAGCGGCGAGCGGTCGCGGGGACGTGTCGGTCGTACCACTCCGTCGCGACGGAGGCGACTTCCTTCCACTGTGCCGGGCGATCGGCGACGAAGCGACCCAAGCGAAATTCGTCGTGCGTCCAGCGGGACGACTCGGACGCAGCGAACACCTCCAGTTCACCGGACCCTTCACGGGAGACGGCGCGGTCGTTCTGCCTTTGCCAGGGGTCCCCCCCAAGATACCCATGGCTAACCGCGAGCATCTCCGGCGCGGGTACCTCTTGAAGCGTTCGTCCATAGCCAAAAAGCGGTGGCATGTTCCATCTTCCTCCAAATCACACGTGCGCGGTGAAGTACACAAGGCCTGTCGCCTGCGCATCGACCGGCGGGAGGTCGGCGTCCTGAGGCCAGCGATCGTTCGGCAGCATGGCCACCGATGGCGTCAAGAGCGCGTCCGCGTCGCCGACCGCTCCTTCCGCGACATTGCCATCCTCCACCAGATCGAGAGCGCCCTCCACGGCGACCGTCAGCACGGCGAACTCGGCGGTCTCAGACTCCGACTCCTGACAGGCCTTCATCCAAGCGAGCCAGATCGGTTCTCCCTCTACGAGATAGGTCGCGAACGCGGTCCCTCGGGTGGTCTCCGATGTACTCAGCGACGAGAACCCGTAGAGACCGCGCAGGCCTGAAAAGACCGTTCCCCATCGGGAGAAGATGTTGGTGAATTTTGAGGATGTGGCGATGGGATTTAGGGTGAGGCAGCCGTCGATCACGACCCACCGCAGATTGCCTGTCCCCCACTGCAACTCTCTGTAGTTGGCGACACCATTGTTCGACGTCCGCTGACGGAATTGCGGTCCTTCCGTGGTGGAATGGCCCACAAAATGAAGAAGTTCCCGTTCTTCACAGATGTTCCTGCTGCCAGGTTGGAGGAGCCAGTCCTTCGCCTCCATGTTCGATCTGAACACCGACTTGATGGCAAGGCCGGACGCCACGAGCTTCTGGGAAAAGCCGAGCGTAGACTGCTCGACGTTCGGGAGATCGCCGAAAGACGATTTGTACTGACTTACCCATACCTGCGTATAGCCAGCCATACTCATCCCTCTCCGTATGTATTCGAAGCCACGTCAAACACCCGACTGGTGATACCCTCACGTGCCATGGCCAGCACCTCCGACGATCTCGTCGACCGCATCCGCACCTACTACGACGCGACCACGACGCAGAGCTACCTCGCCAACTGGTCGCCCGATGCGCTCTCGATGCACCTCGGGCGCGACGGCGAAGGCGTCACCTCGCACGAAGACGCCTTCCGCCACGCCAACCGCTTCCTCGCGGACCTGCTCGCGGTCGGCCCCGCGACGCGCGCCCTCGACATCGGCTGCGGCGTCGGCGGCACGGCGATCTGGGTGGCGGCCGATCGCGGCGCCCACGTCACGGGCGTGAACATCGTCCCGCTGCACATCGAGCTCGCTGGCAAGTTCGCAGCGGAGCGACGGGTCGCAGAGCGGACGCGGTTCGTGGAAGCCGACGCCCTCGCGAGCGGTCTGCCGGAAGGTAGTTTCGACGTCGCATGGAGCTTCGAAAGCGCCTGCCACGTCGAGGACGCCCGCGCCCTGTTCGCCCACGTCCGCTCCCTGCTCGCGCCGGGCGGCCGCTACGCGATCGTCGATTATTTCCGCGGCACTTCGGGAGACGCACGGCACGTCGACACGCTGTGCGCGGGGTGGGCGTTGCCCGGCCTCCGCACGATCGCCGAGACCGTGACGGCCGTCGAGTCGGCGGGCTTCACGGTCACGTCGGCCGTCGTCGACACGTCGGCGGTGCTCAACTCCGCGCTCGTCATGCGCAACATGGCCGCGCGGCGCCTGACGCAGATCGCGTTCGAGCGGGTGCTGACCGGCGCCACCGACCCCGTGTACGAGCGCCACACGACGGCCTCGATCGCGTGCACCGACGGGATGCTCGACGGCGCGATCGAGTACGGCGTGATCGTGGCGAGCCGCGGCGACTGAGCGGTCGTTCATCCCAGCGCCTCGACGAGGATGAAGGCAGCCAGTTCGCTCCGGGCCCGGTCCGGCTCACCGGCGTCCACGTCCACCTCGTCGGCGAAGGACGCCACCCACGAGCCCATCTGTGAAAACCCGGCAGCCCGCGCCCGCGCCGCCGCCCTCCGGAGCGCCAACGGTGCTGCTCGAACGAGCGCGCCGCGCGGCACCGTCAACACCTCATGGACGGCGGCTCCTCGCAGCGAGCGGTCGTCCTCGGCGTCGTAGGCATCGTCGCGGCACTGGAGCCCGAACATGAAGCACGCGTGGATGCCGCGGAGGGCCTCCGCCCGCGCGGCGTCGCCCGCGGTCTCGAGCATCGCGGCCGCGCTCGCAACAACCCAGCGCAAGCGCAGCCGCACCGAGCGCTGGTAGTCGTCGATGCGGGACACCCCCCGCTCTCCAGCGAAGAACGCCCGCTCGATCGCCACCCCTTCTTCCCAGGCCGCAAGTGCGTCGTCGATCGCGGCGTCAGCGACCGTTGCATCGCCGCATGCGGCGGCCAGGGCGCCGCGCCAGGCCTGGAGGAGGTGCGCGCGCGGCGCATTGAAGCGATCGGCATCACTGACCTGGCCATCGTCGACCCGGTCGGCGATGAGTCCCCACCCCGCGGCGAGGTGATGAGCGCGATCGAATGCCTCGATTTTGTCGTCCGCGAGCAGGGGGGAGCCGTCGCCGCGCTCGTTGAGCCAGGAGGGGAGGTCGCGGTTGGGAGGCAATTGCACGAATTCGCTCCAGAGCGCTCCCGCCCGTCGAGAGAGGCCGAGGGCGTAGGGCAGTCCGCCGTCTAGCGGCGTCTCAGCCCCCTCCAAGGCGATCACAATGTCACGGTCGAGCGCCTCCACTGCCACCTCACCTCCGTCGACCGTTGCCTTAAACAACACGGCTCGCGAAGTGCCACGAACGTGCCACAGCCCTACCGGTAGCGGGTAGTCCTAATAATGGGCAAACACGATTTCGTGCGGAAACCTACTGGACGAAAACGTCCAGGACTGCTCAGTGGTTGAGGCGGAACCGGCCGCACCCCATGTGCGTGGCGCGTAGACGTCCGCACCATCAACGGCCTCGCCGCGGGCTCGCCCGACGCCAACACCGCCATCAACGCCGCGTTCGAACCCGATCCGGGCTTCGTCGCCTCGGCGCCCTGAGCGCTCACATCACGTAGCCCGACTCGCCGTGCTGGGACTCGTCGAGCCCCTCCATCTCCTCGTCCTTCGTCACGCGCAGCCCCACGAAGCGGTCGACGACCTTCAGCAGCAGCCACGTCAGGGCCACGCTGTACACGCCCGCCACGCCGACGCCCGCGAGCTGCTTCACGAGCTGCATCGGGTTGCCCGCGAGGAGCCCGTCGGCCCCGTCGGCGTTGAGCGCCTTCTGCGCGAACACACCCGTGAGGATCGCCCCGAGGATGCCCCCCACCCCGTGCACGCCGAACGCGTCGAGCGAGTCGTCGTAGTGCCACCTCTCCTTGAGCAGCACCGCGCCGTAACACACCGCGCCGGAGAGCGCGCCGATGAGCAGCGACGCGCCGACGGAGACGTAGCCCGCGGCGGGGGTGATGGCGACGAGGCCCGCGACGAGGCCCGACACGAAGCCGAGCATGGTGGGGCGCTTGCGGTGCCACCACTCGACCAGCACCCACGAGAGGGCCGCGGAGGCGGCGGAGATGTGCGTGGTGACGAGCGCGAGGGCGGCGAGGCCGTTGGCCCCGAGGGCGCTCCCGGCGTTGAAGCCGAACCAGCCGAACCACAGGAGCCCCGCGCCCGTGACGGTCATCGTGAGGTTGTGCGGCGCGTGCTTCTCGCGGGGGTAGTTGTGGCGCTTGCCGATGACGAGGGCGCACACGAGGGCGCCGAGGCCCGCGGTGAGGTGGACGACCGTGCCGCCGGCGAAGTCGAGGACGCCGAGGCGGTAGAGCCAGCCGTGCTCGTTCCAGGTCCAGTGGGCGACGGGGTCGTAGACGAGCGTCGTCCAGAGGAGCGCGAAGAGCACGTAGGCCGAGAACTTCATGCGCTCGACGAAGGCCCCCGCGATGAGCGCCGGCGTGATGATCGCGAACTTCATCTGGAAAGCCATGAACGCGAGGTGCGGCACCGTCTTGCGCGCCTCCGTCCCGACGCCGCTCAAGAGCACGTGTTCGAAGCCGCCGATGAGGCCGCCGTGGCTGCGCCCGAAGGCCAGCGAGTAGCCCACCAGCACCCACTGGAGCGAGATGAGCGCGAGCGCGAAGTGCACGAACATGAAGGTGGACAGCACGTTGCGCCGTCGCACCATCCCCCCGTAGAAGAGCGCGAGGCCCGGGGTCATGAAGAGCACGAAGGCCGACGACACCAGCAGCCAGGCGGTGTCGCCCGTGTCGATGTGCGGCGGCGTCTGGGCGTGGGCGACGAGGGGGAGCGCGAAGGTGGCCAGGGCGGCGAGGAGAGGGAGGGTCCGTCGGGTTGTCACGGCGGCTCTGGTTGTGCCCGACGGCGGCGTTCGGCGCGGTGAACGCTTTGTTAACAAACGCGAAACTCGGGGCGGCGGGTGTAGGCTCGCGGGTCATGCTCCGCGCGGTCGTGGCTGCGTTTTTTGTGTGCCTCGTCGGGTGCTCCACCCCGACGCCCCCGGTCGTCGAGAAGGACGCCGCCGCGGATGACATCGCCTCGGAAGAGGTCGCGGCGGACGTCCCAACGCCCCTCGACCGCCCCGCCCCGCAAGACCTCGCCCCGACGCCCGACCGTGTGGTGACGATGGACGCCGCGCCCGACCGTGTGGTGGCGATGGACGCCGCACCCGATCGCGTCGTGGCGATGGACGTCGCGGCGCCCGCCTGCGACCGTCGCTTCGCGTTTTCTCCGAGCGCGCCGGGAGACGACGCGTCCTTCGAAGTGTCGGTCACGGACGTCCCTGGCTACGTGTACCTGGGGATGCAGGTGGTGGGTCCCGGCGCGCCCGCCGCGACGTGGATCGGCGTCAGCGGCTCGTCGCCCTACACGTGGCGCTGGCGGGTGACGGGCCACGTGGCGGGGGCGTACTTCTTCCGCTTCACCGCTGACATGGGGACGCGCGAGCTCGCCACCTGCGTGCGCGACGTCGCCGCGCGCGGCGGGATGCGCGACGCGGGCGTGGACGTAGCCCCTCCGCCGGCCGACCTCCCGACGGGCGCTCCCCCGCCGACCAACCGCTTCGGCATCGGTCTGGTGGGCGCGGGCAGCGTCGACGACCTCGAACGCTCGGCGCGGCTCGCGGGCCCGGGCGGTCACGTGAAGCTCATCTTCGCGGGCGTGCGGGCGGGGATGACGGGGCCGACGCCCGAGTGGTCGACGGCCGTGCGCGAGGCGTATGCGCGCGACCTCGTGCCGGTGATCCGCTTCTCGCCCGAGTGGGGCGATCGGCGCGTGCGCAACCAGAGCGACGACGGCGCGGGGGCGCGCTTCACGCGACTCGCGGCGGCCTACGCGGCCATCGTGCGGGGGCTGCCGCTGCGCGCGGGCTGGCCGTTGTACGTGGAGGTGCACAACGAGCCCAACCTCTGTTACGAGTGGCAGTGCGACGGCGGCGCCTTCCCCGACGGGCGCATCACGATGGCGCGCCTCGCGGCGGAGTACGCGGCCCTCGTGCGCGACGTGACCAGCGCCGTCCGCGCGATGGGTGACCCGCGGGTGCGCGTGGCCAACGGGGGACTGGCGCCGGGGGGCGTGCGGTGGTGCGCGTGCGTGGGCAACCGCGACGTGCGGGCGGGCGAGTGGGAGGGCGGGACGACGTCGCTGGAGTTCATCGCGGCGATGCGGGCGGCGGTGCCGACGGTGTTCGGGGGCTTGGACGCGTTCGCGTCGCACGCGTACCCGGCGTCGGGGCGGGGGTTCGGGTTCTTTCCGCCGTACGCGAGCGCGGGGGTGGGGCTGCGGTACTTCAACGATGAGCTCGCCGCCGCGGGGCGCACGCTGCCGGTGCTCCTCACGGAGACGGGGTGGAGCGTGCAGCGCGACGGCGGGGGGACGAGCTCGCGCGACGAGGTGGCGACGTGGACGGTGCAGGCCTACGAGGGCGTGTGGCTCAGCGACCCGAACGTACGGGCGGTGATGCCCTTCATGCTGCGCGACGCGGCGTGGGAGAACTTCGCGTGGGTGAGCGCGGGCGGGAGCGAGTACCCGGTGTACCGCGCGGTGCGGGCGCTGCGCTGCGGACGCATCGCGGGGCGGTGCATGTAGGCGGAACGGGTGAGGATCGAGGGAGGTGCGCGCTGGCGTCGGTGCGCCGCGGGCGGTCAGTTCGGCGGCGGGGCGCTGGGGCGGGCGGGCGGTGCGACGGGCTTCGCATCCTGCTTCACTTCGTCCGTCTTCGTCGCGGTCGTCGCCTTGCCCTTCTTCTCCACCTTCTTCGCCGCGTCGGGCTTCGCCTCGCCCGACTCGGCCTTCGGGGCGCGCACCGCGGCGTGGAGCGCGGGCATCTCGGCCTCGGCCTTCACGCGCCCGAAGCCCAACACCGCAAGCTCCAGGAGGAGTTCGAAGCGCGCGGTCACGAGCGCGCCGAACTGATCGCACAGCACCGCCTCCGGTCCACGCACGCGCTCGACCTTCGCCGCCGCGCCGGGGCGCATCTGCTGGAGCAGCGTCGCGCCGACCGACTCCAGCCGCGCGATCTGCTCGGCGCGGAAGGGCTGCTTCCCCTCGAGCTCCGACGCGAACTCCGCGAACACCCCTGGGATCGCGACGAAGTCCTGCGCCATGTCGAGGGGCCCTTTGCCTTCACGGATCGCCGCGACGCGCTCGCGGGGGACGAGGTTGAGCAGCGGGTCGGACACCACGTCGAGGTACGCGAGCATCAGCCGGCGCCACGGGGTCTGCTCCGTGAGGAGCGCGCCGATGGTGCCCCGCGAGAGCGCGTCGCCCGGCACGCGCCCCGCGGCGAACTGGAGCCCGAGCACCAGCGACGGCAGCTCGTACACCTCCTGGATGCGCGGCGCCCGCAGCCGCGCCGCCGCCGCCGGGAACGCCGGCTCGGCGACGACGAGGGCGCGCTTGACGTTGTCGTGCATCAGCAGGGGAGCGCCGCGGAAGGGGGGCAGCCCCTCGGTCGGGACGGCCTCCGCCTGCGCGCGGAAGTGCTCGAAGCACCGCGACGGCGTGGTGTCGACGAAGGCCCCCGCGCGCGCCGCGGCGATGAGGTCACCGACCGTGGGGTCGTGCGCGGCGTGGAGGAGGGTGGCGTCGAGGTGGCGGGCATTGGGGGCGGGCTTGTTCGTCTTCTTGTCCATGACCACGGGTGTCTCCGCGCGTCGCCAGCGACCGCGGAGCTGCGGTCGCGTGGGGCGCGCAAGGGGCACCGTCGCACCGCTCGAAACGCTTGGAAAGAAGATGGTTGGAGTGACCGAGGGTGAGACACGGCGGAGACGCGTTCAGTGGGGGGAGCGACGGGTGGGAGGGGGCAACGTGTCGGGGTCGGTAGGGGGAGCGACGCGCCGAAGGGGGTATGCGTCACGCGGTCGATCGGGGAAGCGACGCGCGGGTCGTCGGAGCGTTCGTGGTGTCGGTAGGGGGAGCGACGCGGTGGAGGTTGCGATGACCCGAGCGTCGGTGGGAGGAGCGACGTGGGGAGGGTGCGGTCATCGGGGTGTCGGTCGGGGAAGTGACGCGGGGCGGGGGCGAGGAGCGGCGGGTCTATCGGGGGAGCGACGTGCCCAGGGCGGGGCGGCCGTGGGCTGAAGCAGCAAAGCGGCGTCAGAAACCCGTTGCCTCGCGCGTCGACGGGGCGGGACCATCCGAGGCCATGACCACGACCTATCATGACGCGCTCTCGCTCGTACGCGCGGGGGCTGGCGCGATTCATATTGCGTCCTTCGAGTGGGAGCGCGTGCGCGGCTGGTGCATCGGCTTCGCGCGGGACCTCGGGCTGACGCTGTGGGTCTGGAGCTCGTCGAGCGGGCTCACGGAGCTCCTCCCCGACAACACCAGCCGCGCCGTGGACGAGTCGTTGACGGACCCGATCGAAGCCATGAAGCGCCTCCGTGACGCCGATCAGGGGGCGGTGCTCCTCCTCGAAGACGTCGACCCCTACCTCACGGAGACGCACCACGAGGCCATCCGGCAGGTGCGAGAGATGCTTCGCCTGAAGGACGGGCCCCGTCGCCTGCTCGTGCTCTCCACCCCTCTCCCCGGGTTGCCGATCGCGCTGCAGAAGGAGGTGCCCACCGTCGATCTTCCCTTGCCAGGCGTGGACGACCTGGAGACCGTCGCCCGCGAGGTCACCGCGGCGCGTGGGTTCGCCTATGAGCACACGACCGCCCTTCTGGAGGCCGCACGTGGGCTCACCATCATGGAGGCGCGGCTCGCGTTCGGCCTCGCTGCGGAGCGCCGCGGCGTGCTCGGGCACGGCGCCGTCTCGATCGTCGCGCGCGAGAAGGAGCGCGTGATCCGCCAGAGTCA